>CAMOEK010000205.1:0-4439 GCA_946612125.1 uncultured Lachnospiraceae bacterium | reverse complement strand
AAATAATCGAAATACTGGCCCTGGTTATTGCGCCAGTCGAAGATCCCTCCGATAATGTTATTCCCGCTTATTCCGATCTCACCGATAAGGCGCTTCCGGATCTTGTCCGCCACAGGCTTAACGGGGTAAGAGACAACTAGCGTCTTATCGCCGTAAAGGGCAATGTTCTCAGCAAGTTCTTTCTCCGTGATCACCTTGATCCCCGTCTGTTCGTCAACAGGACCCTTGCTCTCATCCGGATCGATGAACGCGTCGATCAGCACTCCAAAATTCTTGAATCTTCCTGCGAGATAATGCCCTGCAACGCCCGCGCCGTAGATCAGGCAGTGCGAACCCTTCTGGATCTTCTCAACATACACACGCATGTCGCTGTTTAAGTTTTTGTATTTTGAATCAAGCCCTGTGATATAGCCCAGATCGCCCGTTTTGGCATACTCCAGCCTGGCTTCGAAGATCTTCTTCGATATCTCATCGTTAAGATGCGCATATACCTTATCTGCCATCTCCAGAAAACCGGCATCCATACTGCCTGACGCCCTCAGCGCCTTCTGCTTGTCAGAGGCCTTGTCCGAACCATATTCAATGCGCTTTTCAGATACGCTCATTTCTTATTTCCTTTCTATTTCCACATATCAGTTTCTTCAGCCTCAAGACCGATTTCCGAGGCCTTGAAAACAGGGTTCCTGCCGGCTTTCTTCTGCGCCTCATAGTCTTTCAGGGTCTTGACTGCAATGCTTCCGAGAAGTGCGCAGGCAGGAAGGTTTATAAGCGTCATGCCGCCCATTGTGATATCAGCTGCAGCCCACGCGGCATCCATCGGAATGATCGCGCCGAAGAAGATAACGACGGAACAAATGATGTGGAAGATGTTAAGGAATCTTTTCGAAGGCATCTTCTTGTGATTAAGGAATGCCAGCGCGTTATCAACGTAGAAAAGATTTCCTAAAAGTGTCGTGAAAGCAAAGAGCACCATCGCCATGGTAATGAATACCGGTCCGAAGCCTCCGAAAACCGTTGAGACCGAATTCTGCACATACTGCGCGCCTGCCACAGCCTCACTGCGCTCTACACCTGAAGACAAGCACATCAGCGCGGTCGCAGTACAGAGAAGGAGCGTATCGATATATACGGATAAGGTCTGGACGAGTCCCTGCTTTGCAGGATGAGTGACGTTTGCTGAAGCGGAAGCGTTAGGTGCGGAACCGACGCCTGCCTCATTGGAATAAAGGCCTCTCTTGATACCGTATACAAGACACGATCCTGTGATGCCGCCGAATATCGCTTTGAAGTTGAATGCGTCCTTGAAGATCTCCACAAACATGGAAGGGATATTTCTGAAATTGACCGCGATAACGATCAGGGATATAAGCACATAAGCGATGCCCATAAATGGAACCAGGATCTCTGTGAACCTGACCAAACGCTTGCCTCCTCCGAGCATGAAGAATGCCACCAGGACCATAAGGATGAATCCGACAGCTACGGCAACAATGCTTATTCTATTGCCGAACAGCTCGAACATATTATCCTTGTAAAATCCGTAAGCCTCAAATGAAGACTGGAGATTATATGAGCACAATAGATTGAATCCGAATCCGTATGTCGCTATAAGGAAAACGCAGAATACCGCTGACAGCCAGGGTGCGTGAAGCGCCCTCTCGATATAGTATGCCGGGCCTCCGAAATAATGCCCTGTCTCATCCTTCCTCTTGAATATCTGTGCAAGCGTACTCTCCACAAATGCGGAAGCGGCCGTTATGATGCACATCACCCACATCCAGAAGCACGCACCCGGGCCACCGATGCAGACAGCTGTGGAGACGCCTACGATATTGCCTGTTCCGACACGTGAAGCAGTGGATATCATGAGCGCCTGGAACGACGATACCGTTTTTCCTGATTTATCTTCCGAGGGCTCTAACAGAAGCTTGCATGATTCCTTGAACAAACGGAGCTGAACAAACTTTGTCCTGAACGAGAAATAAAGACCTGCAACTGTCATGACGATGATCAGTATTGGAAAATATAAAATCGAGTCCGCCGAATTCAAAAAATCAAGAATGTTCTGTCCCATGCACGTTTGTCTCCTGTTTGCTGCCCGTCAGCCGGTTCAGTCAGAGTCTATTATACTAAATCGTTACGTCCTTCAGAATGACAGATGCGGCTTAACTATTTTCGACGCCCAAGAACAAAGCGCCTGATCAGATACGCCAGTAAAACAGCAAGGGCGAAGTAGAAGACGGGTACGATAATGAGGAGATTTTCGGGCAGTTTGAGAAGCTCAGTCCAAAAATCTGTGTTGTGACCGCTGATCGCAAAGAAAACATGCCGGCTGAAAAGCAGCACCGTAATAAGATAACAATGCTTCCTGAGGAAAGCGGTTACCGGATTGCCGGTCCTGAAAAGAAGCGTTAATGCTAAGATCGCCATCGACAGCGCAAGACCTATGATAAGCCACGGCACACAGGCTGTTTTATAGATCGGCCTTAAGCTTTCCATTGCCTTAGCATATGCTTGAGGCTCACAGCTGTCTGCGGCAGATAAAAGAACACCGGCGCGCCTGGCCAGGAAATACTGGATCTCAAAGAGGAGCCAGTAAGCAAGGCCACCGGCAAAAAGCCATGAGAACAAGTATATAAGGGTTCCCTTCTTTGTCTTTGGCAGGAGTTTGTCCTTAAACTTCATCACGATCATGCCGATCGGAAAGAGCGGGATGTCAGGGCCGAAATGAAGATACTTGAGCACGGGTTCTGATGCTTTCAGCCCGTCATGAACCACAAATACGCAGGGCGCGAAAAATGACAGCACGAGTATCACGATCAAAGGAATGACTTCATTGCGCATGAGCTTTTTAAGAAGTACGTATATGCCGTAAAGAACAGCGATCATCACGAATGCGGTCGAAAGATACCGCAAGATGCAGTCTAAAGTCAGAAGAGAATAATACTGCGGAAAATCACGCAAAAACCATTTACGGTTACCCTTTTTGATCAGACAAAATATAAGCGTTGCGGTCAGCACAGCCAGCGGAAGTAACAAGAATGCCTTGTACTTTATCTTCAGCCCGTTCCTGTATAAGAACATGCCGGCAAAAAAGCACAGCACCGCCGTCAGCATCACATACATATAAACGCTGCTGTCCCGGTACCAGTTAAATGGATCAAAAAAATGAATATTGAGCCTGGTAAACAGCTCGAAAAGCACCTCGCCAAAAGGCTTCATATGCCCCGGATATGAACCGCTCAAAGGGTTCATCGAATATCCGTATACCGGGAACAGCATCTGCGTCAGAACCAAAGCTGCCGCTGCAATATTAGTCACATCTTCAGAGATCTTTGCATCTCTGTCAGCTTCAGGCAATGCGCCTTTCCGCTTCCCGCAAAATACCATTATGCAAAGGATCCCCATCCCGCATAATATCCACAACAGGACAGAGAGCATGGAAAGCCCTCCCCCATACTCTAAAAAGAATCTAATGCGCTCGATAATCATAGCAGGTCCTCCCCCGAAATTGCTGCTGATCTGCGCCTCTACATCTTATCTGCCTAAAGACTAACATGCGCAAAATCATATAAACAGGGGATAAAGTCTTGATGTTACCACTAAGGAATGCAGGTTTTGATCATTGCAATTAAATACAGGTACAAAACCGTTCTGTTATCTGATATTCTGTTCCTAGCACTTCAATGGAGGTATTCATATGCAGATTGTCGAGATCCCCGTTTACAGCATCAGTGTCCAGCTCGAAAGCGCACTGCGCAAGAAGGAATATAAGGAAGAGCAGATCTCTCAGGCATTTAATATCCTGAGCGAGAAAAAGAAGAAGCAGAAAACACCCATCCTGATCCTCGCCATCGTCATTGCAGCCTTCGGACTCATCCTTGGCATCGGCACCATGATCGCAGCTGACAGTGTTGTTATAGGCGTGGTCACGATCGCAGGCTTTATCGTAGCCGCAGGAGTTGCCGGTTATATCGGCTATTACGTCAACGTCGGCAAGACCGCGAAGCAGTGGAATGCACTCCTCAAGCAGTTCTACCCGGACATCTGCGCGAAGTATAAACTCTGATATACAAGATGAATTGAAAGTATTAGGGCCGCCTCTTTTGAAGGCGGCTTTTTTCGCGCTTTTCAAAATAAGAAAAGTGCGTGGCAGCGCCGGCCTTTTCAAGATGGGCGAAGCGAGCCGCAGCAGCAAAAAGCATTACGGCATCGGCCTTTACATGGCCGAGAACACCGCCAAACTTCACGGCGGCAAGCTCACGATATCCAACGCCGTGGGCGGCGGCGCGGAAGTTAAGATGGTATTGGAATAGTTTTTTAAATAATTAGGCGATATCCCAAAAGATACAAGTCAAAAATCAGACCTACAGACAAACGCTTCATTTTTCGAGTTTTTGTCTGTAGGTTTTTCCTTTAAATAAGTATAACCGGGCCAA
>CAMOEK010000204.1:0-4450 GCA_946612125.1 uncultured Lachnospiraceae bacterium | reverse complement strand
CGGCAGCAGGCAATTTAGCAGCCGCCTGCGAACCATGCAGCGGCGCAGACATAAAAACCAAAGCAGACACTAAAAACAGTGCGGACATTAAAACCAACGCAGACATAAAGATCGGCGCGGGCAGAACGATCAGCGCGGCAGAAGATCCCACAAGCACTCCTACGCCCATTCCCGTTAAGCCCGATGAGACTCCTACGCCTACACCCACCCCGGAGGACGAGCCTACGCCGGGACCGGACGAAACACCCACTCCCAAGCCTACGGGAGATGATCCTTCCGGCAGCCCCACTCCTACGGACAAGGACGACAAGAAGGATCCTAAAAAGGATAAGACCACAAAGCTTAAGGATAAGAACGGAAATCAGCTGTATATAAAGAACGGCGACAAATACCAGGAAGCCGTTTACGCCGACTATTACAAGGAAAAAACCTTTTATATCCAGGGCACGGTAGAATATATCTATACCGGCTGGCAGACATTAGACGGAAAGACCTATTTCTTTGATAAGAACGGAAATAAAGTTACAGGCGACCAGATCATAAAGGGCGTTAAGTATCACTTTGACGAGAACGGCGTGCTCATTCAGGAGAATGCCGGAGGCAACAGCGGCGGAAACAACGCTGGCAAGGGCATCCTGGGCATAGACGTTTCCAAATGGAACGGCTCCATCGACTGGAATGCAGTAAAGGCCAGCGGAGTAAACTTCGTTATCATCCGTTGCGGATACCGTGGTTCTTCCACGGGCGTGCTGGTTGAGGATCCTACTTTCAGGACCAATATACAGGGAGCACAGGCGGCAGGCATCAAAGTGGGACTGTATTTCTTCACCCAGGCAGTGAATGAGGTGGAGGCGGTGGAAGAAGCTTCCATGTGCTTAAGCCTGGCTCAGGGATACAACATATCCTACCCCATCTTTATAGATGTTGAGTTTACGGTCAACAAAAACGGCAGGGCCGACGGTCTTGACCGCGCAACCAGGTCGGCAGTGGCCAGAGCTTTCTGCGAGACCATCAACAACGGCGGATACGCCGGAGGCGTATATTCGTCAAAGAGCTGGTACGGCTATTCGCTGGATATGAGCGTCATAGGCGGATATAAGATATGGCTGGCGCACTATACCAGCCAGACCGATTACAGCGGGCATTATGATATATGGCAGTATTCCTCCAAGGGCTCTATTTCGGGCATAAAGGGGAATGTGGATATGAATTACAGCTACATGGGCTATTGATCGAAGGGAGAAAGAATGAGAACTTATCTTGTGACCGGGGGCGCCGGATTTATAGGCTCCAATTACATTCATTACATGTTTGAGAAATACGGTGATGAGATCCGCATCATCAATGTCGACGTTCTTACCTATGCCGGAAATCTTGAAAATTTAAAAGGCATAGACGAGCGTGACAATTATACTTTTATAAAGGCGGATATTACCGACAAGGATGCTATCAGCAGGATCTTTGCCGAAAACGACATCGACAGGGTAGTGCATTTTGCGGCAGAAAGCCATGTGGACCGCAGCATCAAGAATCCCGAAGTATTTGTCAAGACAAATGTGCTGGGAACCGCTGTTATGCTTAACTGCGCAAGGGCTGCCTGGGAGAAGGAAGACGGCACCTATCCCGAAGGAAAGAAATTCCTTCATGTATCCACCGATGAGGTGTACGGCTCACTTCCCGAAGGCGACGGTTATTTCTACGAGACCACGCCCTATTCGCCCCATTCGCCTTATTCCGCCAGCAAAGCCGGATCGGATATGCTGGTGAGGGCGTATATGGATACCTATCATTTCCCTGCAAACATCACCAACTGTTCAAATAATTACGGACCTTACCAGTTCCCCGAGAAGCTGATCCCGCTGATGATCAACAATGCATTAAACGGAAAGAAGCTTCCCGTATACGGTGACGGAAAGAATGTCCGCGACTGGCTCTATGTAAGGGATCATGCAAAAGCCATCGACATGGTGCAGGAGCAGGGCAAGCTTTTTGAGACCTACAATGTGGGCGGACATAATGAAAAACAGAATATCGAAATAGTGCAGATAATCATAGACACACTGCTGGAGATCCTGCCCGATTCCGATCCCAGAAAGGCAAATGTCAGCAGGGATCTGATCACTTATGTGGAAGACCGCAAGGGACATGACAGGCGTTATGCCATAGCTCCCGATAAGATAAAAGCCGCTGTCGGCTGGCAGCCCGACACCATGTTCAAAGAGGGCATACGCCTTACCATTCAGTGGTATCTTGAGCATGAGGACTGGATGAAAAACGTGACCAGCGGCGATTACCAGAAGTACTACGAAACAATGTATAATGTGTAAGATACAGCTCACCCCGAAAAGAGGTATATGCAGATGAAAGGTATAATCCTTGCCGGCGGTTCCGGCACCAGACTCTATCCATTGACCAAGGCTGTTTCCAAGCAGATCATGCCTGTCTATGACAAGCCAATGATCTATTATCCTCTGTCCATACTGATGCTGGCGGGGATACAGGAAATACTGATAATCTCCACGCCCAGGGATCTGCCTGTTTTCAGGGAGCTTCTGGGTGACGGAAGCCAGCTTGGAATGGAATTCAGTTATGCCGTGCAGGAAACGCCCAGAGGACTGGCCGACGCGTTTATCATAGGCGAGAAATTCATAGGCAGCGACAGCGTGGCGCTGATCCTGGGTGACAACATCTTTTACGGACAGAGCTTTTCGAAGCTTTTGCGCGAAGTTGCGTCCCGCGATAAAGGAGCCACGATATTCGGTTATTATGTGCGTGATCCCAGGGAGTACGGCGTCGTGGAATTTGATGAGAACGGTCTGGCTATCTCCATAGAAGAAAAGCCGGCGCATCCCAAGAGCAATTACGCAGTACCCGGCCTGTATTTTTACGATAATGACGTAGTGGCCATCGCCAAAGACGTTAAGCCTTCGGCAAGAGGCGAGATAGAGATCACCAGCATAAACAATGCTTATCTGGAGCGCGGTGATCTGCATGTGGAGACTTTGGGAAGAGGCTTTGCATGGCTGGATACCGGAAATCATGACGCGCTGCTGGATGCAGCGGATTTCGTGGCAGCTTTCCAGAAGAGACAGGGCCTGTATATCTCATGCATAGAAGAGATAGCTTATAAACGCGGTTTTATCACAAAGGAGCAGCTGCTCAAACTGGCAGAGCCTTTGATGAAAACAGAATACGGACAGTATCTTAAGGAAGTGGCAGGCGGACTGTAAGGTAAAGTGGATAAACGTGTAAGAAACATCGCAATCGTTTCGGCAGCGGCAGCGATATTGTTGCTGGTATTGCTGGTATGGCAGACCAATCAACCGGCGGTAAAACCCGGCGGAACGGAAGGCGGCGCGCAGAATGTCTCCGAAGAAGAGGATCCTTACCGTGCATTTTTAAAGGATGATGCCTTTTTTGACAGCGGTAGCGTGGTGAGCAGCGTTCAGGTATCGGAGTCCGCCGACAACAGCAGACGTCTGTATCTGCAGGCCAGCAGTGTTCTTAAAGATATACGCATCACCGTAACCGATGCCGAAGGCAAGCCGGTTACGGGTCATTCCTTTTTTGTGAATGTTGATCCGCTGGGTGAATACAAGGACTTAGATCAGGACGGCCAGATATACATTCCCGGTGTTAAAGCCGGTGAGTATTACGTTAAGCTTGCTGATGTTGACGGATTCAGAACGCCCGAGGATCCCATGCGCGTATCCGTGAGCGATGAGCTTGAATATACGGTCATAGAAGACATAGGGCTTTACATCCTGAGCGAAGACGAAGTGGATGTGGCCAAAGAAGATACCAGAAAGCCCGTGGGCGAAGAGGATGCGGACGAAACCGAAGTAGCAGCCAAGTGGGAAGGCAGCGACGCCGTTCTGGGAATAGATGTTTCCGTATATCAGCAGGATATAGACTGGGAAAAGGTTGCGGCTGACGGAGTCGAGTTTGCCATCATACGCTGCGGTTACCGCGGTTCCACAAAGGGCGGACTGATAGAAGATTCCAAATTCGCGCAGAATATAGAGGGCGCCACCAACGCCGGCATCAAAGTGGGAGTTTATTTCTTCACTCAGGCCATAAATGAGATAGAAGCTGTGGAAGAGGCATCGATGGTGGCAACGCTCTGCAAGGATTACCGCCTGGATTACCCTGTATTCATTGATGTTGAGGGCGCGGGCGGAGAAGGCAGGGCCGACGGCCTGGATCCTCAGACACGCACCGACGTGGTAAAAGCTTTCTGCAGGACGATAGAAAGCGCCGGGCTTTATGCAGGCGTTTATTCCGGAAGATGGTGGTATTACAATAATCTTCATGATGAGGAATTGCAGGACTTTGTTCACTGGCTGGCTGAGTATCGTTCCGACCCCTTATATACGGGGCGTTTCAGCATATGGCAGTACACTTCGAGCGGACGCATAGACGGCATCAGCACCCGCGTGGACATGGATCT
>CAMOEK010000203.1:0-4513 GCA_946612125.1 uncultured Lachnospiraceae bacterium | reverse complement strand
TTGCTGGCAAGTCCGAAGAGGTTGATAAAGCCCTCTGCATCGTGGTGATTATAAAGATCACCTGTGGTGAAGGAAGCGATGCTCTCGTTATACAGTGAGTAAGGAGAGGTCTCGCCTGCCTTGATGATGTTGCCCTTGTAGAGCTTGAACTTAACCTCACCGGTAACATACTGCTGGGTGCTTTCGATGAAAGCCTGTACAGCCTCGCGAAGAGGTGTGAACCACTTTCCTTCGTATACTATCTGTGCAAAGAGATTACCCATATCCAGCTTGGTCTTGGTGGTTTCGCGATCCAGGATCAGCTCCTCAAGCTGCTGGTGAGCTTCGTAGAGAATGGTTCCGCCCGGTGTCTCATAAACGCCGCGGCTCTTCATGCCTACTACGCGGTTTTCTACTATATCAATGATACCGATGCCGTGCTTGCCGCCCAGCTCGTTTAACTTGCGGATAACATCTGCTACCTTCATCTTCTCGCCGTTAACAGCGGTAGGAACGCCCTTTTCGAAGCTGATGGTAACATACTCGCCCTCATCGGGAGCCTTCTCGGGTGTAACACCCAGCACCAGCAGATGATCGAAGTTAGGCTCGTTTGCAGGATCCTCAAGCTCCAGACCCTCATGGCTGATATGCCATAAGTTACGGTCACGGCTGTAAGAAGAATCTGCAGAAAAAGGCAGGTTGATGCCGTGCTGCTTGCAGTACTCTATCTCGGACTCACGTGAATCCATGGTCCACTTATCATTACGCCATGCAGCTATTATCTTAAGATCGGGAGCCAGAGCCTTGATGCCCAGCTCAAAACGGATCTGGTCATTACCCTTGCCGGTAGCGCCGTGGCAGATAGCGGCTGCGCCTTCCTTACGAGCTATCTCAACCAGTTTCTTTGCGATAAGAGGACGAGCCATTGAAGTACCCAGAAGATACTTGTTCTCATACACTGCATGCGCCTGTACGCAGGGAACGATATAATGCTCTGCGAATTCATCGGTAACATCAAGGATATAGAGTTTCTCGGCTCCACAGAACTTAGCTCTCTCCTCAAGTCCGTCAAGCTCCTCTGCCTGTCCGCAGTCGATGCAGACACAGATCACTTCATAATCAAAATTCTCCTTAAGCCAGGGGATGATGGCTGTAGTATCCAGTCCGCCTGAATATGCCAGTATTACTTTTTCTTTTGCCATTTTCTTACGCTCCTTTACTGCATCTTATCCGATGCGCTTTACTTAATTGTATTATTCCGGATATCTTTCCGATCTCCGGATCACGGATCTTAGCGCTGCATGCGCTCCTCCCCCGTAAATATCGCCCTATAATATAACTCATAGTGCTGTAATTTGCAAGTTTTGCTTAATCCCCCAGATATGCAGTCACTTCCACCTCGCACAGAACGTTCTTAGGCAGGGTCTTTACAGCCACGCAGCTTCTGGCCGGCTTCTCCGTAAAGTACTTCTCATATACCGCATTAAATGCTGCGAAATCAGCCATGTCTGCCAAAAAGCAGGTAGTCTTTACAACATGCGCGTAGTCGGTGCCTGCTGCTTTAAGTATCTCTCCGGCATTCTTTATAGCCTGCTCCGCCTGAGCCTCAATGCCCTCGGCCTCGATATTGCCGCTTGCCGGATTAATGGGGATCTGCCCCGATGCAAAGAGCATATTTCCTGCTACTATTGCCTGTGAATAAGGGCCGATGGCCGCGGGCGCATTTTCCGTACTGATCTTTCTCATTTTACTTTTCCTCCTACTGATCTTCAAACTTTACCGTTACATAAAACCCTCGCGGGGTTTCCTGTACCTTTGTTACCACCCCTTTATTCACATAAAGCCTGTCACGGAGTTTGAAATTCGCAGACATAGCCAGCGAGGGGTCTATAGTATAGTAATAACTGCTGGGCAGCAAACCTTCCGTCACCGTAACTTCCTGTCCTTCCTGCAGAAGTCCGGGCCTTTCCATCTTAAAATCCATCTCACGCATATCACTGTCCTCCCGATATTACAAAGCTGTATTTTAAACAAGTAATGGGATTTTTGCAAGTATCCCGCTCAGCAGGCGAGCCAGTACTTATCGTGCGCGCATCGCCCCTTGCCGGCTCTGATCATCGCCTCGTACTCGGCGGGGATATTGTATTCCTCAAGGCTTTCATCAAGCCTCTGCCTTGAAAGCGGCGTTGCCCTGTAATAAAAGAAATTCTCTATCGTGCGCTGGCAGACTTCATCCAGCATATCAAAAGGCAGCAGGGTTGGATCTATTATCTCTTTATCCCGCAAAACCCCGTCATTAAAGCTAAAGCGCAAAACAGGCTTATCATTTTTCATCAGGGTGCCTGACAGATTGCCAAGCTCAAATCTTCCTTTCATATGTCTTCCTCAGCTTATCCGATATATATAAATACCATTCGTATCCGTTATCATTAGGAAAGAGTTCTCTTTCCAGTTCTGTGCGTATGCCCGAGACCACATAAGCTATATCTTCCCGATAGCCCAGATCAGCCATAAGATCCAATGCTTTAAGGCCTGTAACGCCAAGCGGTCTCAGTCTGATATTCTCAGGCTCTATCTCTTTAAGACTCTTATTCTCGTAGATCTTTCCGTGTTCAAACAGCCCCAGTCCGAAATCAAAAAGCGGAGCCACGCCGAAACTGCCCGAATCCGTATACAAGAGTCCCAGATTATTGTAATGCCTGTCCTCATTCAACAGCAGAAGATCCGCCACAAACATTACCGTAAGATACGCAGACAGATCAATGCCGCAGTATTCTTCGGCAGTATTCATGATCTGCCACAGACGTTCTTCTCCGCTCTTTGCATCTTCCGGGTATACGCGGAAGCGCTCAAAGATCCTCGCAACTGACAGCCACTGTTCATCATCGGCGCAAAAATCGGCGGACCTGACAGCCGGCAGGCCTTTGTCCGTCATAATGATCTCCTGATCGACTATCTGTATTCCCAGCGTATAGTCGTCTTCAAAAAGCTTTCCCGACAGATGCTCAACCATATAATCCTTCCAGTATTTCCCTTCGTAGTAAAACGGAAGCTTTATGTAAGCACGCCTGTCCTCGTCATAATACTTTTCCTGATCACCCTTTGAACTGCCGGCTATATCCAGCCTGCGGAGAGTATGCAGCTTTACGATCCCTTTCTCATTCATGGTTCGTATTCTAACAGATTCGCCGATTTTCTTCAACGCTGCATAAAACAGGCAGCCCGGGTACAATGCCTGCGGGTATGATCAGAAAGCATTTTTTTCCAGGTACGCATACAGGGCTTCTTTAAGCCCTGATGCTGCGCCCCGGCTTACCGGGACCGCCCCTCCGCCTTCCATGACAGCCTCATTCTTAGCAAGTTTCTTTACTTTTCCAAGTGATACCAGATAGCTTCTGTGAGTTTTATAAAAGCCGTCGTTTTTAAGTTCCTCTTCATAATCCGAAAGATTGTATCTAACCAGATAATCTTTATCTTTGGTATATATCATCACATACTGATCACGGGCTTCAAAATAATAGATATCACTGATATTTACAAAAATATCCTCTCCGTCCACCCTTATCCTTATATGCCGCGCGTCGCTCATCTTATCGGATACATATTTTACCACTTCCTTAAGCTTATCCTCATTTACCGGCTTTGTAAGATATCTCAAGGCGTTTACCTCATATCCTTCGAGCGCATATTCCACATGTCCCGTAAGAAATACTATATATACCTTATCGCTGAGTTCCCTTAATCTCCTGGCGGCTTCTATCCCGTTCATCCCGGGCATCTCTATATCCAGAAAAACCAGATCATAGGGCTTTTTTTCAAACTTATCTATAAGATCCGGCGCAGCGCTGTAACTGTCGACCATCACATCCAGGCTGCCAAAAAGCCTGTCCACATGATCCCTTATATCAGCTCTGAAGCGTTCTTCATCATCACATACTGCTATTCTCATCCATCACCTCAATATTCCATTCAGCGGCCCTGCGCATAAACATATCCGGCAGCGGAAGCTATCCTTCCGATACCGGATATTATATCACAATCTGTTAAACTGTATATCCGTATTATCAGCAGAGTGCTGCTCTTTCTTTGTTCCTGCTTATTCCGCCGGAAAGAAGCATAACAAAGATCCCTGCGCCTATTAAGATGTATCCGATATACACTATCAAAGGAAGCATAAGCGTTGCTGCAAGACATCCGTACAGATTGAACATAAAATGCATTATCATGCCGGGGACTATGGAATCATACTTAACATCGATCATTGCTACTAAAAGCCCCATCACAAAGGTATATGCTATCCATAAGGGATTACCGTGTACCAGTGCGAAAGCAAGCGAACTTACGATCACTGCGCTCCATACAGGCATTACTTTCTTTAATCTGCCAAGTATCACGCCTCTGAAAAGGATCTCTTCTGCCAGAGCGGGAGCTATCACTACGCCTATGATCTGCCCTATCAGTGAACTGCCTGTTATAACAGAAGAGGCCGATGAATATGAACTGATAAGCCATTCCGGCAAAGGCAATACAGACA
>CAMOEK010000202.1:0-4513 GCA_946612125.1 uncultured Lachnospiraceae bacterium | reverse complement strand
AGAGCGCGCTCATCAAAACTTACGCTAAGCTGCTCCGAAAGATCAAAGATAAGGAAATTCCTGGTAGAACCAAGGAGTCTGGCCAGCAGCATTCCCAGAGGCACGCCGCCTGCTATGCCCAGAGCGCTAAGGAACAGTCCCTGATACAGGTAAAGCATAAAGATCTGGAAGCGTGAGCTGCCTCGGCTCTTGATAACGGATATCTCATTACGCTCCATCTCATACATCTGCCCGGAGATCATCAGAAGGAATGCCGCCAGCATGATCAGTACGGGGATCTGCAGGATGGTAAGTGTGGCGCTGATGCGCGAATGCTTGTTGTTATATTCGCTCAGAACAGAAAGTATGGGCGGCTCGTCGATGACATTTCTGTAAGAGCCCGTATGCGCATAATAATCAACCTTTTTCTGAAGTTCCTCCGCATCTGTTGCCTTTATGTCATCATACTCAAACATCGCAGTATAGTGGCAGACAATGGAGAACTTAACGGACTTCTCTCCCAGGAAGCTGTTCCTGAAAAGCTCGGGATTCATAAGACAAAGGTCGTCGAATTCCGTTTCCTTATCGTTCCAGTACAGATCGCCTGCGGACTTGGGCTGGAAAACACCCACTATCTTATAACGCATGGGCTTGCCTTCAAAGGTCCTGATAGCCTTAAATACCATATTCTCGTCTACCAGATAGCCCTGCTTTGTCATGCATTTCTGGCTTATGACCACTTCGATCGCGCCGTCATCCGAAAGACCGCTTTCCGAATACATACGGCCGTTTACTATATCGATATGATCCTCAAGATTACTCTTAAAGCCCAGACGTGCGTTTAAGTCATTGGCATCGTTACGCTGAAGCTCGGAATTCACGGTGCCGCCCGTGATAGAATACAGATAGATCGTATCCCTTTCCTTTACACCCAGATCGGAGTATAACGTGGGGATGAAATTCTCCATATTGGTGATGGTCTTTCCGTCTTTTTCCTTCTTGGTAGAAACCTGAAGCGAAAGCTGGGCCGGCCATACGCCCTTTGAAGAGAGATAATGATCGAACTCGTCATGAAGCATGCGGTTATAAGCCGCAGACTGATACAAAGGAAAGCTGACCGCTGTGGCAACGAGCAAAATACAGCCCAGCAGCAGGCTTAGATTCATCCATTTCTTATGCCACATTTTCTGCAGCATTATTCCCAGCATATCTTAGTCCCTTCCGTAAGGCCGGTTACGACCCAATAATTATCAGAATCTGCGCCACCCGACACGAATGCCTGCTGACGTCTTGCTCCATTATCTTCTATTACGGTAACATAGGTGGTACGGTTTACTTCCTTTACCGCCTTTTTAGGTACCAGTAAAACATTATCAACATTTCTGAGCTGCGCCTTTACATTAACGCGGCTTAAGCTCCACCAGCCTTCATTATTACGGCTGCTGCCTGCTATCTCTGCCGCCACTTCAAGCGGCAGTTTAACAACTGCCTGTCCGGACTGCAGGCTCTTATCCAGTAATTTCAGATTAACGGTAGCGACTTCACATTCCACGCTCTTTTGCGTGCCGCTTTCATCCTGATAGGATATTTCCACAGGAGTGCCGTAAGTAAGCTTGCCGTCGGCATCCTCCACCATAACAAAGCAGGACTGATCGTCCGCCAGTCTGCCTATAGAGCTGTTGTAAGCCCAGATCTCGCCGGCTTCCGCATTGCTTATCTCGGTTATAACACCGTCATATCCGGCGCGTATCTCTCTTGTGGCCGCATCATTTTTAAGCTTGCTTACATATTCCTGCTTTTCCTCTATCTGCTTGTTCAGATTCTTGATCTGATACTTGTTTTCCTTTTCGCCTTCTTTTTTATACCAGGCGATCTGTTCGTTAAGGCGCTGGATCTCGCGCTCTGTACGCTCGATCTCTACAGGATCCGATACGACATGGACCCTGGCAATAACCTCACCCGCCTGTACCTGCTGATACTGCTTAACGCATATCTCATCCAGATATACGGTACCGTACTGAACAGGATTGACTACAGGCTTTGCACTGGGATAATAAAGGAAACCGGTAGCGGAGAAATCCGAATGAACGGATCCCGTTTTAAGCACTGCTTCGTTTGCGCCGCCCGGAAGCTTATATTCAGCCTTGACCATATCCCCTGCATCCAGCCCCGAAAGTATCTCAGTGTACTGACCGTCGGATATGCCGCAGACCACGGGCTGCTCGCTGTAAGTGCTGCCATCAAAAAGATAAACATAATAATCATCGCCCTCTCTTAACAGACAGTCAGAAGGCACCGCCAGAACGCCGGTCTTATGTTCATTCTCCATTACGATAGTTGCAAAATCGCCAAAGTCTATAACGCCTTCCGGGTCTTCAACACTGAATATGCCGTATACCTTTCCGTTTTTCTCCTCAAGACGCTCGTACTCTTCGGAGCTTAAGGGCTCATACTGCACTTCAAAACGCTGACCGTCAACCAGCGCATAGACATCTTTTGCCTTGTTGATATCGGAATTATTGATATAATCACATCTTAACTGCTTAACGGAAGTATCCCCCAGCGCCATGCTGATGGTATTTTCCCTGATCCAGTCACCGGCGCGGTAATAATCGCTGTAATTTCCGCGGTCCACAAATCCAAGAGCCACAACCGTACCCTCGCGACCGGCTAAAAGCATCTTGTTATTCTTTTCCCTCTGCAGCTCCGTAAGGATCTGCTGCTGTCTGGCCAGATCAAGGTCATACAGCTCCGCGCTTTCCTTATTCTGCTCTTCGGTGCGCCTCAGATTCAGATCAGCCATGGCCGGTCCGTAGAATTCCATAAAATGCTTGGCCATCCATGCATCATAGTTGGGCGCGTCTTCATCCGGCTGTACCTCAAGAAGCTCCGATAAAGTCCTCTGCCCCTCCCAGTCATTCTTCTTTGCTTTCTCCAGATTATCGGCTCTCTGCTCCAGATCGTCAGCGTGATTGCTCTCCATGTTCGCAATGTTCTTGACCTGGTCCGAGATCCTTTTATCCAGATCACCTGTATCTCCGCTGATCAGAACATCACCCTTTTTAACTTCCTCTCCGGGAGTCTTTTCATATCCCAGAAAAGTCATGCTGGTTTCCATCACGCATTCCGAAAGAGCCGGTGCGCAGATCGCGCCGGTTACCTTGTAATCATATATATCCCTGTATTCTGCAGCCACACAGCTCTGGGCCACGCTTACAGGATCAAGCAGGACTATTTCTTCCTCCGGCACTTCCGCATTATCTTTCCCACATGCGCTGCACAAGATAAGCGGGATCAGTGAAAGAGTCTGTATTCCTTTTTTAATTAAACTCTTCCTTTTCATCCTCTTCTTATAACCTTATCGCCTTCATTCAGGCCTTCCAGTATCTCGGTCACGCCGTCACCATGCAGACCAACGGTTACCCAGACCACATCCCGCAGCCCTTCTTCGGTAACCACATATACATAGTTCTTATCACCTGCATTACGTATGCATTCATTAGGCAGATAAAGGGCATTTTCCTTTCTGGCCGTAATAATGGTGATATCACCCTTATCATCCACCTCAAGAGCTTCGGTATTATCGCCCTTAAGAATGGAGAAATACTGCTTCTCTCCCCATTTATCAATATCACGGGGAACCAGCTCGTAATCGCCCCTGCCGTTTCCGAACATCACTTTCATGCTGTAACTCTCCGCTGTCAGGTAAGGTATCATATCCTGCTTCTGCGCCTCAAAATATCCTTCCTGATCGTCAACTACAGTCATTATGCATTTCTCAACATTGCTTGTAGTTCCTATCAGCCCCTTTTCCACCTTGTTGACCTTCCCGTCAAACTGCGCATATACACGGCTCTGCGCCAGCTGGGTCTGAAGATTCGCCAGTTTCTTTTTATCAAATTCTATAGAATCGCGATAACTGTTGCGCCTCTGCTCGTTCTGCTCCTTCATGCGCTGTATATCGGCGTCATAATCTTCCTTGTCCTCTTCGGTATGCTTGCTCATGTAGGCCAGGCTGTTATAGCGGTTCTCTATATCAAGTTCTTCGTTGATATCAATATAAGAAAGCTGCAGTTCATTACGCTGTATACGATACTGCAGCTCATCGATCTGATCTTCTATATTGCCAAGGGCAAGCTCCGCCAGAAGGTCACCTTTCTTTACAATGTCACCTTCCTGCACACAGATCTTGCGTATCTGCTTTCCGCTAACCGGGAAATACACTTCCTGCTCGGCATTTTTACGATAATAGCAGGGAATTGAGATGGTCTCCTCAAGTGTTCCGCTCATAACCTCGGTCAGGCTGTATTCGGCAGCTTCGTCGCCGCTCTCAAGCACCAGCGGAGGAGCTTCTTCCGGTTTTGATTCACAACCTCCCGCAAGCAAAAAAAAGCTAAGCGAAAGCATAAGCCCCGCCTTAACTTTTATTCCTGTTTTAGCACTTTCTCTGCTCATAACTTGCTCATTCTATCATAACAAAATCACAAATACAACGAAGAAAATTATCACTTCTTCTCACATTTTGCTCAAAAAA
>CAMOEK010000201.1:0-4528 GCA_946612125.1 uncultured Lachnospiraceae bacterium | reverse complement strand
TGTACCTCAGGGCGGAACGCCCGGAACAGGAATGCAGGGGAATTTCGGATCTGCGTTTGCACAGCAGCCCCAGAGCGGAACGCCCGGAACAGGAATACAGGGGAATTTCGGATCTGCGTTTGCACAGCAGCCCCAGAGCGGAACACCCGGAACGGGAATGCAGGGCAATTTCGGATCGGCATTTGCGCAGCAGGGCGCGCCTCAGCAGAGCTTTGGTACAGGAAATACGGCGCCTCAGCAGAGTGGAGCTTTCGGGGCAGGTAATGGGTACCAGCAATCCGTAACTAAGCAGGGAACAGGCGCATCGCCTTACTCGACAGCCACACTGGAGACCACGCAGATCCCTTATATACCTGGCATTTCTTTAGGGCCTGACCCTTCAAAGCGGGATCCTTCCGTCGGAGGCGCGGGAGCAGCGCCGTCACAGACTCCGGGCAGTACAGCACCCCTTGGACCTTCATCCTCACAGGGACCCCGGCCCCTTGGACCTTCGTCCTCACAAGGCCCCCAGCCTCTGGGACCATCATCAATATTGGATGGTTCACAGTCGGAGAGCGCATCGATACTTGGAAATACGCCGGCGCCGGCAGTTTCACCGCTGTCATCAGCGGTAAAGGAAAGCGCAGCTGAAGCTCCTGCAGCCGGAAATAAGGAAGAAAAGAAAGATGAGCAGGGACTTAGCGAAGAAGAGGCTGCGCAGTTAAGAGCGATGGCTTTTGCGACATCGCGTCCGGCAGTGCTTCCTCTGGGGGGAGGAGGCGCCAATGTACAGGCGACTTCGCAGCCCGCAACCCTGCCGCTTGGGGTATCTCCCACGACGGTAAGCAACCACAATTTTGATATACCGGTGCCTCAGAGTGAGAGTGAAGAAAGCAAGGTGCCCACACAGCAGTCACCGATGGGAGCGTCACCTTTATACGGAGCAGGCCCGGCGCAGCAGCCGAAGAGCGCAGCGCCCACACAGCAGTCTCCGATGGGAGCATCACCTTTATATGGGACAGCGCCTGCAGCTCCCGCAGCTGCTAAACCGGCTCAGCCTGAAGAGGATGAGAATGCGCCTCTGTACGCGGATAATACGGAAATGAAGAAAGTATTTAAGGGCGCATTTGCCAATTCAAACAATAATAATAATTATAATTAAGAAAAATGATACTGGTTATAGAAGACGATCAGATGATAAACAAGCTCCTGTGCAAGGTCTTATCCGACAGCGGATACGAAACCGACAGCGCAGCAGACGGAAATGAAGGCTTATCAAAGGCTTTAGCCAACGAATACGAGCTGATCCTTTTAGATCTGATGCTGCCGGGCAGGACCGGTGAGGAGATTTTGGCAGAACTGAGAAAAACAAAAAGTACACCGGCCATAGTCCTCTCCGCCAAGAACGAAGTGGTCAACAGGATAGAGCTGCTGCGCCTTGGGGCTGATGATTATATCAGCAAGCCCTTTGATGTGGACGAGGTGATACTGCGGATTGAAGCTGTATTAAGAAGGAGCGGCGGTGCAAAAACTCAGAACGGATTGCAGTACAAGGATATGAAGCTTGATAAGGAATCAGCCAGGGTCTTTATCGCTGAGCAGGAGCTTAGCTGTACCCAGATGGAATACAGCATCCTTGAGATAATGCTGGCTAATCCCAACAAGGTTTTCTCAAAGCGCAATCTCTTTGAGAGCATAACCGGTGAAGAATACATAAGCGAAGATAATACCATGAACGTGCATATGAGTAATCTCCGCAAGAAGATAGCAAAGATAACGGATGAGCCGTATATCGATACAGTATACGGAATGGGATACCGCCTTTCGAAGTAAAGGCGGTTTTTCATCTTTAGTTTTTCTTTAGATTTTGTGAATATCTTTTTTAAGCTCTTTTTTTATACTCACATCATCAAACGAAAGGAGTCACGCAAATGAGTGATGTAATACTTGAAACAAGAAGCCTCACTAAAAAGTACGGAAACTTTTGCGCGCTTGATAATGTGAGCGTAAGCTTAAAGAAGAATCATATATACGGCTTTATCGGTGAAAACGGCGCCGGCAAGAGCACCTTCATGAAGATCATCAGCGGACTGGTATTTCCCACTTCCGGAGATTATTCGCTGATGGGCGCAGATGATCCGAAAGAGATCGATAAGAAACGCAAACAGGTGGGGACCATGATAGAAGAGCCGGCCCTGTATCCCAAATTCACGGTACATAAGAATGTGGAACTGCAGAGACTGATAGTCGGGAATCCGGATGCATCCTATACCGACAAGGTGCTGGAGCTGGTGGGACTCAGTGATGTAAAAAACAAAAAGGCAAAGGACCTGTCCATGGGAATGAAGCAGCGTCTGGGTATCGCGATAGCGATGGTAGGCAATCCCCAGCTTCTGATCCTGGATGAGCCGATAAACGGACTGGATCCTAAAAATATCGTGGCGCTCAGGAACATGCTTAAGAAGATCAATGAAGAGAAGGAATGTACGGTATTTGTTTCGAGCCACATCTTAAGCGAGCTCTACCTGCTGGCAACGGATTTTATCTTTATCCACAAGGGAAGGATAATAGAAACGAATACGCATGAAGAGCTTGAAGAAAAGTGCAGTCAGTACATCCTGGTCAGGGACAGCAACATCCCCGAGACGGTAACGATACTGGAAAAGCATTTCCCGGATACGCAGTATAAGGTGATCGCCGACGATACCGTGAAGGTATACGGCAGGGCTGAGATGAAAGCAGAGCTTTCAAAACATCTGATGGAAGCCGGGATAGTGATAACGGAGCTTTCGGAAAAAGAACAGTCGCTTGAAGAATATTTTATGGCCCTTACAGGAGGTGAGACAAATGTATAATCAGTTGAGAGTAGAAAGATATAAGATGTGGAGATTTACTCCTTTATACGGATGCATGTTGTTCTATCTGTTTTCGGTATTGTACGTTATCCTGGGAAGAGGGATGAATCCCCAGGCCATCGCGGAATTCCACACGATGTATGACGGATTTAAGGAAGGCGTTCAGGACTGCAGTTTTGCTTTTCTCTGGGGCATGCTCATCGCCTGGTATGTGGGAAGCGATTTTGCAAACAGAACGGTACACAGATCGATAGTTACCGGAAGCAGGCGTTCGGACATCGTTATATCAAGACTGATCGCGACCAGCGTGTTAACGATAGTATTTCATCTTGTGACTCTCATAGGTGATGTGATCATGTACGGAACGCAGTTTGGCTTCTCTTTTGAAGGCTTTAATGCAAGAGATATACTCTGGTTCCTAACGGTTTGCCTGCAGATGATAGCTTTCAATGCGTTCTTCATCCTGATAACCTATATCTGCGGAAATGTATATGCTGCATTTGTAACATCGGTGCTCATCGCAACCATAGGCGGAAATATCTTAAGGAATTTCCTGGGCGGAAATTACATATACGAGCACTCCTTCTTCTGCTTCGCAAAGAGCAGCAGTAATGCGGATTTGATACCATGTGCGATATGTGCGATAATAGCTACCGTAATACTGGTAACGATAACCTTGTTTATCTTCAGAAAAAAGGATGTAAATTAAGCTTTGATATACGCAGTGATAATAATCCTGATAGTTCTGGTGCTGGTCCTGTCACTTAAACTGGCAGTGATCAGGAGACAGATGCGCCGGATCACGGAAGAAATGCATTCTAACAAAGATGGCCGTGACATGCATGTTGACTTTGTGGATGCGGATCTTGAGAAATTGATCTGTGAAGTAAATAAGCTCTACGAATATGTGATGAGCATCAGGGCCGAAGGCAGGGAAAACGAAAAAAAGATCAAAGATTCCATATCGATGATCTCACATGATATGAGGACTCCCCTGACTTCTGTGATAGGCTATCTTCAGCTGGCGGAGAAAGCAACGGACCCCGAAGAGGCAAACGCCAATCTCCGCATAGCTTTGGAGCGGGCCAGATATCTTAACAGGCTGGTGAACGATCTGTTTGAGCTGTCGCTGATAGAATCCGGACAGATGGATATCAGCGCCGAGCGCTTAAATATCTGTGAGATCATTTGTGAAGAGATACTGGCGGAGAGCCCGGAGATAGATAAAAAGGGCATGGAACCATCATTTGAGCAGGCAGATGAAAACATTTATGTTACCGCCGATAAAAAGAAGCTCTCCAGGATAGTGCAGAACCTGATATCCAATGCGGTGAGGTATTCGCAGAAGACGCTGGTATTTAAGATAGAGACTGCCACTTCGGATATGGTAAATATAAGGATCATCACCGATTCCGACAAAGCGGTGGATACCGAAAGGATATTCGACCGCTTCGTAAAGGGAGACAGCTCCCGCACCAATGACGGAGCCGGACTGGGGCTTTACATCTGCAAGAGCTTCGCCGCGGTAATGGGCGGCGACATAAGCGCGCAGCAGGATGAAGAGCGCTTTATCATAACTCTCAGCCTGCCGGGATAAAAACCCCGTGGTTTTCCCTGTAAATTTGCGGTTTGACATGACTTATGCTATAATACCTTCTCGAGTTTATTTCGGGGAGGTGTTTTTATGTACGAGG
>CAMOEK010000200.1:0-4535 GCA_946612125.1 uncultured Lachnospiraceae bacterium | reverse complement strand
AAAGAGGGCAGTGATGAATAAGCTTTTTACACGAATATGTATGCTTTTTCTTATGGCCCTGGTAGTGCTGGCGCTGCCCATGAGGGCGTATGCCACGGATTCGGATAATAACGGCGACACAGATGAGCGTACATTTGCTGAAGAACCGGGAGATTCCGACAGCGGCAGCGATCTGGCGGCCCCCAATGTCGGAAACAGGGTCACTATAGAGTTAAATGACGGAAACGGCTCCGTGAACGGGGCTCTGCAGATAGTGCTTATCCTTACGGGAATAGCTTTACTGCCGTTTCTGCTGCTTACGATAACCAGTTTTACACGTATAATCATCGTTCTGCATTTTACGAGACAGGCGCTGAATACACAGACGGCGCCGCCCAATATGGTGCTCATCGGCATAGCGGTATTTCTTACGATCTATATCATGAGCCCTACTCTTATAGCTGTTTATAATGATGCCATAGTGCCTTATAACAGTGGGACCATAACCACTGAGGAAGCCTTGGATAAAGGCATACAGCCTCTTCGTGAGTATATGTATCCGCAGACGGAAGTCAAGGATGTCACGGTATTCATGGAGATAGCCGGAGAGACTGATTGGAGCGGGGAACCTGATGATGTGCCGCTGCAGGTGCTTATACCGGCCTATGTTCTCAGCGAAATGCGCACGGCGTTTATCATAGGCTTTTTGATATATGTGCCGTTCCTTATAATAGACATGGTGGTTTCGTCGGTGCTCATGAGCATGGGTATGATGATGCTGCCTCCGACTACCATATCCATGCCGTTTAAGATATTGCTCTTTGTATTGGCGGACGGCTGGAACCTGATAATAGTCAACCTGGTGAGGACATTTTATTAGCGTCCCATTGAGAGGTGAGCCATGACAGTAGATCTTGTTACTCAGATAATGGCAGATGCCATGTATACCATATTGATCACAGCTCTTCCGCCACTCCTGATCTCCATGGTGGTGGGTCTTATAATCAGCATTTTTCAGACCGTTACATCCATACAGGAACAGACGCTTACTTTTGTGCCCAAGCTTCTGGCTATTTTTCTTGTTTTGATGGTTGGCGGCGGCTGGATGCTGAATAATATGATCACATTTATGGTGAATCTGTGGTCTGATTTTTCGGTATACATACATTAGGTGAGCTATGGATCCGGCATATATTGACCTTTCATTTCCGCTGGAAGAACTCGAGTACTTCCTGCTGATACTTACAAGGGTGTCAATGTTCATATTTGCTTCCCCTTTCTTTGGAAGGGCGGAAGTGCCGCAGCGTATCAAGGCTGTGTTTGCGCTGCTGCTGAGCTTTTTATTATACGAATCCATAACGCCTCACGTATATATGCAGTATTCGACGCTCATCGAGTATTCGACTATAGTGCTCAAAGAGGCTGTAACCGGCTTGCTGATAGGACTGGCTGCAAACTGGGCCATGCAGATAGCGGCTTTTGCAGGTCAGATAGTGGATACCAATATAGGTTTTTCGATGGCGGCGCAGATAGATCCGACCACCCAGATGAATGTTACCGTAACGGGGCAGTTTTATCAGTACGCTTTTATGCTTATTTTTATGGTGACAGGCATGCACAGATGGATGATCAGAGCGCTGGCCGAAAGCTATACCCTGATCGCCATGGGGCGGACGGTCTTTGATATGGAAGCCATGTATACGACTTTCCTGACCTTTATGGCGGAATATGTATCGCTTGGTTTCAGGATAGGCCTGCCCATGTTCTGCGTTACGCTTTTGAGTAACGGCCTTCTGGGAATAATGGCCAAGGTATCGCCGCAGATGAACATGTTTGCTGTCGGTATGCAGGTCAAGGCGCTGATAGGACTTTCGGTGCTGGTAGTGACGGTTAATATGCTGCCCGATGCCGCCGATCTTATATTTAAAGAGATGAATACACTGATGGTTTCATTTGTAAAGGCTATGGGAGGGACCGTGTGACATTACTTAAACCCCTGCGTTTGTCATATGACCTGCAGTTCTTTGCGAAGGAAGGCCAGGGCGGTGAAAAGACTGAGGAGCCTACCAGCAAGAAGCTTGAAGATGCGCGTAAGGAAGGTCAGGTCGCCAAGAGCCAGGAGTTTGCGCAGAGCTTTACCCTGCTTGCGCTTTTTGTGCTTTTAAGGATATGGACTTCAAAGCTGGCATCACAGCTGGGTGAGTTGTTTGAGGGCTTTTACGGCAGGATCCCATATTTTGTGAAGTTGCCGTCCTACAGGGATAATCACAGGGAATATACGGAGCTTTTGGGGGTCGGGCTTCTCAGAACATTGATCATAATACTGCCTTTTTTGCTGGCGGGCTTTGCTGTGTGCTTTATCGCGGATCTGGTGCAGGTAAAATGGAAACCCACCACCAAGCCGCTTAAGCCCAAGTTCAACAAGTTGAATCCCATCAGCGGCATAAAGCGCATCTTTTCGCTTACCAAGCTTGTGGATCTGGTCAAGTCCCTCCTTAAGCTTGTTGTGATAGCTATAGTGATATATAATGAACTCAAAGAGCAGTGGCCTTTACTGTATGTGCTTTATGATATGCCGATGATGCAGGGCATAGCTCTGGCAGGGCAGCTGCTTATTGATATAGGATTCAAGATAGCGCTGGTATTTATCGTCGTGGCTTTTGCGGATTTCGGCTTTCAGAAATGGAAATTCCACGAAGATATGAAGATGACCAAGCAGGAGGTCAAGGAAGAGTATAAGTCTACTGAAGGTGATCCTGCCATCAAGGGAAAGATAAGGCAGAGGATGCAGGAGGCATCGCGCCGGCGTATGATGCAGGCGCTGCCTAAAGCAGATGTCGTCATTACCAACCCCAGCCATTACGCTGTGGCGCTGCGTTATGATAAGGAGACCGCCGAAGCACCTTTTGTGGTGGCTAAGGGCGCGGACTATGTGGCGCAGAAGATAAAAGAAGCGGCAAAAGAGCATAATATAGAAATAGTTGAAAACAAACCACTTGCGCGTTCGCTGTACGCCAACGTGGAGATAGGGGAAGAGATCCCCGAGGAGCTCTATGTGGCCGTAGCCGAAGTGCTGGCCATAGTATACAAACGCACCGGCCGGGCGTAGCAGCCCATTCGCAGGAATGCGATCCGGATTGACAATGAAGTGATCTGCAGGGTTCGTTATTGGCAGGAACCGTGATCCTGCTTGCATCCGGTATCGGCAGGAGCAGTGAGCATATGAGCATCCGGTATCAGTAGGTACCGGCTGCCCGTGATAGGGCCAAGCCGGACCTGCTGATCCGGATGCATCGAGAAAGAAATATCGGGCCTGCTGATCCGGATGCATCGAGAGCGCCGGGCCTGTCAATACGAACCCGTGAGATATAGTACATGGGAAAGGAGGAGCGCATGATAAAGAAACTTCTTAAAGGCGACTTTGTAGTAGCCTTCTACGTATTGAGTGCATTCATCATGCTGATCGTCCCCATTCCCAGCTGGCTGCTGGACATATTGCTGGCGGTCAACATGAGCGTCGCCTTCTCCATACTGTTTTCGGCCATGCTTTCAAAAGAGCCGCTGGATATGAGCTTTTATCCCACCATGCTGCTCTTTACCACACTGTTCCGTATATCGCTTAACGTATCTTCCACACGTCTGATCCTCATTTCCGGCAACCCCGGTAACGTGGTTTCCACCTTCGGTGACTTCGTGGGCGGCGGCGATCTGGTCATGGGCATCATCGTATTTGCTATTTTGCTGATCGTGCAGTTCATGGTCATCAACAAAGGTTCGGAGCGTGTTGCGGAAGTTACAGCCAGATTCACCCTGGACGCTATGCCCGGTAAACAGATGGCTATAGATGCGGATCTTAATACCGGAGCCATAGACGATCAGGAAGCCAAAAGGCGCCGTGATAAGATACAGGAAGAATCAAGCTTCTTCGGTTCCATGGACGGTGCCGTAAAGTATGTAAAGGGAGATGCTACCGCAGGTCTTCTGATATCGGCAGTCAACCTTGTGGGCGGTATCCTTATGGGTATGTTCAGAAGGGGCATGGATTTTAACGGTGCGCTTAACCAGTATGCCGTGCTCACCATAGGTGACGGTCTGGTTTCGGCCATACCTTCGCTTCTTATATCTCTTGCTACAGGTATCCTGGTCACCAAGGGCTCAAAGGAAGCGGATTTCGGAAACGCACTCATAAAGCAGATCTTCGGTCTGCCCAGGGCCATGTATATAGTGGGCGCGACCCTTGCTTTCCTTGGGGTATTTACACCCCTTGAGTTCTTCATCTTTGTTCCGCTGGGCGTGATATTTATCCTGGTGGCCAGAAAGATGGAGACCACCATGGCTACCAAATCCGTGGAGGAACAGGTGGAAGCGGAAGAAGTGGCCGAGGCGGAAGAGATAAGGCGTCCGGAAAATGTCACATCGCTTTTGCATGTTGACCCCATAGAGCTGGAATTCGGTTACGGTATCATACCTCTGGCCGATGCCAACCAGGGCGGCGACCTTCTGGACCGCGTGGTCATGATCAGGCGTCAGATAGCGCTTGAGCTTGGTACCGTGGT
>CAMOEK010000199.1:0-4674 GCA_946612125.1 uncultured Lachnospiraceae bacterium | reverse complement strand
AAGGCTTGCAGCCCTATTTAGCCTGCACTGTGATAACACATATAGTAATGCCGCGGAGAGAGATTACACAGGTTTGCAGCATTACAGGCTAAGGCTGCGCGTTTTAGCGCCAAGCCGTGCCTGTAATGTGCAAACCGTTATAAACTATTTGATCGCGGTCAAATACCATCGCTATGTTATCACAGCGCATGGCGCCCCGTCAATTTTCTTCTTGAAGATTATCCGTCTATATGATATTATAAACAGAATTCATTGACTGAGAGGTTGTGCGATGGACGCTTACATGGAGCATCTGGTTAAGAAGAACACCGAGCCCAAGGATCTGATACTCAAATTCGGGAGCATAGGGCTTATTGCGGCGGCTACCATTGCCGTATTTTTCTTTTCCCCGGCGTTTAGCATCATGGTTGGCCTGGGTCTGGCGATGCTTTATCGTTATCTGATCTTCCCCCTTACAGATATTGAATATGAGTATTTATATTGTGATAAAACCATCACGGTTTCCAAGATAATGGCAAAGGAAAAGCGCAAGGATCTCGAGACTTTTGATATTGATAAGATGGAGATCCTGGCACCGTCAAATTCCTACAGGCTGGGAGAGTTTAAAAACAGGGATCTTAAGGAAGTCAACTACTGGAGCATGGACAGCTCCAGGGAAGAACCGCCTTATGCAATGATATATGAAGGCGGACGGAAGATCCTGCTTGACCTGCCTGAGGATTTTGTTAAGCTGGTACAAAATAATGCGCCCCGAAAAGTATTTTTCGATTGAATTCGGGCGCCGCACCCCGTATAATAAAACAGTATCAAGAAAGGAGTTGTTATGGGACAGATCATAGGTGATGGTATTACATTTGATGATGTTCTGCTGGTACCGTCGTATTCGGAAGTAATACCCAATCAGGTTGACCTCGCGACTAATCTTACAAAAGAGATCAAACTGAACATCCCCGTCATGAGCGCGGGCATGGATACCGTAACGGAACACCGCATGGCTATCGCAATGGCCAGACAGGGGGGTATAGGAATAATCCATAAGAATATGAGTATTGATGCTCAGGCGGATGAGGTGGATAAGGTAAAACGTTCAGAGAACGGAGTTATTACCGATCCATTTTCACTTTCACCGGATCATACACTGGCGGATGCCGATGCACTTATGGCGAAGTATCGCATAAGCGGCGTGCCTATTACAGAAGGGCGCAAGCTGGTAGGAATCATAACCAACCGTGATCTTAAATTTGAAACAGACTTCAATAAAAAGATAAGAGAGTCCATGACCAGCGAGAATCTGGTCACCGCAAAGGAAGGCATCACTCTGGAGGAAGCAAAGAGGATACTGGCTGCTTCACGCAAGGAGAAACTTCCCATTGTTGATGATGATTATTCATTAAAAGGACTTATAACGATAAAGGATATAGAGAAAGCGATCAAGTATCCTCTGGCTGCAAAGGATGCACAGGGCAGACTGCTCTGCGGTGCTGCTGTAGGCATCACCGCAAATGTGCTGGATCGTGTTTCGGCGCTGGTGAAGGCAGGCGTGGATGTGGTCGTTCTGGATTCGGCTCACGGACATTCAAAGAATGTTATCAACTGCGTAAAAATGGTTAAGGAAGCTTATCCGAAGCTGCAGCTGATAGCAGGAAATGTTGCGACCGGCGATGCGACCAGGGATCTTATAGCAGCAGGAGTTGATGCTGTAAAGGTAGGTATAGGACCCGGTTCCATCTGTACAACACGCGTGGTGGCAGGTATAGGTGTACCCCAGATTACAGCTATCATGGATTGCTATGCGGTTGCAAAGGAATACGGCATACCGATCATAGCAGACGGCGGTATCAAGTATTCGGGCGATATCACCAAGGCTCTTGCAGCAGGCGGAAGCGTATGTATGATGGGTTCCATCTTTGCGGGCTGCGATGAAAGCCCCGGAACCTTCGAGCTTTTCCAGGGCCGTAAGTATAAAGTTTACCGTGGCATGGGCTCCATCTCCGCCATGGAAAACGGCAGCAAGGACAGATATTTCCAGGAAAATGCAAAGAAACTGGTGCCCGAAGGCGTAGAAGGCCGCGTGGCATATAAAGGTACTGTTGAGGATACCGTATTCCAGCTGATGGGCGGTTTGAGATCCGGTATGGGATATTGCGGGGCTAAGGATATAAAGACCTTGCAGGATACCGGAAGATTTATTAAAATATCAGCAGCGTCATTAAAGGAAAGCCATCCTCACGATATTCAGATAACGAAAGAGGCGCCTAATTACAGTGTAGATGACGATTGAAAAAAATAGCCGCAAGGAAGCGGCAGGGAGGGGGTATCATGAAACACATTCTGGTGGTTGATGAAGACAGAACAAGCCTTGAGGTGATCAGGACAACTCTTGGCAATACCTATAAGGTTACCGAGATGGTTACCGGACCGCAGGTATTGCAGTTCCTGACTACCACGATCCCGGATCTGATCCTCATGGAGGTACAGCTTACGGTTATGGATGGTTTTGAACTGATAAACCGTATCCGTAATAACGAGGCTACCAAGAGGATACCCATTGTATGTATGTCCAAGAGGGACGTTGAACTGGAGAATCGCTGCCTTACAGTAGCGGCCGGTTTTATCGTCAAGCCGTTCATCCCCAGCGCAATGCTTCAGAAGATAAACGACACCATTGCATCCATAGACCAGCAGCGCAGTCTGGGCGGCATGATGCAGGGCAACAATGAGTTTGTTGATGATTCACAGAGAGATGTGCTTACCGGTCTTCTGGACTGGAATGCAGCTGTTCAGATAATAGACCACCGTCTTAATACAGGATACAGCGGCAGCCTTTTCATGATCGACCTTGATAATTCCAAGGCGTTTGCTGATGTTTATGGCGCACAGTCAAGCGAGGCAGTGCTTCAGATGGTAGCCAGAACTGTTCAGGAGAACACGGATTCCGATGATGTGCTCTGCCGTGTATTTGGCGATGTGTTCATGATATTCTTCAGCGGAGTAACAGACCGTCAGACTTTAAAGCAGAGAGCGGAAACCCTAATCTCCGAATTTGCATGGAAGCTTTCTGAGGGACGTTTTGATGCGAATACATCACTTTCCATAGGTATTTCCATAGCCCCCGAGGATGCAAGGGATTTCGTGCATCTATATTCCATGGCTGACAAGGCTCTGTATTTTGTTAAGCAGAGCGGAAAACGCAGTTTCCACTTCTATTCGAAGGAAGGCGACAGCGAAAACTCCAATAATATCGATCTTTGGAGCCTTCAGAGCAATTTCAGCAGCGTTATTCCCGATAAGGGCGCATATCTGCTGGATGTCAGGGGCTTCCAGTATGTATATAATTTCCTGCACCGCAGGGCAGAGCGCGGTTCCATCGATGCGCGCATGGTGCTCTTTACACTGGCACCCGATCAGGGCTATCTTCCCAAGAAGGAGGAGCTGGAGAAAGCAGTAGAGCGTCTTGATCAGGCTTTGTATTCAACGCTTCGCCGCGGTGATGTTTCCACACAGTATTCGGGCCGTCAGGTTCTGGTAATACTGCTGGATATTTCGGCAGAAGCCTGCGCTACCGTGGTACAGAGAGTTGCCATCAATTACGAAAAGATGGATCCCCAGGGCCGCATACATCTGCTTTATGAGACCGTTGAACTGGGCGCGGATATAATCGCAGCCAGAGCTGCATTAGATGCCACCAAATAAAGATCAGTTCACAGTTTAAACACCGAATCTGCACAATATGTCCACTTTCTGAACAGGAAGTGGACATATTTTTTTTATACCATAAAGCCATCGGATAACACATGAAAAGAGGTGATGGTTATGGCGGGAATATTTAAAAGAGTTGAGAAAAAATATCTGTTGACGCAGGCGCAGAGAAAGAAATTGATGGAAAAGCTTGGAGACAGGATAAAAGAGGATACATACGGAAAGTATACGATAAGCAATATATATTTTGATACTACGGATAACAAACTGATACGTGAATCTCTGGATAAGCCTGTATATAAAGAAAAACTAAGGCTGCGGGCGTACGGAACGCCGAAAGATACAGATAAGGTTTTTCTGGAGATGAAAAAGAAATGGAAGGGCGTTGTATATAAACGCAGGGTGGAATTTCCTTACAGGACAGCACAGGCTTATCTGGAAGAGGGTGTATATCCTGAAGAGCATGACTGCCAGATACTTAAAGAGATCGACTACATGATAAAGTATCACGGACTTAAGCCCGACACCTTCCTGGCATACGACCGCAGGGCATACGTGCTAAAGGAAGATGATAATATCCGCTTTACGATCGATGAGCGGATAAGGAGCCGAAAAGATGAGCTTAAGCTTTCGGCAGGCGACCGGGGGAAGCTGCTTCTGGATGAAGGAACAAGCCTCCTGGAGATAAAAGCTCCTGCAGCATTGCCGCTCTGGTTTACGCAGATACTTTCGGAACTGGAGATCTTCTCCACATCGTTTTCGAAATACGGCAGGGTATATCAGGAGGGGCTGAAGAAAACATGCTCATCGCAAAGTGCCCCAATACTGATGCCTGCCGGAGAACCGGTTTTGATAACCTTGACATCCTGAGCGACACGCCTCAGCCCCGGTCATCCTGAGCGACACGCCTCAGCCCCGGTCATCCTGAGCGGCACGCCTCAGCCCTGGTCATCCTGAGCGACACGTCTTGGCCCC
>CAMOEK010000198.1:0-4675 GCA_946612125.1 uncultured Lachnospiraceae bacterium | reverse complement strand
TCGTAACACAGGATGATTACGATACGGATCTGGCCGGTTACGGTTATGATAAGAGCTGCATCGGGCAATCATATGGAGTGTGGTGGCTGCGATCACCGGGCTATATCAGTTGCCGTGCGTGCCTGGTTTACGAATACGGTTACGCCGGTTGGGGCTACGAAACTCTTGTATCCTTCGATAACCGCGGCGTGCGCCCCGCTATATATATAAAGTATAACTGACAATATAACATTTGATGATTATTCCCTGATAAACCATGGGGTATGGTAAAATATAGCTTACTAAAATATATTTTAGTAAAAACACGATTTGGTGAAGGCACGGGCATGATCATATACCTACGGAAGAAAACGCCCGCACGGACAAGGATAGAGCAGATCATAAATGTAAGTATGAAAACCTGAGAGAAAGAGGTATACGATATGCAGATAACAGATATTATTAAATTATACTGTCTTCCGGCGCTGCTGATAGTGATCGGTATTTTGTTTATCGTACGCTGGCATTTCTATGCACGGGGATATAAGAAAAAATACACCCTTGCGGTAACCGCAAGGGCCGCTGAGCCGGAACGCACGGTATTCTTTGTGCCGCTGATGGTGTATGAAGCCGAAATAGATGGTGTGATCGAGACACTGTATGAGGTTCCGCCCATCGGAGCGCCTGCATTGCAGCTTCCTCCGGGGGAAGAGGTAAAACTCTGTATCCATCCTGATCCCGAAAAACGTAAAACGGTGCTGTTCACCGAAGAAAGCAGACCCTTTGTCAATGAACTCGCAGCTCCTTTCAACAGCTTATTCTGCAAGCTGATGGGACTGGGCTTCATACTGACAGCGATAGTGATAATAGTGCTTCCTTCTATAATGTGAGCTTAAATATTCAGAAAGGCCTTTCACATGTAATACGATCCATGAGACTGAAAGGTTACAAAAAAACAAAATTTTTTTAATTCCGGCCGATCGCCTGATCTACTTCCGCCTCCGTAGCATAAGCACCCACAAAACGCGGGTCAGTCTTTTCCGTATAGATGTAAAACATCCCGTCGATATAGAAGATCAGATACTGGCATACATTATATTCGTATACCGCACCGTTTACCCGGGTGCCATCCTCTGCCCAGTGGCTGGAAAAGAATTCGTCATAGGGAGCTTCCTGATACTCATCGATGCTGCGGATCATAAAGGAATTGTGATAATTACCGTTTCCGCCGTTTACAGTATATTCATCGCCTTTTTTGATCTCGATCATGTGTCCGTCATCAAGCGTGCAGCCGGTCAGCTTATTCTGAAAATTCTCATCCAGGATAGGCTGCCAGGAGTTTAGGCCTATCTGGCCTGCATAGCCCAGATAGGTATCTCCCATACGGAATACAAACACATGGTGCCCGCTGTGCTTTTCCATAACAGCTGTTGTATCCGCGAGCACCGCCATTCCCATAGCGCTTTCTGCCTCAAGAGAAGTATTAAACTGATCGACAAGGATCCCGCTGTCATATACACGGTATCCCTCATAAGTACGCAGCACTACGTACTGCCCATAGTATTTAGGGCCTACGGGATATTGTTCATCCGGATCATAAGCATCCACCATCCCGTTACTTACCGCATCATCGCAGGAATACAACTGATAGCTGCGGACCTTGCTGATCGCAGGATTCCCGCAAAAGCCTGCGACGCCGCCGTAGTTTAACACTACATCCGCGGTGACAGTGGCAAAGTCACCATCGGTCATGGCCAGCTTTGCGGGGGGAGTACCCACAACTTCCGACCAGCCTGCACCATTTGCGCCCTTCGCTATATATTTATCTCCGTATCTGAAAACGATCAAAGATACGTTTTTCTGCTCGTCCAGCGTTATTTCATCGGGATAATGAGCTCCGCCGGATGTTCCCCCTGTACTTGTGATACCGGCACAGCCGCTGCACAGTATAACAATGACAGCGGTCAGTATAACATATTTTTTTAACATAAGGATCTCCTGTATGATCATATTTTATGATAGGGATACGGAAAACCGCACGCGCATTTATGGTATTATCGCATTTTTAAACGTAAAATACCACCCTCCGGTACCTATGGCCTGAAGATAGATGGAAATAAGAACTTTACAATATGAAATAAGAAAGGTATTGTAGGTGATAGAATCGAGGTGACTATATGAAGAAAAAAATAGTTTCAGGAATACTTATATTGGCTATGGGTATTGTCAGTAGCTCACAAACCAGCAGGGAATGGATCGGAAGAAACACTCTGATCAATTTTTCTCTGACCGTTGAATATACTCCTGAGGATTCCGACATATCATATTCATGGTACGATCATGACGGCCCTTATGATCTTATGCGCCGGGGTTCTAAACAGACATGAAGTGCCTGTTTTCCGATTTCGCCGAAAGAACAGATAACCTGATGGATCCGTTTGATTTCGCAAAAAGACTATTCAGGGAATATCATTGAACATCAGCCATACATACGGGGGGAGACATTCTATGACAGATCTTATAAATGAGCAATGGTATCAGTATCTTTACTACACGGAAAATGATGCGGTAAACATCGAACGTGTGGATACGGTGGAGGGCATAACAGGTCATGAGTCGCTGGATTATGTCCTTCGCACACTTAAGATCCTGGAAGATAATGAAAAAAGCGGATATGCCGGTCTTTCGGAAAGAGAATTTGAGGTGATCCGTAAGGTCCTTTCGTGGTCTGAGGTGGCCAAGGGCGGCAGTGTAAAAGACAGGGATATCTGGAGAAAAAAAGGATATCCGCTGGATATACACAATATAGCATCGGCAGAGATATATTACGAAGAGGCCCCGGAAGATGACCCAGACAGGGAGCTTATCCACACGCTGATACAGACTCATGGCATGATAGGCCAGTGTCTCCGCGGGGAGGTGCCCGTATCACAGAATGCTCCGTTAAAAGAGCTCCCGATAGAAAAAAACAGACTGTTCTCCATGCTCTGCCTTTTGAACGAATGCATCATCAGGGGTGTATCGGATGCTCTCTGGGAAAGGGTAGGAAATGCAGCTCTGGATATGATAAAAAAGGTGCTTGATGGAGAAGCTGCAGAATTTCCGGCACGCGAACGTATACACAGGCTCCTGCCGGGACTCGATAACATCCCCGATAAACTGGTATCACTCTTTGAATCGAAGCTGTTCCCTCATTACGAACTATGGTATTTTGAAGCGGCACTTTCCGATTTTGATGCGGAGCAGATATTTACGATACTGTCCTATATCCCGGATACAGCGGAATATAGGGATGTATGCTATATCTCCTTTAAACCGCTTTCTGACAGTCTGTATTATGATTACGAAGGCAGGAAGCATATCAATGTCTATAAAAAGAGGATCATAGAAAAGCATTTATGGGACAGCAGTACGCAGAATGTTTCGTTTTCGATGAAAAGGGAAGAGAATGCACTGCTGGTAGATCTTGAGTTTTCAAAGGTATGTGAAAAGCTTATAGATTTCTGCGTGGAAGCCGAAAGATGCGGCTTGCTGAGCTTTGAAAAGAGCATAACCGTGCTCTATGATATGTTCGGTTTTAGGCGTGATGAATTTGATCGCTTGAATAATGAAGACAAATATCTGGCTACGATGAACGATTCGGAGAACTCCACAAAGAACACCATCATCGATTATGTGAGGGGAGAAAAGGTGGTTGATGTGGGCAGCGGCGGAGGAGTGCTGCTGGATCTGCTGGAAGAGCGTTACCCGGATAAGATGATAACAGGCACTGATATATCGGAGAATGTCATCGATATACTCAACAGGAAGAAGCATTCCGAAGGCCACTGCTGGAATGTGGTGCGTCACAATTTTACGGACGGGCCGTTTATCGTGGACGGGAAAGAGGAGACGGTGGATACTGTGATCTTTTCTTCCATCATACACGAGATCTTTTCTTATACCGAGACTGCGGAAGGACGGTTTAATATCGAAGTGGTCAAACAGGCCATTAAGAATGCATACGACTCTTTAAGACCAGGCGGGCGTATCATCATACGCGACGGGATAAGGGTTTGTGAAGAAAAGGCCGGCGATATCATTAAAGTCAGATTTAAGGAACACTCCGGACTGGAATTCTTTAAGAATTTTATGCAGGATTTTGAAGGCCTGAAAGATATTGAAGATAAGCATATCAGTATTGATGAAGAAAACATGACTGTCAGCGCCTGTGCCGATTATATACGGGAGTTCCTTTATACCTATACCTGGGGCAGTGAATCCTACAGCCATGAAGTAAACGAACAGTTTGGCTACTTCACCATAAAGGAATACAGGGGATTCTTAGAGAGCCTGGGGGCAAAGCTCATAAGGGCAGATGCCTTCCTTGAACCGGGATATCCCGCACATCTTAGGCCGCTGGTGGATCTTGACCCGGATATTTATCCCGATTCCAACTGCATCCTTGTGGCAGAGAAATGTTAAAAAGGCAGCGAATAGAATGTCACTGCGCACATGTTTTTTTAACTCTTCCTGTGGCTGAAGATGAAAAATATAGAGCATGGGGAGAAAGGTAATGGATTATATATGGACTGTGCTCCGCCTGGATGTTATAATTGGAACGTTGTTTTATTATTACAGGAGGTATCTACACGGATGTCACAATTTAACCAGGAATACTATACTAACGGGATATCGAACAGGCAACAGTTTGATC
>CAMOEK010000197.1:0-4683 GCA_946612125.1 uncultured Lachnospiraceae bacterium | reverse complement strand
GCATCTGCCGGAGATAGAAGAAGTTCCCATACCGATAACGCTCAATTTTTCACTGCTTTCAAATTATTTTGACTGCCCGTACCGTTTTAAACTGTCGAATCTCTATGGTTTTGTACAGCCGTATACCTCGGCGCAGGGATACGGACGTGTCCTGCATGAGATCATGATGCATATCCACAGGGCGTGGATAAACGGAGAAAGACCTGACAGGGCGCAGATAGAAAAGATCGCGGAAGATGCGCTTTATCTGCCTTTTGCAAGTCAGCCGCAGATAGATAATTCGCTTACAGGCGCAAAGGCCTGCGCCCGCGCTTATGTGGAGCAGAATGAGAAGGATGCGGATAAGATCGTGGCATCGGAGATGGACATCAATATTGAAATGGGCGAAGGAGTGAGCGTAAACGGCCGCATTGATCTGGTAAGGAAGATAGATGACAGGGACGGCACAGAAAAAACAGCTATTGTTGATCTTAAATCCGCAGGCAAGGATGCGGAGCAGTGTCTTAATGCGGAACAGTTAAAGATCTATGCCATAGGTTATCAGGAGATGACAGGAGAAGCGGCAGATTATCTGATGATCTACAATCTGGATAAGCCGGACGGATCCGGGAATAAGGGCGACAGCGTTGAAGAAAGCGAACTTGTCGAAACACGCAGATGCGTGCTGGATGCAGCCAGATGCATACGCAGTTCGGAACTGCCCAAAACGAAGAGTGACAAGTGCAGCAGCTGTTATGTAAGAGGCTTGTGCAAGGGGTAAAACCATACTGTATTCCGTAAACGCAGACGGCGGTACCCGGGAACCGGAACCGCCGTTTTTATATTGAATATTCACTTAAAGTGTGTTATATTTTCCGTATTAGTGCGGCTGAAGCCGTTTTTATATGAGATGAGCGAAGATGTTAAAAAGCGCTTTGTCGCCGAGATGAAAAAGCTGGGGATACTGCTGACAGCGGGAATCCTGTATGCCATATGGTGCAGTCTTACAGGCTTGGGCATTCCATGTGTTTTCAGACTTTTACTTGGGATCAAATGTCCGGGGTGCGGTATGACTCATGCGGCGGTAGCGATGACGCATCTGGATGTGGCAGAGGCATTTCGCTGCAATAAGCTTTCGGTCACGATTGTGCCTTTGCTGGCGGTTATGCTGCTGGTGCAGGAGATCAGATATATAAGAACGGGAAGCAGAAAAATAAATATTCCGGAAACGGTGGCCCTGACAATAATGCTTGCGCTCACTGTTGCATACGGAATATTGCGCAATCTTCCGGCGCAGACGCTGGAAGAACTGATAAGGATCTTTCCGCAGAGTCTGCGGTTGGGTTAATATTTGTAAAGCCAGTGTAACAGGAGGAGAAAAAGATGATCTGTCCCAATTGTGGAAATGAAGGAGGAGAGGGCAAGTTCTGTGTAAGCTGCGGCGCGCCGCTGACCCAGATGGTACCTCAGCCTCAGGAGCAGTTTCAGCAGGACCAGCAGCAGGGGTTCCAGCAGCAGGGATATAACCAGCAGAACTACCAGCAGCAGGGGTTCCAGCAGCAGGGCTATGGCCAGCAGAATTATCAGCAGCAAGGCTACGGTCAGCAGGGTTATGGCCAGCAGAATTATCAGCAGCAGGGCTACGGCCAACAGGGTTATGGTCAGCAGAATTATCAGCAGCAGGGTTACGGCCAGCAGGGCTATCAGCAGCCTAATCAGTATCAGACATCCGGCGGTCAGCCCAGCGTATATTTTGACGGAGAAGGCGCGGAGTATTTCCCTATCCTTCTGGTAAACGGATTACTGCTCACGATCACCTGCGGTATAGCTTTTCCCTGGGTGATCTGCAGAAATCTAAAATGGAGAAAATCACATACCATCGTTAACGGTCACAGACTGGCATTTACCGGCACTCCGGGAGATCTTCTCGGAAACTGGATCAAATGGTGGCTGCTTACCGTTGTTACCTGCGGTATCTACAGCTACTGGGTTAACATACGCGTACGTGAATGGGAAATGTCACATACCTGTTTTGAGGATGATTACCACGGCGACGGCATGGAATTCTCTGACTGCTTCTATGATGGTGAAGTAGGTGAAAGACTTGGTCAGGCTCTGGTAGCAGGACTGATTATCACCTTTACCTGCGGTATCGGTACGCCCTGGGCGCTCGTTAGGCTTCTTAAGTACGATATGGAGCATACGGTTGTACATGGAATGCGCTTCAGCTTTAACGGTACCGGCGCAGGATACTGGGGTGAGAATGCCCTCGTAGGTCTGTTGATGGCTGTTACCTGCGGTATTTACAGTGCATGGGGTGTCTGCCGCATTAATAAGTGGACATACAGAAATACCTATATCATGTCTACAGGAAATGTTAAGTCCAACTATTGATCTGTGTTTATAAGAAGATCCTCCGGGTTTTATATCCGGAGGTCTTTTTAATAAATGGGGGAGAAAACAAAAAACTCAGGAGGGTTAAATTTTGAGAGAAAAAAAGAAAGAGATCAATGCTGCAATCGAGGCGCTGCTTAATGAACTTACGCTTGACGAAAAGATCCGCATGATCCATGGCGCAGGCTTTTTTAAGAGCGGCGGCGTGGAAAGACTGGGGATACCCGGAGTTGTGAGTTCTGACGGGCCCTGCGGAGTAAGGAATGATTTTTATGATGACAAATGGTATGTGATAGGCAGCAGTGCGGATTATGTGAGCTATCTTCCCAGCAATTCCGCCATAGCGGCTACATGGAACAGGGCGCTGGCGCATGACAGCGGTATGACTCTGGGGCGTGAAGCAAGAGGCCGCGGCAAAGACGTTATACTGGCTCCGGGCATAAATATCAAGCGCAATCCTCTGTGCGGCCGTAATTTTGAGTATTTAAGCGAGGATCCGTACCTGGTGGCGGAAATGGTTGTTCCCCTGATACAGGGCGTGCAGGAAAATGATGTGAGCGCCTGCGTTAAGCACTTCCTTTGCAACAATCAGGAATGGGACCGCCACGGCGTGAATGTGGAGCTGGACGAAAGAACTTTGAGAGAGATATATCTGCCCGGCTTTGAGGCTGCCGTCAAACGCGCAAAGAGCTGGAGCCTTATGGGCTCATATAACCTGATACGCGAAGAGCACGGAAGCGAGAGCGTAAAGTTCCTGACCGGCATACTTCGCAACGAGTGGAAATATGACGGCTGCGTATTCAGCGACTGGAGCGCAAATTATGATACCAAAAATTCCGGCATGAGCGGACTGGATATCGAGATGGGTATCTTTGACAATTTTGATGAATACTATATGGGTAATCCTCTCAAGAAAATGGTAGAGAGCGGAGAGGTGCCCGTTGAGGAGATAGATAAGAAGGTACGCAACATACTCCGTCTGCTTCTGCGCGTGCGCAAGATCGAGATAGAGATAAACGAAGCAAAGAACGGAAAGCTTAAGGCCAAGGCTGTTCCCTGCGAGGATCGTGACCCCGGTTATTATGCAGGACGCGTTATGGCGCAGCATGCGCTGGATGTTGCAAGGGAAGCGGTGATCCTTCTTAAGAACGAAAAGAAACGTCTGCCTCTTAAACCTTCGACTACAAAGAAGATACTGGTGATAGGCGATGATGCAAACAGGATGCATGCTAACGGAGGCGGAAGCGCAGAGATCAAGGCGCTGTATGAGATAACTCCTCTGCTGGGCATCGCTCGCGAATACGGCGGAAATACACAGGTTAAGTATGTGCCCGGCTATTATGTGCCCAAGAAGTTCCGTGAGGAGGCTAACTGGCAGGAGCACAGCATTACCGAGAGCTTCAGCGCCGATGTTGAAAAACGTGATGATAAGAAACGCAAGGCAGAGGCAAAGAAGAAGATAAAAGCATACCGCGAAGAAGCCGTTAAGCTGGCGGCGGAGTATGATGATGTGATCGTATTCGGCGGCCTGGACCATGACTTTGATGTGGAAGGCGCCGATCGCAAGGATATGAAACTGCCTTATGAGCAGGATGCGCTGATCAACGCCGTGCTCGATGTGAACCCCAACGCCATAGTCGTTATGATAGCCGGAAGCCCTGTGGACATGAGTGCATGGAAGGATAAGGCAAAGGCGATAGTCTGGATGAGTTATAACGGAATGGAAGGCGGCACTGCCCTTGCGGAAGTTTTGAGCGGACAGATCTGCCCTTCGGGAAAACTGGCAGAGACAATGCCTGTTCACTACGAGGATACTCCTGTGGTTAAATTCGGCGATTATCCGGGCAAGAAGATCACGGCTGCGCAGCAGAAAAAGATCAAAGGCTGCAGACTGACCGAGACTTATAAAGAAGGCGTATTTGTCGGTTACCGTTATTATGAGAAATTTGGGGTGCCTGTACAGTTTCCTTTCGGACACGGCCTCTCCTATGTTGACTTCAAATACAGCGGCATGGAAGTTAAGAAAGCCGATAAGGGGTATGTGGTATCGGTGAAGGTCACCAATACCGGCATCGCGACGGCGAAGGAAGTAGTGCAGCTTTATGTAGGAGAGAAAAAAGTTTCGGAAGATAATCCGCTTAAAGAGCTTAAGGGCTTTGAGAAGACAGAGCTTAAGCCCGGAGAGACAAAGATAGTGAAATTCAGTTTAAATGATAAGGATTTTTCACACTTTGATATAGAGAGCGCTTCCTGGAAAAAGATGAAGGGCGCCATGGTGATCTATGTGGGCAGCTCCAGCGCGGATATAAG
>CAMOEK010000196.1:0-4685 GCA_946612125.1 uncultured Lachnospiraceae bacterium | reverse complement strand
ATGATCGAGTTGAACAAGATAAACGGCAACACCGTGCTGGTAAACTGCGACCTCATTGAATACGTTGAGGAGACGCCGGACACGGTAGTCACGCTTACTACGGGGCGCAAGTTAATAGTAAAAGAGAGTAGACAAGAGATAAAAAATCTTGTAAAATGCTATAAGCAGGAAATATATCATGGATGATAACACGGGGCCACAGGAAGGGGTCACTGTGTTTTTGCGTGTGTTTACAATAAACTAATTACAGGGGAAAAGGGAAACAATGGATATAGCATCAGTAATCGGTCTGGTAGCCTGTCTGTTTTTGATGATATTCGGTATCGTCTTTGACGGTAAAGCGTTTACCATAAACATGGGATCGCTCCTGAACTTCCTTGATGCACCTTCTGCCATAATCACCTTCGGCGGAGCTTTCATGTGCATCATGGCAGGTAATACCATGAGCGATTTCATTGCCGGACTTAAGAGCTTTGGCGTTATCTTCAAGCCGCCGCAGGTTGATCCAGTGGGTACCATAACCAAGATAATAGAGCTTTCCAACGTTGCCCGCAAGGAAGGCCTTCTGGCTTTGGAAGAGGGCGCCGGAGATATCGATGATCCCTTCCTTAAAAAAGGCATCATGCTGGTGGTAGACGGTACGGATCCGGAACTGGTGCGCGATATTATGGAAAACGAGCTTGGTGCCATGGAAGAAAGGCACAAGGCAAAGAAAGGCTTCTGGGAAGGCGTTGCAGCTATGGGACCCGCCTGGGGTATGATCGGTACCCTTATAGGTCTGGTTAACATGCTTAAGGCTCTGGATGACCCTAACGCCATCGGCCCCGCTATGGCCGTCGCGCTGCTGACTACCATGTACGGGTCCATGCTTGCAAACTGGATATGCGCCCCTATAACATCAAAGATGGGAGTTTATAACGGCATTGAAGCCGGTGTTAAACAGATAATGATAGAGGGACTGCTTTCCATACAGGCAGGCGAAAATCCCCGTGTCATAGAAGAGAAGCTTAAATCCTTCCTTGCCCCTGCCGACAGGCCTACGGGTGAGGATAAGGGTGAATAAAGAGGTAGTGTAAGTTGGCTAAAAAGCAGAAACAGGAAGAAGCTCCCGCCGGTTCCCCGGCGTGGATGGCCACATTCTCAGACCTGATGAACCTGCTGCTGTGTTTCTTTGTGCTTTTGTTCTCGATGAGTTCCATCGACCAGAAGCGCTGGGAGGAAGTGGCGGCCAGTTTTAATGCGACCTTCAGTATTTTTTCGGGAGGCGCCCAGGCTATAGGTGACGGCATTCTTATAAGCAACGGCGTAAGCCAGCTGAACCAGTTGGATGATTATATCAATTCCACCGGTAAGGCTGCAGAGGATACCGATGCGCCCAAGGAGAATATAATGGAGGAAGCCGAAAAGCAGAAGATGGCTGCCTCTGAAGAGCTGGAGGAAAAGGTCAGTGAAGCGGTCAGCGAAGCGGGCCTTGATGAGCTCGTGGAGCTTTCCTATACATCGCAATATGTTGAGATGACGCTGAACGGATCACTGCTCTTTGATTCCGGAAGCGCAAACTTAAGCAATGAGGCCGGCGCGGTCTTAGACCAGGTCGGGCTGATACTTGAGCGTTACGCTGAGTCTACCATAGAGATAGAAGGACATACCGATTCCGTGCCCATCAATTCCGCAAAGTATCCCAGTAATAATGAGCTTTCGGATGCGCGCGCACTTTCGGTGTTCTATTATCTGATGGAGCATACCAGCCTGAATCCTGCTATGGTAAAACACAGCGGCAGGGGCGAGTACAATCCCATAGCGGATAATTCCACGGCAGAGGGCAGGGCCTTAAACCGCCGTGTAGAGATCAAGATATATAATTCGCTCAGCGAATAAAAGGGGGATATATGAAAAAGAATCTGCTTTCGATAGTGATACTTTCGTTGCTGATAGTAAATATCGTAATGACTGCGATAATGCTTTTTTCGGTCATCGGGACCAACAAGCGCACGGCAGAGATAGTTACCGACATAGCGGGAGTTCTGAGCCTTGAACTTGATACCGAGGCCGGCGGCCAGACCGGAATGCCCAGCCCCGAAGAGAGCGAGTACTACACGATCCCCGATATGACCATCACCACACGCAGGGCAGAAGGCGCAGAGAAGGATCAGTACTGTATCGTAGACATCACTCTTGGCATAAACAAGACGCATGAAAAATATGCGACCTACGGCGGTGAGGCCATGAAGAATTATGAAGCGATGATAAAGGGCGAGGTTATCGCTGTTATCGGTCAGTATACGGCTGATGAGATAAAGCTGATGCAGGACGATATCTGTGCCGAGATCCTTCGCAGGGTACAGGCGCGTATCGGTTCGGACGTGGTATATGATGTCCTGATAAGCAATATCATTTTTGGATAAGGAGCGGACAATTGGGTGATATACTCTCCCAGGAGGAGATAGATAATCTCTTAAAAGGTCTGACGGACGGATCTGTTGACGTAGATGACATAAAGAACCAGGATGACCGCCAGGTCAAGAATTACGACTTTAAGCGGCCTGCCAAGTTCTCAAAGGAGCATCTGCGCACTTTGGAGCTTATATTTGAGCATTACGGTCGTCTGCTGTCCACGAACCTTCCGGTTTATCTTAGAAAGAATGTGCAGGTGAGCGTGGTTAGTTCGGAGACCGTTACCTTTAACGAGTTTACGAATGCCTTATCAAATCCTGTTGTCCTTGGCATAGTTAATTTCCAGCCGCTTAGCGGCAATATCCTTATAGACCTGGGCGCGAATGTGGGATTTTCCTTTATCGACAGGATGCTCGGGGGACCGGGACTGCCGCTTGAAAAGGTAAGGGACTTTTCGGAGATAGAGATGAATATCCTCTATAAGCTGGTGACGATATCCGCACAGCTTCTGAGGGAGCCATGGCGAAACGTGCTGGAAGTGGAGCCGGTCCTTGAGAGGATAGAGACAAATACGCAGTTTGCACAGATCATAGCGCCAAACGAGATGATAGCGATCGTCACCCTGAATATCAAGATGGGTGAGGTTGAGGGCTTTTTGAACATATGTATTCCTTATATGACGATAGAGCCCATAATAGATAATCTTAATACCAAGTTCTGGTTCACGAGCATGGTGAATTCCGATTCCGGCGACCACAGGGTGGATATCGAGAATCTGCTGCGTAAAGTGGATGTGCCTGTTAAAGCAGTGCTTGGTAAGAGCCAGATAGCAGTCAGCGACTTCCTGGGACTTCAGGTAGGCGATATCATACGGCTGGAGCGCAGGGTGGATAACGAGCTGGATGTTTATGTGGGCATGTACAAGAAGTTTTCGGCAGTTCCCGGTACGGATCATGACCGTTACGCAGTAAGGGTCACCAGCGTATACAGGGAAGATGACGATTCAAATGAAGAGGATGCAGCGGCTGACGAATAAAGCTTTAGCCGTAAATCATATTAAGAGAGGGAAAACGTATAATGGATGGAATGCTGTCACAGGACGAGATAAACGCACTCCTGAGTGGTATGGACTTAAGCGGTGATGGCGGATCAGATTCCTCAGGAACGGGGAGCGGATCCGGCGGCAAGGGAGAACCTGACCAGAGTCTTTTGTCCGATGTTGAGAAGGATGCCATAGGTGAGATAGCCAATATCAGTATGGGCACTTCTGCCACTACGCTCTTTTCTCTGGTAAACCAGAAAGTTAATATTACTACGCCCAGGGTTACTCTTGCAAACTGGGATACCGTGCTTGCAGATTACCCTGCGCCCTGTGTGTTTGTTGAGATACAGTACACCGTGGGTCTTACAGGCTCTAATATCCTGATACTTAACGAGAGAGACGTTAAGATAATCACCAACCTCATGATGGGCGGTGACGGTTCGGATACCGACGGTGAGCTGGGAGAGATGCATTTATCCGCCATTTCAGAGGCGATGAATCAGATGATGGGATCTTCGGCGACATCGCTGTCTTCGATGATGAACATGAAGATCGATATTTCTCCCCCCATTGCAAGTCTTGTTAAGGTGAATGAACTGACTGACGGCAGCAGGCAGGATCCTTTTACTGAAGATACATTTGTCCAGATAGAGTTCCGCATGCAGATAGGCGATCTTATCGATTCGACCATCATGCAGCTCTATCCTATTGAATTTGCCAAATCTTTATACCAGCAGTTTACGGGAGGCGCAATGGGAGGAAGCACGCCTCCACCGGAGAGTGTGCCTGCGCCTGCATCCATACCGGAGAGCGCTGTTACGCCTCCGCCTGCTCCGGCGCCTGCGCCTGCAGCACCCATGCCGGATCCCTATGCGCCTTATCCTCAGCAGCAGCCGTACCCGGGGCAGCCTTATCCCGGCCAGCCCTATCCTCAGCCTATGCCGATGCCTGCGCCCCAGATGAGCGTTCAGCCGGCTCAGTTTTCGGCGTTTACGCCGGAGATGGCTGCAATGATAGGCCAGGAGAACATCAATCTTATCATGGATGTTCCGCTGGAAGTGACGGTTGAGCTGGGCCGTACATCAAAGACTATTCATGATATACTGGAATTTGCGCCCGGAACCATCATAGAGCTGGAAAAGATAGCCGGCGAGCCTATAGATGTACTGGTCAACGGCAAATTTGTTGCCAAGGGTGAAGTAGTGGTTATTGAAGAAAGCTTCGGCGTAAGGATCACGGAGATCATTAA
>CAMOEK010000195.1:0-4696 GCA_946612125.1 uncultured Lachnospiraceae bacterium | reverse complement strand
AGCGTAAGCAGACCTCCCGTCTCGTTTATTTTTTTCTTCGGTCTTTCACCGTTGCTGCTCACACTAAAGCTTATGAATCCTTCCTCTTCCCGCACATCCACCTTAAGTTCGTCCCCATTCGCATGTTTCCGGGTATTGGTTGCACATTCATTTATGGCCACCGAGAGTATATTCCTGGGCGATCCTTCCGCGGGTATCATACCGGTGAAGCTCACACTTACGCCTATGGCCTTTGCCATCTCTATCGCTTCGCTTAAGGGATCGCGCTGCGTATCATCTTCCTCATATTCACGCAGCAGATAAGTATTGGTCACCTTTAAGGTATTCAAGAGCGCCGTCTCATCTACAGAACCGGGCTTGTCCATATACCTGCGGCTCGCCAGCAGCACATGCCCGGTCTCGTTATGCACCTGCATCCTGGCGTTTAACAGCTCTCTGGAGATGATGATCTGCTCTGCGTTACGGTTATAGATCTCCAGACGCGCACGTATCTGCATAAGTCTGCTGTTCTTATCCTTAAGCTCCTCATTGATCGCTGCCTGCTCGCTTATATCCGTTGCCGTCAGCTGCGTATATTCCGCCCCGTTCTCCTCTATGTTCTGTTGGGTGAACTGCCACACAGAATCCCCATCTCTGTATACTCCCTTAAGTTTATCATCATCCCCTTCTTCTGTCCTGTCCGCTATCTCTGCCAGCGGAGCGATGTCCAGCAGGCTCTTTGCGCTCATCTGCCGGTACAGCTCGTTCATCGAAAGATTTGCCAGCACCACCTTTCCGTCTTCCCCTGCAAAGGCAACGCCGGCAGGCAGCAGGTCTATTGCCTCCTTAACAGCCCACTGTGTCAGGTTTTCCTTACGGTAACGCCTCAATCTGTAGAATCCCACAGCCAGATAAAGCGCTGATATTATCTCAAAGCCCACTATTACAGCCACAGGCAGACTCATAAAGGCAGTGACTGCTACAGGCCAGGTCCTGGGCTTTAACGGATCGTCATAATGAAATATACCGTCCAGCATCAGAAAGAACATAATAAAGAGCAGTATAAACTGCGCAAATGCCAGAGCCGCAAATAAGCCCTTGCGCTTAAGCCGCCGCAACGCCAGCAGTATGAATGCCAGCAGCAGGATAAGCAGCATCACGCTCACCAGAAGCGCTTCTTTCCCGGAGGAACACAGTGCCTGCATCACGCTCATCACTGCTCACCCCCTTTCTCAAGAGGGATAGTGATATACATTATTCCTTCGCTCTTTTTGATCTGCGCCTTAAGCAGCGGGCCGGAAAGGTCCGGATCTTCTTTCATATCCGTTGCCAGCTTAAGTCCCTCATCTGCATAGGACACCATCAGAAGTGAGGCTTTTCCTATCAGCTGCTCCGCTATCAGTTCAAAGCTGTCATAAAGCGCTGTCACGCTTTCCGCGTCCCTATGCGCAGCGCCGTCTTTTCCCGCAAAGCCGCTCTCATCCACGGATGTTTTTACGCCCACATAGGAAAGATATCTTCCCGATTCGGATACGGCCAGCTGCAGCTCGTTTAAATCTGTCTTATCCGCTCCCGACGCCAGCAGCAGGAAGTTGGTCTTACGCTTTACATAGGCGTTAAGCACAGAGATATAAGCAATACGCTCCATAAAGTCTGCTTCACCGGGCTTGGCTTCATCCAGCAGCTGTTTGATCCTGGTCTGATAGGGATACATCTTCTCTGCTATCTCATGATAGATATGATGGCGCGAGCTCAGATAGGCGTTTTCTTCCTTCTGCTTATTCTCATATTCGATCAGGGTATTTTCGCTCTCCAGCAGTTCATTGGCTTCCTTCAGCCTTTCGTTGGCGCTGTGTACCGCGCTCTCGTCTTCAATCCAGAAGGCATAACCGCCGCGTATCTTCCTGGCCATGAGCTTCTTATCGGGCTGTATATAAACAGGCTCGTCGATAGCTGCTTTCAGCTGATCTTCAGCAGCCTCTATGATATTTGCCGAATGATGCACAGGCTTAAGACTTATGTCTGTTATCATAACAGGCATCGGCAGCTTGGAGAAAAAGCCGGCGTAGTTTTCATTATGAGGGATAAGATGCTCACGGATACAGATCTCGAAGATGGCCACGATGGCAAAGATATTCGCCTCCGGCGTTTCATAAGGCGGTATGAATTCGAACAGGCGCTTAAGGTTATGAAGCTGCAGGAGCATCATCCAGACAACAATGACTATGATCACCGGCAGCATCTTCTTAAAGCCTTCGCCGCGCCCGCTCTCCCTTAACAGGATTATCACGCCTGCGATGACCGTAAGGATTATCCAGGCATAGATCAGATAAAAAAGCGGCGTATATGTATAGGTGCCGCCGCTTCCGATAAAATGCTCGGTTTCGGGTTTGGGAACAAAAACAAAATGATGCAGGTCATTGGTCATTACGATCATTGCCAGCAGTATGCCGGGTATAAGAAGAAGCCTCTCATCCCCGCGCTTCTTCCTACCCCAGCCCATACGGATGCAGACACATAAAAAAAGTGTTGTCATAAGCGTCATAGGCACATAGTATGCATACCAGGCGTATCTTAAACATATATCATTTTCTGTAAAACGGTATCTGAAAGCCCGCAGGCATAGATAAAGGATCATCAGCGCTGCCGTGGCTATCATATATCTCCTGGATGCGGATGGCAGCAGTCTGGCGTGAACAGACTGTATCCAGAATATGAGCATCACGGGATATATGATGAATACCAGACAGAAGAAAAATGTTACTACCGTATAGCTTGGTTCGGGAATATTGTGGCTTGCCACTTCGAGTACATGGATAAAACCGGCAGCTACAAATGCCAGTATAAAAAGCTGCGTATTCTTTTTCTGCCGGATTCCGTTCATGTAATGATACCGCTGTACACTCAATATAGCCTCTTTTCACTCATTATGCCCGAAATCGGAGAAATATTCAATAATCTATCAGATCAACTACACTATATACTTTTTTTGCCCCTTTTTCAGCCAACATTTACAAAAACGGCCGTACATGCTAAAATTTATGAGCAAAAACGCCGATAAATATAATGCTATGATAATAAACGCGAAGGTATCTGCTTATGAGTATTACATCAAAAAATACAAAAAACATTTTCGACATCAAAAAAAACCGCGGCTTTACACTTGTAGAACTTATTGTTGTTCTTGTTATACTTGCCATTTTGGCCGCTGTTCTTATACCGGCGCTGCTGGGTTATATCGATGAAGCCAAAAAGAAAGAAGACATCGTCAATGCAAAAGCGCTTATGACCGCCCTTCAGTCCAGTCTTTCCGAAGAATATGGCAGGAATATCAGCAATTTCAGCGCAATGTCAGAAGATAAAGATATCATCATGTGCCGCGGTGACGATAAAGAAAAATATAAGAGTTTTACCAGCAGTATTTTTGAAAAGACCGGTGTTGATCCCAATCCCTTTCTCCTGGTTTTCTATACGCTTAAAGTTGATGGAAAAAATTACCATACTTCCAAAGTCAGCGATCAGCACGCAGCTTTTACCTGTTATTCTGTTGTTTACTGGAGAGATAAAGAATCCATGCCCGTATATTACGACTTTATCAATAATCAGTGGGGTGAAGGCAACCCCTACTCCGATGATCTGGTAAAACGCGGCGAAAACAAAGTTCAGTCCGGTCCTCTTAAAGGCAAGCAGATCCGTGTATGCGTAGTTGCCGGGACATCAGAATATGTCAATAGTAAAAGCGATAAACCCGATAAAATCGTAATGAACATCAACAATATGATCATGAAAAAAGTCAATTACCGGGGAACACTCAATAAAACTAATTATGACAACAAAATAGTGATCAAATGATCCAACGACAGGCAGATCACGGCTCACTGAAACATTCCGGTATTTCTTTGACGCCTCTTGCGCGGCACACTACAGAAGACGGTCCCGTGTAAGAGAGCGGATTGCCTTCTGTGTCTGTAACAACGCATCCGGCCTCCTGCGCTATCAGCGCCGCTGCAGCATAATCCCACAGCTGTATCTTCAGCTCAAAGTACAGGGCGCATCTGCCCATGGCAACGCAGCACATATCCCAAGCTGCGGTCCCCGATCTTCGCAGATCAACACACATAGTCAAAAGCTTCTTTGCGATATCAAACGTTCTCTCCTGCAGTTCCACGTAATACGGCGCAGTACCGAAAACAGAAAGCGAATCCTTAAGAGGTGCATCCGATGACATCAGCTTTTCGCCGTTCATATACGCGCCCTTGCCGGCAACAGCAGAAAACATCAGATCATCATACGGATCGTATACAACGCCGATGTATGGCCTGCCTTCTTTTAAGAGCCCCACGGAGACTACCGACGGTCTGTACTCGTAGATGAAATTCGAGGTTCCGTCGATCGGATCTATAACGAAACAAAAGCCGCTGCTCATTTTTGACGAAAAAACATCCTGCCCGTCTTCTTCCCCCAGAAATTCCGCCTCTGGGAGCACTTCACTCAATCTTTCGATAAGAAAAGCCTGGATCTTTTCGTCCGTCTCCGTGCAGAAATTCGAATGCCCCGCTTTTTCCATTATCTTGGGCCTCTTTGCATTCAGCATTATCTCTCCTGCTTCTTTTACAAGTTCCTTGATTTTTTCTATGATCATTTTTTATGTCCTCACCAATAATACTAAGGAATCTTAATAAGTTATAAACGGCCCGGGTAAGGCTGTCTCTTTTCT
>CAMOEK010000194.1:0-4702 GCA_946612125.1 uncultured Lachnospiraceae bacterium | reverse complement strand
TTCTTCTTTGCTTTATCTTAACACAAACAGAGTAACTAAAAAAGAGGGCACCCTTCAAACAAAAAGGACCTCTGCTTTACCGCAGAGATCCTATATTCCCACTATAGGAACCAGGGGGACGGCCCCCGTGGTTTTCGTTTACGGTGACATAGGCACCAATGTTTTCATTTTGTTGGCGGCCATGTTGATCATATCAAGACGCCCGGTCATTTCCTGCATATGTATAACGTTTCTGTTGCTCATGTCAGTCATGTTTGAAGCAGCAGCCGCCACCTCCTCTGTCGTAGCTGACAGATCTGAGACCGAATCCATGATGATCCTGTTTGAAGAGACGATCTCTTTGATGATCTCAGTAATATTATTGACCGATGCTGTCAGAGAAATGACGTTTTCATTTATCACCTCAAATTTCCCTTTTGCATTTTCGATCATCTCGCTCTGCTGATCGATGCTGTCGGATGATCTGTGCATATTCTCGATCGTCTGATCCATATCTATGGCAAGCTTATCAATGATCCTGGTGATCTGTTCAGTCGATTCTTTAGTGCTTTCGGAAAGATTGCGGATCTCATCGGCGACCACTGCAAAGCCTTTGCCGGCTTCTCCTGCTCTGGCCGCTTCTATAGAGGCGTTCAGCGCCAGCAGATTAGTCTGGCTGGAAATATTAATGATGGCCCCCGTAAAGCTTTCCACTTCTCTTATCCTCTCCTGGAGCTTCTGGGTCGCCTCTTCCGTTATCTTGTTGAGTGTGCCGGTCTCATCGGATTTGTCTTTGAGTTTTTCCAAAAGTGCCACACCTTCATTAACGGTTATTGACGTTTGGGCACTGGCTTCCTTCATTGCAAATGCATTCTGCTCAGATTCCTGCAATTGTTCTTGAACTCTGAAAGTCCTGTCCGTCTGCTCGGCAATAGTATCCGCAGTATTACGTATCGCATCCGAAATATCATTTGATGCCTTGTTACTGTCATCGATGCTCTCATTAAGCTGCTGTACTATATCATTGGTCTCTATCAGTTTATCAAGTATCATGCCCGATTCACTGATCACGCTCCCGGCCACCTCGATCTGATCATCTACCTGCTTTTTCAGATAGTCCGTCATCTCAATACCCTGGCGCTCCATAAAACCGGTGAGCATCGATCCTACGATGGCCGTAACTATCGCAAATCCATAACATACTATCTCGGTAAGGAACAACGCCGGATCCCCGCTTGTTAAATATATGACCAGAAATACGGTATTAACTAAAATACATACGGTACATGAAATGATAGTCGTTTTCTTATTCTGTTCCAGGATGACCATATAGATCATGAGATACATGATAACAAAAAGATAAGGCTGCATCGCGGAGATTATCAGCCATGCGTAGCCCGCCGCCAGCATGACCAGACTTATTTTTGTCAGCCCTTCACTCGTCTTTTTCAAGACAGTGCATACCAGGCAAAACAATGCTGCTATGCCCAGATAAACCGTCCTGACGATCCCGGCCATGCCGTTTCCCAGATAGATAATAGAAAGTACAGACAGAATGATGAGCGTTACAGTTCGTGTCATAACTATAAACAGATCTTTTTCCTGTCTTTGTTTTTCAGCAATGTTCATAAAAACCTCTTTCTGCCAAAAATGACTCTATGTTTTTTGGATACTGCCGTCCTGTCGCGGATATTTTGTCCTTTATTCAGTTGTGGTATTTCTCTTCGAGTGATCGTCCGGCGATTTTGCCGGACAGGCAAGATGTCAAAAGTATAACTGATCGACCTGCTGTTCGCTTACGCTAACAGTGTAATTATATTCTTTATCTATTTTATTTGTCAAGTTCATCCCTTACGGAAACTATTCCGTCCGGATGCCCTGATCACTATCTCGTCTTATCTTTCTTTTTCTTTACTTCCTGTTCCTGCTCTTTTGCCCTTTCCGCTTCGATATCGATATCCAGAAAACGTTCGATATCATACTTCGCTGTTGCCCAGTCAGTCATATCCTGCTTTGCCTTACGGTATATGCGGTTTTTATCGGTTGTATAAATCGTGACATCATTATATACTAAAGCTTAAATATGCCCGGCAGGAGAAGCGGGTTTTGACAATGGAAGGGAAGGATAATAATGTATGTCAGATGCCGATAATATAGATTATTTTTATTACGATCCGGGAGATCATGGTTATGCGGGATGAAGATAAACGCCTGGCGGCAGCTATAAGGTAAGAACTGGAAATATCTTAAACATAGGAGAATTTGGGAAAGATTATGGATGGATTAAATTCTGTTCGAATATACTGCAGAACGGATGATATCAGATGGAAAATGGTTTTCTGTCTGGCAGGAGTGTTCTTTAATATAGCCATGATAGGTGTTTATGTATTTAAAGAAATATTCATGAATGCATATATACCACATAAAACTTTTTTTTCTACTTCGGAGCCCTTCTTGTTTTTTTGGTACTGACGATCCTGTTTCTCTGCATAGGCACGCTTACGTTTTGTGAAGAGAATTTTACTTACCGTGGGAAAAAATATGATCAGAAAGATTACTGCTATAATTTACCCGGTTCAAAACTTGTTCTGTATAAGTATGTTTCAATGAGTATAATACCTGAATATATCAAAGAGATAGAGGTGGAGATTGCGGGAAACAAAAGGGAAGAAGTCCTGGCTTTCCTGGAGCGCTATTACACGGAAAAGCCGGAGTGGGCGGATGCAGTGAAGACTGAAGACGGATCGGGCAGGATGTCGTTGATAATGAAGGCAGCAGATGTATTATGCATAGCCGTTATCATAGTCCTGCTGATAGTGCTTTCTTACAGAGGCTATATTATAAATGAATGGGAGATGATAGCTGCAGACGACGGTATAGAGATCACTGCTTATAATGGGAATAAAACTGATATTATCATCCCCTCCAAAGTGGATGGCCTGGATATTGTCGGGATAAAAGATTTCAGTAATACTTCAATACGTAAAAAAGATAAGGTAAAATCGGTTGATATACCGGATACGGTGAAAAGGATCAGCGGTAATTCCTTTAATGATTATCATTATCTGGAGCAGGTAACTTTTACGACGAGTGTCAGTTCTGTCACCGGATCTTCCTTTCAGGGATGTCCGTCATTAAGTACATTTGTTATACAGGGGACACAAAAGACAAAAGATCTGAGCCGGTTGGCGATAAACTTTCATATTCCGACCATGTTGATACTTAAGGACTGTAATATCCCCGATGAAGCCTTTGAAAACTGCGATATGATCGAAAGCGTAACGATCCGTGGAAATATGATCTCTATCGGTGCAGCTGCATTTAAGAAATGCCATGGTCTTAGAAAAGTTAATGTATTTGGTGATGTGGAAAGCATAGGAGATAATGCTTTTTATGATTGCCGTTCCTTAATGAGGATCGATCTGCCGGATGGTCTGAAAATAATAGGAGACAGCGCCTTTGAAGGATGCATGTGTTTAACGTCACTTCAAATACCGGATGGTCTGGAGAGTATCGGCTCATCTGTTTTCAGCGGGAGCGGCCTGACCGGATTAACAATACCTGTAAATGTTATAGAAGAATTAAGTACATTGGGAAATTGTTTTGCCCTTGAAGAAGTAACACTGCTGGGCAGCGCAGATACCTTAGAGGAGACGGTCTTTAGCGGCTGCAGGAACTTAAAGAGCGTCGTTTTACCGGAGGGAATGAAAAGCATAGGAGCTTCTGCTTTTTTAGCTTGTTCGACACTTAAGAATGTCGTTTTGCCGGAGGGGCTTAAAAATATAGGGGATCATGCATTTAGCGGGTGCAGATCCCTGCAGAGCATCGATCTGCCTGCGGGAGTGGAAAGCATAGGGGAATCGGCGTTCGAAATGAGTGGATTAACAGCCGTGACGATACCTGAAGGCTGTACGGAGATAGCTGCGAACGCCTTTTTCTGTTGCACTGATCTTAAGTATGTCGATCTACCGGACAGTCTTGAGACTCTGGGGGAGGCTGCTTTTCACGACAGTCCGATCCATTCGGTGTTTTTACCGGATAATCTGACGCAGTTCGATGAAGAAGCCTTTTTGGACAGGATCCATGGGAATCGTATCTTCCTGTGTTATACACCGGACTGCAAAGCTAAAGATCAGATCGAAGCAGCCTATGATGGTCTGCGTAACAGCGGGCAGTATTATTCTCTGCTCACGGTAGCAAACAGGGAAGAATATGAAAGGAGATATGTTTCGAATAATTTCACCGACTATAATATAGAGTTTGGTAAGGAGGATGTGATCAGGACATATGATCTTGAGCCTGTGATCTTTGTATCTGATAACAGGATCACCATGTGGAGAGGTTATTACGCACAAGATGGCAGGCTTATACCTGTTGGTACTGTAGGGATGACAGCTAAAATGACTTTGTATGGAGACGGTACGGGTACGATATTTGTTTCAACGGATCAGCCCTCATATGTAAGCACAAGAAGCTTTACGCTGGAGGCTGAAGATGAGTACAGTATGATAATGACATATGATGAAATGGAAGGGATCTATGAAATGGAACCATATAAAGTGCAGATCTATGAGGATCCGGAAGGTGACATGTATATGTGGATAGATACCGGTGTAGAGGAGATCTGGTATCTTAAAGAAGAGTAAGACCGCATTTCTCCGTTAACTTGAAATCAAAAATCCTCGTTTTAGCCGTGATTCCCATGTCTGAAAGCACCGCCTCC
>CAMOEK010000193.1:0-4731 GCA_946612125.1 uncultured Lachnospiraceae bacterium | reverse complement strand
AAAAAATTATGAAAAAAGGAATCATCAAAACATTATTTGCAGGAATACTTACAGCAGGTTTGAGCCTGGGGGCGCTTACAGGATGCGCTGATGACGGCTCCGCAGCAATAGTAAACGAGGCAAATGCCGGAGCTGAAAACAAGGTCTACAGAACACTGGACGAGATCAAAGCCGCAGGAAGCGTAAACATCGGTGTATTCTCAGACAAAAATCCTTTCGGCTATGTCGATGAGAACGGTGAGTATCAGGGATACGATGTGTATTTCGCAGAGAGGATAGGACAGGATCTGGGAGTAAACATCAATTACGTATCCACCGAAGCAGCCAGCAGAGTTGAGTATCTTGAGACCGGCAAGGTTGATATAGTGCTTGCAAACTTTACAGTAACCGAAGAAAGAGCACAGAAAGTAGATTTTGCTCTTCCCTACATGAATGTTGCTCTGGGCGTTGTTTCACCTGAGAGTAATGTGATCACCGACCTGTCGCAGATAAAGGCAGACGATCAGGTGATCGTAATCTCCGGAACAACTGCAGAGACCTATCTTGAAAAGAATTATCCCGATATCAAGCTTCAGAAATTTGATACCTATGCTACCGCAAAGACTTCTTTTGAAAATGGTACTGGCGTTGCATGGGCAAACGATAACACCGAAGTAATAGCATATGCTATCGAGAATCCGGGATATGTTGTAGGTATTCCTTCGCTGGGCAGCCAGGACACGATCGCTCCTGCTGTTTCAAAGGGAAATACCACACTGCTTAACTGGCTGAATGATGAGATCAAAGCGCTTGGTAATGAGAATTTCTTCCATGCAGATTATGAAGCGACTCTTCTGGATACTTACGGCAAAGATTACGAAGATACTCTGGTAGTTGAAGGCGGCGTGATCGCAGGAGCAGCAGCTGACACAACGGCAGCAGTTCCCGAAGTAAGCGATATCGTAGCAGGAAACGGTGAGACCATCAAGATCGCAGCATCCGCAACCCCTCATGCAGAGATACTTGCACAGGCAGCGCCTATCCTTGACGGATACGGATATAAGCTGGATGTTGTAGAATTTGATGATTATGTACAGCCCAACCTGGTAGTTGAATCCGGTGAATTCGATGCAAACTATTTCCAGCACATTCCTTATCTTGACAGCTTTAATGATGAGCAGGGCACACATCTGGTAAATGCAGGCGGCATCCACTACGAGCCTTTCGGTATCTATCCCGGAAAGAAATCAAGCCTGGCAGACATAGCAGACGGTGATTCTATCGCAGTGCCCAATGATACCACAAACGAAGCAAGAGCTCTCCTTCTTCTGCAGGATAACGGACTTCTTAAACTTAAGGATGGCGCAGGACTTACCGCAACAGTAAATGATATCGTAGAAAATCCTTACAATATCAAGTTTGTTGAGCTTGAGGCGGCTCAGGTAGCCAGAGTTGTAAAAGAAGTAGAGTTTGTTGTTCTTAACGGCAACTACGCGCTGGAAGCAGGATATTCTGTAGGAAAAGATTCAATAGCATATGAAGCAAGCGATTCCGTTGCAGCAAAGACCTACGTTAACATCATCGCAGTAAAAGAAGGAAACGAAAACAGCGATAAGATAAAGGCTCTGATAAACGTATTAAGATCTGATGAGATCAAGAAGTTCATAGAAGATAACTACGACGGAGCAGTTGTTTTCTTTGAATAAATAAGAATCTTCCTTGGGGATGTTCGGGAGGGCCGCAAAAAGCCCTCCCGAATGTGTTTTAAAGAGAGGTGGCGAATATGAGCGAGATAGAGATAAGAAATCTCACAAAGAGATTTAAAGTAAAAGAGCATACTGTGACGGCATTGGATCATATCAACCTCTCTATAGAGAAGGGCGATATTTTCGGGATAATAGGTATGTCGGGCGCAGGAAAGAGCACCCTTGTCAGGTCTATAAACTATCTGGAGCAGCCCACTGAAGGTCAGGTACTGATCGACGGTGTGGATCTGGCAGGTCTCAATGAAAAGGAACTCAGAAAAAAACGCAGCGAGATAGGTATGATATTTCAGGGTTTTAATCTTCTGGAGCAGAAAAACGTAATAGACAATATATGTTTTCCACTGGAGATAGCCGGCAATAAGAAAAAAGATGCAAGGGAAAAGGCACGGGAGCTTTTAAAAACAGTAAATCTGGAGGAGAAAGAAAAAGCCTATCCTTCACAATTATCCGGAGGACAGAAGCAGAGAGTGGCGATAGCCAGAGCTTTGGCAACAAATCCAAAGATACTGCTCTGCGATGAAGCTACCAGCGCTCTTGATCCGCAGACTACGGAATCTATATTGCAGCTGCTTAGAGATATAAATGAAAAATATGGCATCACGATAGTTATCATCACACATCAGATGTCGGTGGTCACAAGGATATGCCGGAAAGTGGCGATCATAGATAACGGCGTACTGGTAGAAGAAGGGGATGTTGATAGAGTATTCGAAAACCCCGAGTCTGATGCTGCAAAAGAATTGATACTTGAGAAGAAAACAGAATATCTTCCGGTAGATGAACTCAGGGAAGATAAAAAGATAAGGATAGTATTTACGGACAATTCGTCCTATGAGCCTCTGGTAGCGAATCTGATCCTGAATTTCGGTAAGCCGGTAAATATACTCAGGGCGGATACGAAAAATGTTGGAGGGAAAGCAAGGGGCGAAATGATACTGGGTCTGCCTGAAGGAAGGGAGCTGCAGAATAAGATGATCGAATGGATAAGGGAAAGAGGCATAAGCGTAGCGGAGGTGGACAGCGATGATAGATGAAAAAACAGTTGAAATGCTCCTTGTGGGAATAAAGGATACCTTATATATGACTCTGGTGTCTACGGCCTTTGGTTATGTACTGGGACTGCCTCTTGGCATAGTGCTGAATGTAACACGCAAAGACGGGCTAAAGCCCAATAAGGTGATATACAGCATCGGAGATTTTATCTGCAACATTATAAGGAGCGTTCCTTTTCTGATATTGCTGATACTGCTGATCCCTTTTACCAGACTGGTGGTGGGTCAGAGTTACGGATCTACCGCGACGATAGTTCCTCTGGTGATATGTGCGGCGCCTTATATAGCAAGGGTTGTTGAGGCGTCTCTTAACGAAGTAGATTCCGGCGTTATTGAGGCAGCGCGTGCAATGGGTGCAAGCAACATACAGATAATACTCAAAGTGATGCTTGTTGAAGCAAGGGTTTCATTACTTAACGGAGTCACCATCACAACAGGCATACTTCTGGGATATTCTGCAATGAGCGGTACTGTGGGCGGCGGCGGACTGGGAGACATAGCAGTAAGATACGGTTATTACAGATGGCAGACAGGCATAATGATAGTAACGGTTCTTTTACTGATACTGATCTTTCAGATAATACAGCATGTGGGATCTGCATTTGCAAGACATATAGATCACAGAAAGAGATAGGATGGTGTTATGGATACAGGGGTGATAAGTTCATATATCCCCATATTTACGGAGGCTTTCCTGCTTACTTTAAAGGTGGGCTGGATAGGAGTTGCGCTTGCTTTTATCATCGGCGTTATCGCTGCCTTTGTGCTGTACTTTAAGATCCCGGTGTTTTCGGCTGCGGTTAAGTGCTATGTAGAGCTGTTCAGAAATACCCCTTTGCTGGTGCAGCTTTTCTTTATCTATTACGGACTGCCTGTGCTGGGATTTAAGATAGGCGCAGAAGTATGCGGCGCTGTGGGACTTGGTCTGCTGGGTGGCAGCTATATGACGGAGAGTATAAGGAGCGGTCTGGAAGCTGTGCCAAAGATACAGATGGAAAGCGCTGCTTCGCTTGGAATGAACAGGGCACAGACTTTTATATCGGTGATACTTCCGCAGGCTTTTTCCATCAGCATTCCGGGACTGCTGGCAAATGTTATCTTTCTTTTGAAGGAAACCAGCGTGTTTTCTGCCATCAGCCTTATGGACCTGATGTTTACGGCAAAAGATCTGATAGGCCTGTATTACAATACCACGGAGAGCCTGTTCTTACTGGTTGTATTCTATATGATCATGCTGATCCCGGTGTCTGTTGCCGGAAAGATCATAGAGAAAAAAATGAGATTCAAGATGTTTGGGGATTAAGCTTATGGGATTTGAAGTCATATTTAAAGGTAAAAATCTGATAAGACTGTTAGAAGGCCTTGCTGTGGCGATGAAGATCAGCCTTATATCGGTTATCATCAGCATCGTGCTGGGAATGATAGTGGGTATGCTGATGTCTTTGAAAAAGCCGCTTATAAATATTATTACCGGGATATATCTGGAGATAGTGAGGATAATGCCACAGATGGTTTTGCTCTTTATAGTGTTCTTTGGATTCACCAAACTGACGGGTCATAATATTTCCGCAGAAGTATCATCAGTGATAGTGTTTTCGTTCTGGGGCACGGCGGAGATGGCCGATCTGGTAAGAGGCTGTCTGCTGAGCATACCAAAGATCCAGTATGAAAGCAGCAAAGCTCTGGGTCTGACACGACTGCAGACATATATCTATGTGATAATCCCGCAGATCGTCAGAAGGCTGATACCGCTTTCGATCAATCTTATAACCAGGATGATAAAGACCACCAGTCTTATTATGATGATAGGAATTGTGGAAGTCTTAAAAGTGGGGCAGCAGATAATCGAGGCTAACAGGAAGAGTTCGCCGCACGCTGCTTTCGGAGTATTCGCAGTGGTGTTTTTGCTGTATTTCCTGGCATGCTGGCCCATC
>CAMOEK010000192.1:0-4762 GCA_946612125.1 uncultured Lachnospiraceae bacterium | reverse complement strand
CCCTCTGTGGGATGCAGCACCAATGTGCAGATCCCGACCACTTTCCCCTCATACTCGGGCACAAACACGAGCCTCTCGCCGTTTTGCTGCTCCCTGAAGTAATTCTCGTAGGTTTCCATCTGCGGATGCCAGTTATAGGAAAGGTACGTATCATAATAAACTCTTGCGTCTTCCGGCATCATACTGCGTATGGTCAGTTTTTCATCCTGATAATAAACTGTTTTATCCTGCAGTGATATTAAAGGTTTCTTCGCAAGATACAATACATAGGTATCCATAAACTCCACCTTATTACCCGCATCCAAAACCGCCTGTCTTAACCCCTCAAAGAACTTTGTCTTATACGGTTCTGGGATCAATATATGATCGCTGTGTGTTCCGCAATACTGCACATATTCATCTGCCGTAAAACTTCGCTTCCCGTAAAAATCCCGCCGTATCATATCCACATAACCATAGTCTGTCGCATGCAGATAGTCAAATGGCTCCTTCATATTCTTATACTCTGTGACCGGTTTGTAGTATTCGTCATATACCTTCTGGATCTTAGCGTACAGTTTCTCATTGGGAGTTTTATAATCCCCGATCAGAAACATCATAGCCAGTGTTCCGCCTGGCTTTAACAATTCCAGTGTTTTAGGGAAGGCAATCCTCTCCGGGATCCACTGGATCGTTGCTGCGGAATAGATCACATCAAACTTCTGCTCCCCGAAATCATGCGTAATAAAGTCATCATTGACAATACTGAAGTTTGACCGGCCGCCATATTTCTCCTTCATCTTTGCATAAAGGTGTTCCCCCAGCTCGATCGCCTTGTAATCGCAGCCGGTATCAAGGATCGGTTCTGTCGCCTGTCCGGTCCCCGGACCGATTTCCAGCACTTTCGTCTCAGTTCCGATGCCTGCTTTCTCTATAAAATATGCAAACAGGTCTGCACTGTAACGCGGCCTGAATCTGTCAAACTGTTCCGGAATAGTATCAAACACCTTGCGATATTCGATCGTCTTTTCAGTTTCTATCATGTGGTATCTCCTTTATTATCTTCCAGGCGTCTGTCAGTTTCTCCAATGACCATGCTGCATTAGCAGGGCTTGTAGACGGAAGGCATATTGCCGTCCGGCCGGTCACATTTTTTGTATATCTGTTGTAATACTTTTCTGCAGTTTTACCATTAACAAATATTGCCCTGATCTGCGCAGCGTTCAAAATGCGTGAAAGATCATTTGGCACCACGTCTTTAATCGTAGAATCCGCAGATCCTTCGATCTCACAAGCACCTATCACATCCCACATAGCAATCTTATTACGTTTCAGAAAGTCTTTCTTCTCCACTATGCTTTGAGGCACATCCTGTTCAAACACAGCCGCAGCCACTTTCCAGAATCGGTTCTGTGGATGCCCATAGAAAAACATCTGCTCCCTGGACTTTACGGAAGGAAAGCTTCCAAGGATCAGTATTGTTGAATCCTTATCAAAAAATGGCGGTATCGGATGCTGTATCATATTCTTATCATCCCTTTCGGATGATCGTATTACAATGGATCTCTTCAAAACCCACTTCCAGCGCTGTTTTTCCGGAAGCTGTATTTGCAGCTGCATGCGCCCACACCGGTGTTTTTCCTTCTCTGAGAATCTCGCATATCATATGTCTTGCCAGAATCTTCGCCAGACCGCGGTTCCTGTATGCTTCATTTGTTTCTACACCGATATCCACTTCTTCAGAACTCACTGCCGCAGAAAAGGCGATTGCCGAAAACTGCGCTCCGTCCATGGCGACATAACCGAAACCATTCTTAAGAAATGCATCATCTGATTCCCAGGAAAACGCCGGCACGATCCTTCCCTGTATGGTATTGATGTTAGAAGCATCGATCCTTTCGATCTTTAAATCCGTATAGAATTCTTCTTCGGAAAAATTCATGTCGTCACTGTATCGGTATTCCTTTCGCTGATCCATGACCAGGCCCACTTTTCCGGCAAAGTACTGCTTTACCTTTTCATCGTCGGTGATCAGAACAAAACGTCGCTTCGTCTCCTTACAGAAATAGTCTCTGTAGATCATATCAAGAAAGGCTTCTGTAACGTTTCCCGAAAGATAAGCAAAACCGCAATAGTGCCAGAACATAACACACTGCGCAGCTTTATCAGCAAGTATATCGCCACTCTGATATCCTTCCGCTATTGATAAAGGATATACCCTGTTACTGTTTGTTCTTTTCGCATATTCAATGTAGTCCATCTTTTCCCCTTTCAAACTATTCAGATTCCCGCCATCAAAAACCCTTAGATCATCTTTTGATCTTCTTCCTTCAGCCGGTCTGCCGTACAGTCCGGATCATCAAGCCTTACAGATCCAGATACCACACAAACTGCACTTCGTCCCTGCAGGCTTCTTCCTGATAGTATGCATACATATCCACCTTCGACAGCAGCGCTCCCTGCTTTTTATAAAACCTGCACGCCGGGACATTATTGTTCTGGCACTCGATGATCATCTGACGGTATCCGTTTTCTTTTGCTTCTTTGATCCCCATATCGAGCATCTTCTGTCCTATCCCCCTGTGTTTATAGCCGTCAGCTACCCTTATATCCCACAATACGCAGGCATCGTCACGTCCCGAGAGCATATAGAGTTTAGGTTCTCTTGCCGCTATCGTCATGGCACCGACAGGCTTTTCGTCATCAAATGCCATGAAAAATAACCAATGACTTATATCGAATTCTTTATCATATTCCGTTGCACGTTCATAGACACTCAGATCTTTAACATAAGGTTTAACCGGTACTTCTTCAAATACAAGCCCGCCCAATCCATTATCTATCCTTTTGATCCTGAACTCACTGCGTACATCAACATTCATGGATACCGAGTCGTACATTTCAAAACAGGATCTGTCTGTTTTCATTATCTGTATCATATTCTTATTCCTCTCAGATCATAAAAGATCCTTCGCTTCGCACTGAGCGGCACAGCATGCACGCTCACTTATTCTTTATCTCTATCCTGTCGAGGATTCCCTGAACACCAACACTTGTATGTGTAAGATACATCCTCGTCACATCTTCGACAAATACAGGATCCGCTCCGGTCTTCTTTACTATTCGGTCCATATGCCATCCCTTGTCGATATATTTCATAATATCTGCGACCAGGTCATACCACTTTGAGCGATCATAGCTTTCCCCGGTACTGTCCAAAACATCAATATTCTTTGACTGCTTTTGTAACAGCGAAGCTTCATCATTCTTCGTCATATCCAGCACAGCTGTTTTTGCATGTCCGTAATATACTGTCTTCGGATCTAAAGCCAGCAGTCTTTCCCAGCTCTTTCCGATCTCCGTCCCCTTATGCAGTTCCAGTTCATACAGTGGATTCAGATCACCGACGAACAGACTGCCTTCATCGAGCCATAAGGAAATACTGTCATCGGAATGTCCCGGCGTATGTAATAATTCTCCGTCAATCCCAAGACCTGCAAGTACACTGCGGCTTTCTGCAAGTGATATCAGCTTCACCTTATCATCACGGATCGGATAAAAATGCATCCTTTTATCTTTTTCAAAGACCGCATCAGAAGCATGCATATACTCTTTCTGTACATCACAGACCAAAACCACCGGTCCTTTGTCCGCGATCTCCTGCGCGATACCGTAATGATCGGGATGGAAGTGGGATATCAAAAGATAATCGATATCATTCAATTTCTTCCCTTGCCTTCCAAACTCCGCACAGAACATCGGAAACGTTCCGGCCCAGCCGGTATCAAAAAGGATTGCTCCTCTTTCTCCTTCGATCAGATATGTATTTGTATTTGAATATTTAATTAAACTAATCTCTTCTTTCATTTCTTCATCACAAGTTTTTTACTTAAGACAAACAGTTTCCGTGCCAGGCGCATATCCTTCGATCGTTTGGAAGACTTCGCTATCTTACAGTTGTAGAAATACTCTCCGCTCACATTTTTTACAGATCCGTCCATAGCCAGAAATATCGCTGTACGCGCGCCTTCCTCGGGCGTCTGAAAGAACGGCTTTAACATGCCGGTTACCGTCTTTCCAAAGCCCGTATCACAATCGATCCCGATGTTGGTCGCTACCGCTCCGGGATGACAGCAGTTTACCGTGATCCCGCGTTTTGCAACTCTTCGTGCCAGTTCCCGTGTAAACAAAACATTAGCCAGTTTACTCTGCGAATATGCCGTGATCACATTAAAGTGCTTTTTCAGATTGATATCCTCAAAGTGGATTCTTCCCACCTTATGTGCGCCGGAGGCGACATTCACGATACGTGTTCCTTCACCCATGTTTTTAAGCAGGAGCATGGTCAGAAGAAAATGGCCGATGTGATTGATCCCAAACTGCCGTTCCAACCCTTCCTTCGTTTCCTGCCGGTCCAGTGATATAAACCCGGCATTATTCACAAGAATGTCGATCCTTGCATACTTAGCTTTTACCGTTCTCGCAAAACCCCTGATAGAATCGTAATCTCCCAGATCACAGATGATCAGTTCCAATTGCCTTTCTTCTTTTTCCTTAAGCTTTTCCAGCGCTTCTCTTCCCCGCTCCTCATTTCTACAAAGCATTATGACCTTAGCCCCTGCATCACAAAGCGCCGCAGTCGTGGCAAGTCCCATCCCGGAATTAGCCCCTGTCACTATCGCTACCTTTCCATCCAGACATTTTTCACTCATTATTACCCTCCCATTTTGAGGACACGGGGACGGTCCTTCTGTCCTCATTTTCATCCTTAAATTGAGGACAA
>CAMOEK010000191.1:0-4767 GCA_946612125.1 uncultured Lachnospiraceae bacterium | reverse complement strand
AGAATCTACCCCAGGTTGGGGTAAATTTCCCTCAGCAAAATCTCCCCCAGCTTGAGGTAAATTTATAGCTGTCGGATACTGTCCATCACCCTTCTCCAAACAACCTCCTTTTTCTCTCTATCATCGCCTCAATGTCCGATAAATAAAGGCTCAGATCCTTGTGCGTGTCACATCTCTCGATCCTTCCGGAGCCATCGGTGTACACTTTTTTGCTCACGGTTCCTGCCCCTATCGCGTAGATGGACTGCACTTCCTCCATGATGATGATATTGTAGAGGCCGTACTTGCCTTCCCTTGCAAAACCGGTGTTTTCAAGCGCTCCGGCCATATTCTTCTGACGGTATAGATAATAGGGCCGCATATCAAGAGCTGCTGCAGTATCGGAGGCAAGCTTCATCGCCCTTTCATAATCCATTCCGCTTATTGCTCCGTGCTGCGCTATCCACTCTTTCATCCTTGATGCGCGTTTAATGGCCAGCGAATGGACCGTCAACGAATCCGGTGCCAGTTCACGTACGCACTTAAGTGTATGCTCAACATCATTAAGATCCTCCCCCGGAAGCCCCAATATCAGATCCATATTTATATTGTCAAAGCCTTCTGCCCTGGCCTGTTCAAAAGCATCGTAAAGCTGCGCCACGCTGTGTCTGCGGCCAATCAGCTCTAAGGTCTCATCTTTAAAGGTCTGCGGATTTACTGAGATACGGCTCACCTTATGTTCTTTCATAGCGGCAAACTTGCCGGCATTAAGACTGTCCGGCCGGCCGGCTTCCACCGTGAATTCCTTAACCTTATCCATAGGCACATTCTCTTCGATCATGTCCAATAAAACGCCCAGCTCATCCGCTGATAATGCTGTGGGCGTTCCTCCGCCTATGTATATGGTGTCCGGCCCTTCGCCCTTCATGATGCTCCTCATAGCCTCTAATTCCATGCGTATACACTCAAGATACTCAGATACGTATTTCTGATATGCGCCTATCGCATATGCTAAAAACGAGCAATACAGACATCTTGATGGGCAGAACGGGATGCCTATATACAGACTGTATCCTCTGCCCCTGTGCGGTTCCAAAAGAGAATCTTCCAGCCGCGCTATCTTCAGCCCCAGAGCCGCCTTTTCTTCAGAAACCCTGTAGTTATCATACATATAACGGATCACGCCTTCGTCCGAAAGGCCCTGTTCCTTTGCCGTGCCCATGATGAGCTTGGTAGGTCTCACACCGGTAAGACCGCCCCAGGGAAGGGTACGTCCGCTCATGTCTGCCAGACTATCATAAAAGAAACGCTTAAGCTCCCATTTGACTTCTCTCTCATCCGGAGAAGACGGTCTGAAAACATATTCCTTATCAGAGTCAAACACATCACCCGCAAAAAAAAGCATCGACACGCTGCTGTCATCATTCTGATGCACATGCAGTTCATCCATGCTTTCCATTGCTTTTTCGGCTATGCACTGCTTACTTTCAACTCCCGGATAAAATGATGTGAGCAGTGCATACACATCATATTCAAAAGATTCCAGATTGTAACTAAGTATCATTACCTTATCCCGTGGAATTTCTGTCAACGTCGATCACACTGGGGATCTGGCGTATCTTTTCCACTATCCTGTCAAATTCTTCACGTCCCGCAGTCTCAAAACTCATGGACAGTGTAGCTTCTCCCTGCTTATTAACCTTAACATTGACCGAGAGAATATCGATATTCTTCTCTGTCATAGTGCGCGATATATCTGCCAGAAGGCCGGACCGGTTGGTGGCATAGATATTGATCTCAACGGTATACTTTCCGCCTTCAGCCATCGCATCAGCTTCCCATTCCGCTTCGATAAGTCTTTCCCTTTCGATATCAGGCAGCACCACCACATTATTGCAATCAGTCCTGTGGATGGTAACGCCCTTTCCTCTGGTGATAAAGCCGACTATCTCGTCGCCGGGCAGAGGATTACAGCACTTGGGGAAACGGACCGCAACATTTGTAAGGCCTTTTATAACAATGCCGGAGCCTTTTCCTTTGTGCACATAAGTATGCACCGGTCTTACAACTGCAGCATTCTTGTTGATCTCTTCAATAACTTCTTCGTTGGTCTGGATCTTTTTATGATCGGCATCATAAAGCTCCTGCAGCTTATTGATGATCTGACCTTCTTTAAGAGCTCCGTGCCCGATAGCTGCCAGCAGATTATCCCAGTCTTTGAAACCGTATTTCTTAAGCAGTGCATCCAGATACGCCTGTTTGCTGAGCTGCTGCTGGTCTATGCCTTTTGCCTTGCAATAAGTGATCAGGAGCTCACGCCCTCTGACTATATTATCGTCCTTAAGCTCGCTCTTAAACCACTGGTTTATCTTGCTGCGCGCTGTAGATGATTTGACAAGGGGCAGCCAGTCGCGGCTGGGTCCCTTGGAATTCTGACTGGTGATTATCTCGATGCAGTCACCATTCTGGATCTCGTAGTTTATGGGAACCAGCTTGCCGTTGACTCTGGCGCCTATCATCTTATTGCCCACTGCCGAATGGATGCTGTACGCAAAATCAATGGGCGTAGACCCTGCCGGAAGATTCTTAACATCGCCTGTGGGCGTAAAACAATACACACTGTCCGAAAACAGATCAAGATCCTCTTTTAAGAGGTTCATGAATTCCTTGTTATCCGACATGTCACGCTGCCACTCAAGTATCTGTCGCAGCCACGCCAGCTTCTCTTCTTCCTGAAGCTCGGGCTTCTTGCCATCCGATGCTTCCTTGTACTTCCAGTGAGCGGCAATACCGTATTCAGCGGTACGGTGCATCTCAAAAGTACGTATCTGAATTTCAAAAGGAACACCGTTCTGACCTATCAGGGTAGTATGCAGCGACTGATACATATTCTCCTTAGGTACGGCGATGTAATCTTTAAAACGCCCGGGAATGGGCTTGTATATCTCATGAATAACGCCCAGTGCGGCGTAGCAATCCTTAACAGAGGCCACGATTATACGGACCGCGAACAGGTCATAGATCTGGTCCAGATCCTTGTTCTGGTTCTTCATCTTCTTGTATATGCTGAAGAAGTGCTTTACACGGCCGTCTATCTTTGCTTCTATGCCTGCATCCTTTATATGCTTGCGCACTTCATCGACTATATCCTGGACATACTGTTCACGCACGCTCTTGCGCTCTGCTATCTGCTTTGACAGATCTTCATAAGCCGCAGGTTCGAGATACTTAAGGCACAGATCCTCAAGTTCTACTTTGATCTTTGAAATACCCAGCCTCTGCGCTATGGGCGCATAAATATCTATTGTCTCCCTGGCCTTTTCCTGCTGCTTTTCCGGACGCGTATGTCCAAGTGTACGCATATTATGCAGTCTGTCGGCCAGTTTTATCATAATAACGCGGATGTCCTTTGCCATTGCCAGGAACATCTTTCTTAAATTCTCCGCCTGCAGATCCAGCTTATCCGTTGAATACTGTATCTGTGACAGCTTGGTCACTCCGTCGACCAAAAGAGCCACATCTGCGCCAAACTCTTCCTTAAGCTCATCGATGGTCATGACCGTATCTTCCACGACATCATGCAGAAGGCCTGCTGCTATGGTCTCTTTATCCATTTCCATATCAGCAAGTATAATGGCCACACACAGAGGGTGGATTATATAAGGCTCTCCGGATTTGCGGAGCTGGTCTTTATGGAACTGTCTGGCAGTATCATAAGCCTTTTCTATAAGCGAGATATCATCCGAAGGATGGTATCTCATAACGCGCTTGATAAGCTCTTCGTACAGAACTTCCGGTGCCTGGAACTCGGCTATGTCTTCGATGCGTCCGTTATCGATGACAACCGCAACATGCTCATCAGTAACATCGGGAGTGGACTCATCTGCAGCGGGCACTTCCTGGGAATTTATGCCAAGCGGCGCCGTAACCGTGATACGCTCCAGCAGTTTCTTTTTGTCACCTTCTTCGACAGGCGCGCTGATGCCGGAAACATCGGAAGCTTCCACGCCCGAATTCATGTTTTCTTCTATTATGCTGTCCAGATCTTTATTATCATCTGCCATGTCTGCTTCCTCCTTTCCCGCTTATTGTTACAGCCCGGCGACGAACGCTCAGCCCGGACATTTTATTCTCCTTCGTAACTGACTGCGCTCACCAGTTTGTATGCAGAGATCTTCTCACGGCCTTTAAGATCGGGAAGCTCGATCAGCACGCATACGCCGCTGACTTCTCCTCCCAGCTTTTCCACCAGTTTGATCATTGCCTCGGTGGTGCCGCCAGTTGCGATCAGATCGTCAACGATAAGAACTTTTGCGCCCTTCTCAAAGCTGTCGACATGCATCTCTATCTCGGTACTGCCGTACTCCAGATCATAGCTCTGCGATATGGTCTTAAAAGGCAGCTTGCCCTTCTTTCTTATCAATACAAAGGGCTTGTGCAGATTGTACGCCATAGGCGCTCCAAAGATAAAGCCTCTGGATTCCGCTCCGCAGATAACATCAAAATCCATATCTTTAACAAGATCGCACATGGTGTCAACAGCCAGCTTAAGGCCGTCCGCATTCTGGATCATCGTGGTAATATCCCTGAACTGTACCCCGGGTTGAGGAAAATCGGGGATCGTGCGTATGTAATCTTTGATATTTTTCATGGCGCCCTCCGTGCTAATAAAATGATTATGATATTATATCACATCCAACGGAGATTTCAAATCTAAATTGATATGGGGGAAGCAGCACAGTAGATTCGGATTGCTTCGCAATCCTCATTACCTGTGAGCAGAGGCGC
>CAMOEK010000190.1:0-4802 GCA_946612125.1 uncultured Lachnospiraceae bacterium | reverse complement strand
CGATGAGCCCGTGATACAGACCGTTCGCGGCATGGGCTACAGGATGGACTGATGAAACTCAGGATTGCGATCTTTATCATAGCGGCAGCGCTCTGCATACTGTTAAGAGATTCGCTCCTGATGGCGGGAGTACTATTTCTTGCGCTGATCGCAGTGATCATTGTCGATATTACAGAAAAAAGAAGATCGGAAAAGCAGATAAACGAACTGATCTCTTACATTACAAAAGTACAGGACTATACTTCGCTGCCCGAAATGCAGAAGATATCGGAAGGAAGCATAGGCATACTGCAAAGCGAGATATACAAAGTGATCACAATACTGCGTGAACAGTATGCATCCGAGCATGATCAGAAAAAATACATGTCGGATATGATGTCTGACATATCCCATCAGTTCAAAACGCCCCTTACCGCAATTTCATTGATGTGTGAGCTGCTTATGAATGAAGAAGTGAGCGATGAGCAGCGTCTTGAGTATGCCGGAAAGATAGATTCCCAGATCAATAAAATGACCTGGCTTATCAAAAATCTGCTCACGCTGTCACAGCTGGAAGCAGGCGTGCTGGAGATGAAAACAGAAGCTGTATCGCTTAAGGCGATGCTGGATGATCTCGCTGATCCTCTTAGCGTATTGGCCGAAGTGGCAGAGGTGGATCTGAAATGCAGCATTCCGGAAACGATACAGATCAGGGTCGATAAGCACTGGTTCAGGGAGGCTGTTTCAAATATAGTCAAAAACTGCATAGAACATACCGCAGCAGGCGGCTGCGTTAAAATATATGCTTCGCAGAATAATATATATACAAGCCTGATCATCGAAGATAACGGAAAAGGCATTGAAAAGGAACATCTGCCCCATATCTTTGAGCGTTTCTATAAGGCTGATAATGCTTCTGTCAACAGCGTAGGCATAGGTCTGGCAATGGCAAAGCAGATCATAAATCTGCATAATGGCAGGATCGAGGCTGAGAGCGAAGCAGGAAAGGGAAGTAAGTTTATCATTACTTTGTATGACAGATATGAGAACGGTGTTTTTTGATCTTGATGGAGTATTGCTGGATACCGAGCCGCTGTATCGCCGCTTCTGGATCGAAGCGGCTAAAAGCTTCGGCTATGTCCTTAGTGAGAAAGAAGCGCTTTCGTTAAGAAGCCTGGATGGCTCGCTTTCACGAGCGTGGTTTAAAGAAAAATACGGTGAAGATATATACGATGCGGTTCGTGAGAAACGGAAAAAACTGATGGAAGAAAACAGGGCGGCAGATCCGATAAAAGCGAAGGAAAATGCTGCTGCGGTTTTAGCTGAGATGGACAGGATAAAGCGGCCTTACAATATTGTGACGGCTTCGCCCGTTTCAAGGGTGGAGCGCTATACCAAAGATGCGGGGCTTAGTCTTGATCCGGCGCGCGTTATATCAACGAAAAGCGTATCACGGGGAAAGCCGTATCCGGACGTATATCTTGAGGCACTCAGATTAGCAGACTGTGCAGCAGATAATGCAATAGCAGTAGAGGATTCGCCTAATGGGATAAGGAGCGCGAAAGCGGCCGGGCTGTTTACGGTAATGATCCCGGATCTGACAGCTCCTACAGAGGAGGATCTGAATTATTGCGATAAGGTGCTGGATAATGTTATTGATATTCTGCTGTTAGAATAAATATTGCTCATGTCGCATAAAAACATATGTGTGTTTTTGGCATTTATGGTATAAGGTTATACTATTTTGAATGGGAGGAGTCTTCAGTTTTTTTACATTGACAAACTAACTTGGATAAAATATAATATGGTCAAATGCAAGATAAACCTGTTAAATAAATAGGAGGATTTGACCATGAGTTTTTATGATCTGTCAGTAACAGCTGCATCGGGCGAAGAGATATCAATGAAGGATTACGAAGGTAAGGTGGTCCTTATAGTGAATACCGCCACCGGCTGCGGATTTACGCCTCATTACAAAGATATCGAGGCTATGTATGAGAAGTATCATGATCAGGGCTTTGAAGTGATCGATGTACCCTGCAATCAGTTTGCGGGTCAGACCCCCGGGACGGATGAAGAGATACATGAGTTCTGTGCATTGAAGTATAACACACAGTTTCCGCAGATGAAGAAAGCAGATGTAAATGGTGAGAATGCCATTCCTTTGTTTAAGTATCTTAAATCCCAAAAGGGTTTTGAAGGTTTTGGAAAGGGTGCGGCAGCGTTGGCGATGAGCGTAATGCTGCCCAAATATGATAAGGATTACAAGAATAATCCCGAGATAAAGTGGAATTTTACCAAGTTCGTGGTAGACCGAAAAGGTAATGTAGTTGCAAGATTTGAGCCCTCTGTTAAAATGGAGGAAGTAGATAAATTCGTGGCGGGGCTTATGTAAAGGAGATTAAGATGGGACAGGAATACGAACAGCTTTTACTCAAAAATCAATTATGCTTTCCGATGTATGCCTGCGGAAGAAAGATAGTAGCGGCTTATACGCCGTATCTGAAACCTCTGGGGCTTACATATACGCAGTATATCGTATTTATGGTGCTTTGGGAAAAGGAAAGCGTAAATGTGGGACAGCTGGGAAATATCCTGCATCTGGACGCGGGCACGCTTACTCCGCTTTTAAAGAATCTTGAAAAAGAAGGATATATTACCAGGGGCAGATCTAAAGAAGACGAACGCGTTACCATCATAAAGATCAGTGATAAGGGCAATGAATTAAAAGAAAAGTGTAAGGATATCCCGCAAAAGATATCAGAGAGCGCAGCGCTTTTCTCCAGGGAAGAAGCAGAAGAACTGTACAGGCTTTTATATAAATTTCTTGGAGAATAAATACTCTTCAAATGCAGGAGGAGATCAATGAGAGATTTAAATGAAACCCTGAGTGAGGAATTACAGCAAAAACTTGATAAGCTTAAAGCGTATATCAAAGAGCTGGGTTCACTGGCAGTCGGTTTTTCGGGCGGAGTTGACTCCACATTTTTGCTGGTGGCTGCGCATGAGGTGCTGGGAGATAAGACTATAGCCGTAACACAGGCGGATCCATCGGTGCCGGAGCGTGAGCTTAAGGAAGCGGCGGATTTTTGCAGGGAAAGAGGCATACGGCAAATTGTATGCCATGCAGACCCGATGAAAGAAGAAGGCTACAGGAAAAACAGCGCCGACAGATGCTATTATTGCAAAAAAGGCATCTTTACCGAGATCGCAAAGATAGCGCATGAAAATGGCATTGCTTATACGGCAGAAGGCTCCAACATGGATGATCTGGGAGATTATCGTCCGGGACTTAAAGCGGTCGAAGAGCTGGAAGTTAAAAGTCCTTTAAGAGAAGCCGGGCTTGGTAAAGCAGATATACGCGCCATATCAAAAGCCATGGGATTGCCTACCTGGAGCAAACCTTCATATGCCTGCCTTGCTTCCCGTTTTGTATACGGAGAAGAGATAAGCAATGAAAAGCTTGAAATGATAGATAAGGCAGAGCAGTTTTTGATAGAGCACGGTTTTTTGGAGGAAAGGGTGCGCATGCACGGTAAACTGGCCAGGATAGAGGTACCGGCTGTGGATATACCGCGTCTTGCGTCGGAAGAGATCCGTGAAGCGATATATAAATATTTTAAAGAACTGGGATTTTTATTTGTTACGCTGGATATGAAGGGATACAGACTCGGAAGCATGAATGATACGTTAAAATAATAAGGATATGGTTTATGCTGAGGACAGCCGGCCACATGGCCGGCTGTTTTTCATCAGTGTCTCCTTAAAGAGCGGTGTGAGTCGTAAAAAGGCCGCCGGGTCTGCAAATGTAGTTGCGGATGTGGATATCTATGATGGCGGCGAAGCCGGATATATGCATGATTATTATCTGAAGAATGTGAAGTCTTATTATAACGTTCCCTATGAAGATATCGCCATATTATTCGAACTGCCGGATGCGGGTGAGACAAATATCAATATGTATAACCACATGCTGGCCTATCATCATGCCGGCAGCTGTTATCTGCTAAGCCTGATCCGGGATAAGGTTGTGGCATATAAGGACGGAGAATTCTTTGCTGAGTATGACCTTCAGGATATAGAGGGGCCGGACACGCCGGAACCTTTTCTTAAAGATGTGAAAGAAAATCTTCCGGAATTCAGCGGAAACACCATGTTCACCCTCAGGGTCTATGAGCCCTGGTTTTATGAATCCTTACATTATACGCTGTTGAACGACGGAACCCTGATAGTATTGTATTATGATACGGAGCTGGGAAGAGAGCAGCTTTCCGATGACAGAATGGAAGAGATCAGGAGCTTCTTTTCTCCGGAAATGGTGTATACTATGGATGTCGGGAAGGAAGCTGACAGAACGGACGGAACCCAGCGGTATATAATTCTTTACGATTCCGATGAGAATGAAATAAAGGTCGGCGGATACGAGCTGGAGGGCGGAGAAGATTTCAACAGCTATTTCCATATTCTTTATCAGATGCTCGAGGATGATTACACGAAGCAGTGGTCGGATAAGCTGGATGAATGCATGCAGGACTCTACGACATACGGAGAGAGGTATCTGAACTGGTAACAGAGTGATAAAAATGGGGATTGAGATAGTATAGTGGACCCCTGCCCCCGTCCCCGTGGGTTCAATTTATGGAGGTATATCAGCTATGGAAATCAGAGACAGCAGGATTGATGCGGGTAAGGCGTTTGACTGGGGGCGGACCTCGGAGGATTATGCAAAATACCGTGATGTATACCCGGAACTGTTTTATAAGAAGACATGCTTGCTAACGAAGACCTGATCGCATATTACAACAATGAATTTAAAACGGCAG
>CAMOEK010000189.1:0-4809 GCA_946612125.1 uncultured Lachnospiraceae bacterium | reverse complement strand
AACCGGGATCGTGTCATCCTGAGGGCGAAGCCCGAAGGATCTTGATAGAATTAAATTATGGAAAGGAACTACATCATGGCAAAACAATTATTAGGCAAGGAAGTAAATGCGGAATTAAACGAGCGCATCAAAGAAAAGGCTCAGGCTCTTAAAGAAAAGGGGATAGAGCCCTGCCTGGGCATAGTGCGCGTGGGTGAGCGCGAAGACGATCTTTCTTATGAGAGAGGAGCGACAAAGCGCTGCGAAACACTTGGCGTGGCTTATAAGAAGTATGTGCTGCCGGCAGATGTGTCGGAGGAGAAACTTATCGAGCAGATCGAAGAGATAAATGCGGATGATTCCGTGCATGGCGTTCTGTTGTTCCGCCCGCTGCCTAAGCATCTTAATGAGGAGAAGATAATCAATGTCCTGGATCCGGCTAAGGATGTGGATGGCATTACCGATATATCGCTGGCAGGGGTTTTTGCCGGCAAGGATAAGGGCTATTCGCCCTGCACACCCTCTGCCGTTATGGAGATACTGGATCACTACGGTATAGATCCTGCCGGAAAAAAATGCGTGGTGATAGGCCGCAGCCTGGTAGTGGGCAAGCCCGCAGCCATGATGCTGATAAAGAAAAATGCCACGGTGACGATCTGCCATACAAAGACGCAGAACATGCCCGAGGTGGTTAAGGAAGCGGATATAGTGGTGGTGGCGGCAGGCCGCGCCGGAGTAATAGATGCTTCTTATCTGAGAGCGGGACAGATCGTTATAGATGTAGGAATTAATGTTAATGAAGAAGGCAAACTCTGCGGGGATGTGAAGTATGATGAGGCAGAGGCAGTGGTTGACGCCATTACGCCCGTGCCCGGAGGGGTGGGGAGCGTCACCACTTCGGTACTGCTTTCCCATGTGGTTGACGCGGCATCTAAAAAGCCGGTATAAAAAAGCATTGACGAGACGGCGTTACTGCCTGTAAAATAGGCGGGTACGCTGTCTGTTTTATTCACAAGGAGGATACTATGAAAAGGAAACTAAGATTGTCAAAAGGCGCATGGATAGGCGTTTTTGCGGCTGCGGCTGTTATTGTGATCGTGCTGGGCGTGGCCATAGCCAGTCTGTTTAATGATGGCAGTGAAGGCGCTGATGTTGATAAAGCGGCGGCGGCAAACAGCAGTGAAGACGGTGGAAACGGCGATAGCGGAACTTTATCCGCTTCGGCGAACGGAACATTGGCTGCAATTTCGCAAAATGATGCAGAGGAAGAGCCGGAGGAAGACGATGTCGTAAGCGACAATGAGGTATCCGAAAATGAGGCTGACAGCGTTGATGGAGTATCGAAAAATGAAGCTGTAAGCGCAAATGCCGTATCGGATAATGCAGCGCCCGCTGAGGATAAGCCCGAAGAGACAACACCTCCCGTAGCAGTGGCGGCAGCGCCTGTACCGGCATCAAACAGTTCATGCCGTCTGGTGGACGCATCGGTGGTACATCTCAGCGCTAATTTTGATTCTGCGCCTGCATCAGAGGACGGAAAGCTTCATGTTTACAAGCTGGCTCCTTATCAGTACAGCCTGGACGGAGCAGCAGATATAGGAAGCATTGAAACGACTGCGAGCGCGGCAGCAGATGTTGCGATGGGCGACGGAGCCGTACCGGGACTTTACTGCAAGTATGTTTTTGCAGCTATCCAGGGCGGAGCACCCGTTATGCAGGGTTCACCCCAGTATATTACCAACCCCGAGATACTGGCTACCAATACCAGAGAGCGCGTGGGTTATCCCAAGAAGGGACTTACAGATTATTTCTATAACTGGAATCTGGATACCAATAACGGTATCCCCGCATATATAATGCAGATCAACAACTACGGCAACAGCGCAGTATTAAAGCATCCAAGGGCTAACCAGGGCGACAGCCATATGGTTGATGAGGGACCGCTTCAGTACATGTTCAACGCATCGAATGCAGACGGTGTAAATGCGCTGGCTAATGCTATGAAGGGCGTGGCCAATATGGCAGGAACCCAGGACTACATCATCGGTAACGAAGTAAATGTCCGCAAGTGGTGCTACATCGCTTATACGGATTGGGATACTTATGTAAGAGAGTATATGCAGGGCTTCCGCGTGGCTTATAATGCGATCAAGAGTACCAACGCAAACGCGCGCGTGTTCATCTGCCTGGATCAGAACTGGGACAGAAACATGACAAACCAGGAAGCATACTGGTTCCTTGACGGAAAGGACTTTATCGATAAGTTTAATGCAAATATCTGCGCAGGCGGCAATATTGACTGGGGGCTTGCATTCCATCCCCATCCCGTGCCCCTGACTTATGCAAAGATCTGGGATATGGGCGCTATCGATCCTATATACGGACGCATGGTCAATTCCAACGCCATGATCAGTTTCCAGAATATGAGCACGATAACCAATTACATGACCTCCGGTTCGCTCAGATCGCCTTCGGGCGCTGTCCGAGCAATGATGGCCAGCGAGACCGGTATATCTGCAAATCAGGGAGCTGAGGTGCAGGCAGCAGCACTCTATGCATCTTATCAGGCATGCGTCCGCAACCCTTATGTGGATATAATGATTTATTCATTTGATGATTCGACCGGAGCGCGCTTTACCGACAAGGCGTGGGAAGTTTATAACAATATGGGCGGCCCCAATGACGGAGAGTACGACGCATGGGCGAAGAGCGTGATAGGAATAAGCGACTGGGGAGAGTTAATAAGGTAACTTACAGATAAAATATAAGAAGGAGAAAATGTTTAAATGAAGGAGATCAGACAGGCATACTTCGAGGGGGAGAGAGCACTGTTTGACAGCGATGGTCTGACACTTAAGGATTGCATTTTTGACAATGGAGAATCACCGCTGAAAGAAAGCCGCAATCTGCGTATATTTAACAGCAGATTCGGATGGAAATACCCGCTGTGGTATTGTAATGATGTTAAGCTTGAACGCTGCACCTGGATGGATATGGCCAGAGCGGGCGTGTGGTATTCAAATGATATCAGCGTAAAGGATGCGCTGATACAGGCGCCGAAGAACTTCAGACGCTGCAACAAATTAAGTCTTAAGGATGTGGTATTTACCAATGCGCAGGAGACTCTTTGGAACTGCAACAATGTGGAGCTGAAGAATGTATCTGCAAAGGGCGATTACTTTGCGATGAACTGCGACGGCATGGATATAGATCATCTCAATCTGGATGGCAATTACTCATTTGACGGAGTGAATAATGTTGAAGTGCAGAACAGCCGCCTGATCTCGAAGGATGCTTTCTGGAATTCCACGGATGTTACGGTTTATGATACTTATATCTGCGGAGAATATCTGGGCTGGAATTCGAAGAGACTTACTTTTATCAACTGCACCATAGAGAGTCTTCAGGGCATGTGTTATATCGATGATCTGGTAATGAAGAACTGCAAGCTGATCAATACTACTCTTGCATTTGAGTATTCAAAGGTAGAGGCTGATATAAGGACAAAGATCGACAGCGTGTTCAATCCAACCGGAGGAACCATCAAGGCCACGGCTATAAAGGAACTGATCATAGAGCGTGACAAGGTTAATCCCGAAAATACAAAGATAGTCTGCGATGCAGTGGATTTACGCCTGGATGCTCCCGCATGGATAAGGGAGAAAAAGGATGTATGAGTTTGACTCACTGCCGTCAAGACGCAAAACGGCTTCCAGCAAATGGATGGTTGATGATAATGTCCTGCCTATGTGGGTAGCGGACATGGATTTTCCTGCGGCGCCCGAGATAGTTAAGGCAATGCAGGAGCGTCTCGACCACGGCGTGTTTGGTTATGATGAGATAACGGATGAGTGGTACGACGCATATATAAAGTGGTGGGATGAACGCCACGGGTTTAAAATAAATAAGGAAGGACTGATATTCTGCACGGGAGTGATCCCGGCGATATCGTCTGCAGTACGCAAACTTACTACACCGGGAGAAAAAGTGCTTATTCAGACCCCGGTGTATAATATTTTTTTTAACAGCATAATAAATAACGGCTGCATGCCGCTGGAGAGTCCGCTTGTTTTTGACGGGGAAGCTTATAACATGGATATGCAGCAGCTTGAGCGGGATCTTTCGGATCCCCAGGTGAGCCTGATGCTGCTCTGCAATCCGCAGAATCCCGGCGGAAGGATATGGAGCAGGGAGGAGCTGGCAGAGGTAGGAAGGCTTGCTAAAAAGCATTCCGTTATCGTGATATCCGACGAGATCCACTGCGACATAGTGCGTCCCGGCATGGGCTATGTCCCTTATCTGTCGGCGTCTGCTGAATGCAGGGAAAACGGGATAGCGCTGATAGCGCCCACAAAAGCATTCAATATTGCCGGGATCCATACGGCAGCGGTTTATTCGGAGAACAAGACGCTGCATCATAAGATGTGGCGCGCACTTAATACGGATGAGGTTGCCGAGCCCAATTCCTTTGCATGTGTAGCGGCAACAGCTGCTTTTAACGAAGGCGGAGCGTGGCTGGATGAGATGCGCGAATATGTATTCGAAAACAGACGCGTAGCAGAGGAATATATTTCAGAGCATATACCGCAGATAAAAGCCGTTCATTCCGACGCCACCTATCTTTTGTGGCTTAAGATGCCGGCGGAAGGGCTCTGGCGGGATATTAAGGAAAAGGCCGGATTGTTTTTGTCGGACGGAAAAGTTTACGGCACCGGCGGAGAAGGCTTTTTGAGGATGAATCTGGGCTGCAACAGGGCAACGCTCATGGAAGGCCTTGGGCGGCTTGAGGGATTCTTTAAAGAGCAGAGTGTATAGCAGATGAAGCTTTGC
>CAMOEK010000188.1:0-4829 GCA_946612125.1 uncultured Lachnospiraceae bacterium | reverse complement strand
AGCTCGAGAATCCGATGAATTTCACTTACAGGTGTGTGTATTACGAATGAGCAGCGTAACTGTATTATTTACATCACATAACCGAATCGAAAAGACAAGAGAATGCGTATATTCATTGGATGATACCGGCCTGGATATGCGCTATTTTGTCGTGGACGACGGATGCACCGATGGTACAGCGGAAATGCTGCAGAGATTTGCCGCAGAAAAGCAAAGAAAGATCGAGATAATAGAGGGGAATGGAAATCTCTACTGGGCCGGTGGCATGAGAGCGGGAATGGAAGCCCTGCTTGCAAAAGAGGACCGCACGGATTATCTCCTGATGGTAAATGATGATGTGGTCTTCGAGGACAGGGCAGTATTGCGCATGATAGAAACGGAAAGGTCAGATCCGGGTTCGTGTATATGCGGTGCGACATGTGATCAGGAGGGAAGACGTACTCATGGCGGGTCGGTCTATGAGATGGGTAAAGTGAGCAGGAGGCGGCTGTACATAGATGATCCGGATCTTTGGTGCGAGGTGGCGGATATGAACGCTTTTCTGATGCCGTTTGAAGTGTTCAGAAAAACCGGAGGATTTGATCCGCACTACAGCCATTCGATGGCAGACTATGATTATTGCTTCATGCTGAAGGGACGTGGGGTATCCATCCTTATGACTCCGTATTATGTCGGGAGGTGTGAAGGAAATGATATTGATGGAACGTGGAGAGACGTCAGCCTGCCCAGAATGGAAAGGGTCCGTATCAAGGAGAGCAGCAAAGGGTTACCTGCTCGGGAGTGGTTTTATTTTCTTAAAAAGAACTTCGGCTTGAAAAAAGCGATCTGGCATAGCATAACCCCTTATCTGAGGATCTTGGCAAGGTTATAAGAAAGTGAGAGTACTCTGGATCACAAATTCAATATTACCTGTAGTATCCGATCTTACCGGAGTGGCGAAAAGCCATGGGGGCGGTTGGCGCGATATCCTGTCGAGAAGATTCATGGATGACAGTGATATCGAGTTGATAAGCGTGTTCGGAACAAATTTACACAAAAGAATCCGCGGAGAAGCGAAAAACAATAGGTGGTATGGATTCTATATGCCCAAAATGACGGAAACCACCGTAAACAAAAAAAGAAAGGTGTTTTTCGAAAAGATAATAGATAAAGAAAAACCGGATATCATCCACATATGGGGGACGGAATTTGTCCATGATCTTGAGATGCTCACAGCGGCTGAAGCATCCGGGATAAGGACAGTCGTTTCTATACAGGGGCTCATTTCCGAATATGCCAAGCACTACACGGATTATCTTTCGCAGGAAGACATTGATCGTTGTACTTTTCATGATCTCCTGCGCAGAGACAATATTACCGGGCAGCAGAAACGCTTCTATCTTAGAGGGATCCATGAGATCGAAACGATAAAAAAGGCAAAACATGTGATAGGACGCACGGAATGGGACAGAAGCATTGTAGAAAGTATAAACCCGTTGGCAGAATACCATTACTGTGAGGAAATACTGAGAAATGAATTCTATGACGGACTTAGATGGAATTATGATCTATGCCGGCCGCACAGTATTTTTTTGCCGGAATCCTATTATCCGATAAAAGGAATGCATATTGCCCTGCAGATCCTGAATAAACTAAAAGGAAAATACCCGGATGTACATCTGTATACAACGGGGAGAGATGCCAGATGCAGGACTATAGGAGATAAGATAAGGCAGAATACATATGGATCCTGTATCGAACGTATGATATACAGATACGGACTGGAGCAGAACATAACGTATATGGGCACATTGAACGCAGCACAGATGAAAGATCAGTATCTGAAGGCGAATGTATGCCTGCAGTCATCGGTTATGGAGAATTCGCCGAATTCATTGGCAGAAGCAATGATAACAGGGGTGCCAGTCGTGGCTTCTGACGTGGGAGGAACAAGGAGCGTTCTGGGGCAGTATGCCCAGTATATGACATACAGCATAAATGAACCGGATACGGCGACGGATATGATAGATGAGATATTCAGCATGAAAAACAAGGAAATGATCGAAGGGACCGAAGAAAGAATAAACCGGAAAATGAAACAACATGATCCTGACATGATATGCGATCAGTATAAAGGATGCTACAGGAGCATTATAGACAAATGAGAGCACCGGTTGCAGTATTTGCATACAACAGGGCGGATAAGCTGAAAGAATGTCTGCGTTCCCTGAATGATTGCGACGGCGCGCAAGCAGCGGATCTGTATATCTTCTCGGATGGTCCGAAGGGGGCTGAGGATATACATGGAGTATCGGAAGTCCGGGGACTTCTGGATGATTTCTGTGAAAAAAACAACTTTAAGAGCGTGTCCGTAAAAAAGAATGATCAAAACAGGGGATTGGCAGACAGTGTCATATCCGGAGTATCGGAAGTGATAGATGCTCATGGGGAGGTTATTGTAGTCGAAGATGATCTGACCGTGACCGGAGATTTCCTGCGATATATGAATGATGTGTTGGATTTTTACCGGGATGAAGAGAGAGTATGGTCTGTAACGGGGTACAGTGAGCCTTTAAGGGCGTTGAAGCATTATAAGCATGATGTGTTTTTCGGGTACAGAGGATGCAGCTACGGCTGGGGCACCTGGAAAGACAGATGGGACACTGTTGACTGGAATGTCGGCAGGTACAGCGAACTGCTGGAGAGCAGGAGACTGCAGAGACAGTTTAATCGCGGGGGAAATGACATGGTAAGGATGCTGAAGGATCAGAGGAGCGGTCTGATAGACTCGTGGGCTATCAGGTGGTGTTTCGCTCAGAGTCTGCAGAACAGATACACCGTATACCCTGCAAAGACACTGGTGATAAACAACGGACGTGACGGAAGCGGCACTAACCAGGGCAGGGCTGACCGGGTGGAGTACTGGCTGCATGATCCAAAGGACAGCATAAAGCTGGAAGTATTGGAGCCTGACCTCAGGATCAGCCGGAGTTTCTATCATTACCACTCCGATACGATAAAACGGATAAAAAGAAATCTGAACATAAAGGGCATATGCAGACAGCTGAAGAGGATATCGGGGTCGTTAAGACATGAAAGTATACATTGACCCGAGCGGGGGAATGTGCAACAGGATCATGGCGATAAATGCGACTGAGCAGCTGTGCCGTGAACTGGGCTGTGAATACAGTGTGATATGGCGGAATAACGGTGAATGTGCATGCGATTATGAAGATATTTTCGAACCGGGGGATGCGGAAGTAACAAACATAAGGCTGCCCAGGGGCCGGATCAGGCAGAGTATAGAGATCAGCGGGCTGATACAGGCGCTGAAAGATCGGGTGCAGTATCAGCGGTACACAGGGCGGATCAGGAAGTTTCGTAAGTATCGGTTTCCTGTCAACGGATACCCGGAAAGTGATGAAAATCTGAAAAGATCATTTGAAGACTTTGCCGGGGGCAAGGACATGATCTATATCAATACATGTATACAGTATTTCGGTAAAACGGAAATAAAGAAAGAAGCCTTTAACAAAGAAATAGTGATGCGGGCGAATGAAAGGATCTGCAGTATAGGCAGATACGTGGCGTGTCATATCCGCAGGACCGATAATAAACGATCGATTGAAAAGAGTACAACAGAAAGCTTCATATCTGTGATAGAGGATGAAATAAAAAAGGATCCGGAGATAAAGATATATGTTGCTACAGATGATGGCGTTTTGTTTTCTGATATAAAGAACAGATTCGAAAAAAGCATAATCGATGCGGATGATATAGAGAGAAGCAGACGTACATTAAAAGGAATGAAGGATGCTGTTTATGAACTCCTGATATTGTCCGGAGCTGAACGGCTCTACGGCAGCAGATGGAGTACCTATACCGATATCGCGAAGATATTACATGGAAGCAAATGAAAAAGAAGCTTAACAGGATAATAAGAAGGACGATAAATACCATATCACCGAAGTATGGGACGAAACGTCTTTTTTATCACAATTTCAAAAGAAACATCAGTCTCGAAAAACCAAAAGATATAAATGAAAAGCTCCAATACCTGAAGCTGGGAGAGTATTACGATAATCCACTGGTCACCCAATGTGCAGATAAATACGGGGTAAGATCGTATCTGGAGGAACGAGGGTATGGGGATATTCTGCCGAAGCTGTATGGTGTGTATGGCAGAGCATCAGATATAGATTGGAGCGAACTACCTGAGGAATTTGTCGCAAAGTGTACGCACGGATGTGGTTATAATATCATCTGCAGCAGCAAAGGGGCCGTGGATCTGCAGGATGTGTCAAGACAGTTGGATGCATGGCTGAAGGAATCATACTGGAAAGAATGGGCAGAGACCCAGTACCGGTTTATCAAACCAAGGATAATAATCGAGGAGTATCTTGGGGACAGTATAGATACTTACAAATTCTATTGTTTTAACGGTACGCCGAGAGTAATGTACATTTCTTCAATGGGTGAAGACGGAGAAAAGGATAAGTACATTGATTATTATGACATGGATTGCAGGAAGACGGGCATCAGACTGGGGGGACATGATAATTGTCCCTATGAAATAAAGCTGCCGGATAATATCGGCGAAATGAAAGATATTTCCAGGGAACTGAGCAAAGAGTTCAGGTTTGTGAGGGTCGATCTGTACAGTGTAAGCGGAAAGACATATATATCCGAACTGACATTTGTTCCGACCGGAGGTTTCATGAAGCTTTACCCGGAAGGCACAGCAAGTGAATGGGGAGACTGGCTTTCTCTGGAATGACAGACTGTTTGAAATTATCAAGGTGCAGCGGCGCGGGACTGTAAACGATACCGACATGAAAAAGATCCGGGCG
>CAMOEK010000187.1:0-4861 GCA_946612125.1 uncultured Lachnospiraceae bacterium | reverse complement strand
GCAATAGTCATCCTGAGGGCTTTAGCCCGAAGGATCTTGATAGAGGTACAGGTAGTGAAAGAAGTAACGGATCTCATCCCTGTCGGTAAAGGCAAAAGCGAGGTCTGGCTGGATGGTGAATTTGCTTTTGTCTTATACAGGGCCGAACTCAACCGGCTGGATATACATAAGGGCAGTTCCGTAAGCGACGCCGAGCTGGAAAGCATATATAAAGATGTACTCTGTCCCAGGGCGTTTAACAGACTTTTGTATCTTCTGGGAAGCAGGGATATGACGCGCAGGGAACTGGAGGATAAGCTTATAAGCGGCAAATATCCAAAGGAAGCCCGTGATTATGCGCTGGGCCGGATGGAAGAGTACGGCTATGTAAACGACGAATCCTATGTTCGCAGATATATCGAGTGTTATCGCGGACGAAAGAGCATAGGATATATCCGTCAGGCGCTGATGAAGAAAGGGATATCGCGCGAGCTGATAGCCGAAGCGCTTACGGAGAGCGAGGAGCAGATGCCTGCAAGGGAACAGGAGAGGGAGCTGATAAAGAACCTTCTCGAAAAGCGCAGGTACGATCCTCAGGAAGCAGACCGCAAGGAAAAACAGAGGATGTATGCCTACCTCAGCCGCAGGGGATTTAAGGGCGAAGATATATCGGCAGTGATGTTTGACTTGACATAACATTATTCAAAAGACTATAATAAAGCTGTTGTGGTTTCAACAGCTTTTTTGTTTGCACAATGAAAATTTAATAAAGGAGGTGCACCTATGGAATATCTTATAGGCGCAGTGATCGCTGCGGTTGTCACGCTCCTCATTGCCATACCTGTTACTTCAAAAGTTTCTGTTGATAAATATAAGAGGGACGAAGAGGCTAAGATAGGTAACGCTGAGGATAAAGCGAGGACGATCATCGATGAGGCTTTAAAGACTGCTGAAGAGAAGAAGCGTGAGAGCATGATCGAAGTTAAGGAAGAAACGATCAAGGCTAAGAACGAGTTGGACAGAGAGCTTAAAGAGCGCAGAAATGAACAGGCGCGTTCGGAACGCAGGATACAGCAGAAGGAAGAGTCGATAGATAAGAAGACTGAAGCGATCGAGAGAAGGGAACAGAGTCTGGCACAGAGGGAAGACAACCTCAACAAGAAAAGAGAGGAGGTCGAAAAGCTCAGTGCACAGAGATTGCAGGAGCTGGAACGGATCTCAGGGTTATCCTCCGACCAGGCAAAGGAGTATTTACTGAAATCCGTTGAGGAAGAGGTAAAGCACGAGACCGCCATGAAGATCAAAGAGGCGGAGATCCGAGCAAAGGAAGAGGCCGATAAGAAGGCCAGAGAATGTGTGGTAACAGCTATTCAGAGATGCGCTGCAGACCATGTATCCGAAACTACCATTTCGGTAGTGCAATTGCCCAGTGATGAGATGAAGGGAAGGATCATCGGACGTGAAGGCCGCAATATCCGTACATTGGAGACAATGACCGGAGTTGAGCTGATCGTAGATGATACTCCTGAAGCTGTTGTGCTTTCTGCATTTGATCCGGTGCGCCGTGAGGTTGCAAGGATCGCTCTTGAGCGTCTTATCGTGGATGGACGTATCCATCCCGCGCGTATCGAGGAGATGGTTGATAAAGCCCGCAAGGAAGTTGACAATATCATGAAGGAAGAGGGCGAAGCAGCATTACTTGAATGTGGCGTTCATGGTCTTAATCCGGAGCTCACCAAACTTATCGGACGTCTTAAATTCAGGACCAGTTTTGGACAGAATGCACTTACTCATTCCATTGAAGTATCTCAGCTTGCAGGACATCTTGCTTCGGAGCTGGGACTTGATGCCAGAGCCGCCAGACGCGCAGGCATACTGCACGATATAGGCAAGGCCATCGACCACGATATGGAAGGTTCGCATGTTCAGCTGGGAACAGAGTTGTGCCGTAAGTATAAAGAATCTCCGGTGGTCATTAATGCGGTGGAAGCTCACCATGGTGATGTGGAGCCTCAGTCAATGGTCGCTTGTCTGGTTCAGGCAGCAGATGCTATCTCGGCAGCAAGGCCGGGGGCAAGACGCGATACGCTTGGCACATATACCAATCGTCTGTCGCAGCTTGAAGAGATAACCAATTCCTTTAAGGGAGTGGAAAGATCCTTTGCTATACAGGCCGGCAGGGAAGTCAGGGTCATGGTTGTACCGGAACAGGTATCAGATGACGATATGGTCATTCTGGCCAGGGATATATCCAGGAAAGTTGAGGATGAAATGCAGTATCCCGGCATGATCAAGGTCAATGTGATCCGTGAATCAAGAGTTGTAGATTACGCAAAATGATCATTAAACAGCCGTGTGGCGATTGCCATGCGGCTGTTTTTTGGTGCACAGGGCCACAGTAAAGAATATGCTGCCCGCGCTTGAGTGGGAGTCAGCCGTAAAGAATATGCTGCCCGCGCTTGAGTGGGAGTCAGCTGTGTAGAATAAAGCCGGGGGTTTATCATGGGTTAAGTCCCGTAAGACGAAAGAGTCTATCCCGGGTTAAGTCCCGTGAAAAGCAGAGAAAAAGAAAAACCGTGGAATTACTTCCACGGTCTCTTGTGCGGGAAAAGGGACTTGAACCCTCACGAAAATACATTCACTAGATCCTTAGTCTAGCCTGTCTGCCAATTCCAGCATTCCCGCAAACAAAAAGTATATTAGCAGATTCGATGGAGCTTGTCAAATGTTTTTTTGTAAATCTCAAATATTTTTTGACGCTAAAATTATAACTGTTATATCAATGAGAAATATGTTAAAATAAATCGTTATGTCAGAGACGAGGATACTGCTCACGGGAGGCGTGGGTGAATATGAGGAAAAGAAGTCCAGATTCATAGCGACTCTCCGGCCTGTTAACAGTCCGGAAGAGGCGGCATCCTTTATTGACGAGATGAAAAAGAAATACTGGGATGCCAGGCATAATTGCAGCGCCTGTGTTATAGGGAAAAATAATGAATACAGCCGCTGTTCCGATGACGGGGAACCGTCGGGTACTGCAGGCAGGCCGATGCTGGAGGTACTGACGGGCGCTGAGGTGCATAATGCTGCCGTGGTGGTAACGCGCTACTTCGGCGGAGTGCTGCTGGGCACGGGCGGTCTGGTAAGGGCATATACAAAAGCCGTACAGGAAGGGATCGCCAACAGTATACTGGCTACAGAGCGGGAAGGGGAGCGCCTTCTGCTGGCCATGGAGTATCCGGATGTTGACAGGGTGCTCAATCATCTAAAAAATGCAGGCCAGAACATAGATAAGTCGGATTATGGTACGGATGTCACGATGGAAGTGATATGCGCCGTCGAAAAGAAAGAGGCCCTTAAGAAAGCTCTGACGGAGCTGACTGCCGGACGCATATATATCGAAGAACTGGGAAACTGCACTTTTCTGGATACGGATGCAGCATCGTGATCCTGAAACTGTTGATATGTTGCTCTTCATTTTAAGCGGAGCAAAGAAGCTTTGGAAAGATGGAAGATTTTGAAGAACTGTACGAACTGATAGAGACGAAGCAGTATACGCGTCTGCGCCAGGAGCTGGCAGAAATGAACGACGCGGATATCGCTGCATTCCTGGAGCATATGGATGATGAGCAGATGCTTAAGATTTTCCGCATCCTGCCCAAATCCATGGCTGCGGATGTTTTCTCGTACCTTGAGATCGATAATCAGTCCTCCATTATCACTTCACTGTCTGAAAAAGATGCGGCCAACATCATCGATAACCTGATGGCCGATGATGCTACCGACCTTATCGAGGAAATGCCGGCCAATGTGGTAAAGAAACTGCTGGCAAACGCAAGCCCCGATACCAGACGCGATATAAACCATCTGCTGCGTTATCCGGAGGATTCCGCGGGTTCGGTAATGACCGTGGAGTATGTGGATCTTAATGAGGATCTTACGGTAAAGCAGGCCATAGAACGGATACGTAACATAGGCATAGATTCAGAAACGATAAATATCTGTTATGTGCTGGACAGCACCCGTAAGCTTAAAGGAACGGTCGCCCTACGTTATCTGCTGCTTTCAAAAGATGACGATATCATAGGCGAGATAATGCATGAGAATGTCGTAAGCATCAATACACTGATGGACCAGGAGGAAGTGGCCCGGACATTCCAGAAGTACGACTTTACATCCATGCCCGTAGTTGATAACGAAGACAGGCTGGTAGGTATAATCACTGTCGACGACGTTGTGGATATTATGGAAGAAGAGGCCACAGAGGATATGGAAAAGATGGCCGCTATCGTTCCTTCCGATAAGCCGTATATGAGGACCAGTGTATTTGAGATATGGGGCAAGCGCATGCCCTGGCTGCTTCTGCTGATGATAAGCGCCACGTTTACGGGAAGCATAATATCAGGCTTTGAGGATGCGCTGGGCTCCATGCCGGTTCTGGTGGCTTATATACCCATGCTGATGGATACCGGCGGAAATGCAGGAGGTCAGGCCTCGGTGACTGTTATCCGTGGTCTTTCGCTTAACGAGATAGGCTTTTCGGATGTGCTTAAGGTGGTCTGGAAAGAATTCCGCGTAGCCGTTCTTTGCGGACTTTCCCTGGCGGCAGCCAATTTCGTCAAGCTGCTGGTATTTGACAGAGTGAGCGTGATGGTGGCGCTGGTAGTATGCACGACCCTGCTTTCAGCCGTACTTATGGCCAAGCTGGTTGGCTGTACGCTCCCTATGCTGGCAAAGAAGCTGGGCTTTGACCCGGCCGTAATGGCAAGCCCGTTTATAACAACTATAGTTGATGCGCTTTCACTGCTGGTATACTTTGCAATAGCAACGAGAGTGCTGCATATAGGTTGACCGCCGCTGCATCAGTGAGTCTGAGGAGCCC
>CAMOEK010000186.1:0-4904 GCA_946612125.1 uncultured Lachnospiraceae bacterium | reverse complement strand
ACCCTCAGAGCAAGAGGTAAAGGTAAGGCAAAAGTTACAGTTACGGCAATGGATGGATCCGGAGTAAAAGCGGTTATCAATGTTACTGTTATCAGACTGGTAACCAGAATAAGCGTGATCGGACAGAGTAACATAGCTCAGGGCGCGAGCGCCGGCTATAAGGTGGTCGTAACTCCTTCGGAAGCGAATTATAAGGATGTTTCATGGTCAGTTGAGCCCATCACCGGAACTACTCCCGTAGCAGATGTTACTATCGATACAAAGGGAAATGTTAATGTAGGAGCCGGAGCTGCTCTGGGAGCATTCTATGTAGTTGCTACAGCAACCGACGGAAGCGGAGTAACTGCTAAGAAGCGTGTTAAAGTAGTTGCAGCAAAAGCAAAGAGTGTTACGCTTACTACCGAAGAAACCAACGAAGCATACAAGATCAAGTCGAAAAAAGGCAGTGTAACTTCCGTTCAGCTCTTTACGGTTAACACTCCTACCAACCCTGTAGATGAGACAAGGATCAAGGTAAAACTTGACTGGGGCAATCAGGCTCAGTTTACTTACAAGTCCAGCAATTACGGCGTAGCAGATGTAAACGGTATTAATGCTGAAGATGGTACAGCTACTATCCATGCTTTCGGAAAAGGCAGCGCCAAGATAACCTTCGAGGCATCTGACGGATCCGGAAAGAAGGCGATCGTAAAGGTTAACGTTATTGTTCCCGTATCCCATCTGCAGTTCAGCACTCCCGTGCTTGGCACATATGCTGATTCCACCGGGAAGGCAGAAACCAATACATCTCTTGCGATAGGCGCAAAGACCAAGACAAAGGTTACTGTCGGCGAGAGCTATGGCAAGGTAAGCAATAAGAAGGTTAACTGGTCTATCGAGCCTGTATATGTAGGCTTAGATGAAAATGAAGAGTACATCTTTGCAGATATGGATGAGGCCAAAGCAAAGGAAGTGCTTAAATCTAAGCTTATAAGCGGTTCTAACGGAACGGTTCAGTTCAACAAGAATTATGTAAAGATGTATGCACAGTACATGGCAGGCGACTATTATTATATAGGCATACGTCAGACCGCAACCGCTGCTGACGGATCCGGAGTTTCTGTATCCCGTGTATTCATACCTTCGGCAAAGGTTACAAAAGTTGTTGCAATGAACGGTAATGGGCAGTATGCCGGCACAGTTAATTATTATGTTGAAGCACAGGAGCATTTCGAGGCTGCCGTTATGTCGAACGGAAATGTTGTCGCAGTGCCGATCGGATGGGACGGCCCCGGATACTGTGCTTTTAATGTGACTTCCAGCGATCCCACCATATGTACAGGATATTATAAGTATAGTGATACCTGTCAGGGATATGTAATTGTTTCATGGGGCAGTAAGAAGGGGAAGGCTACCCTGACTGTCACAGCAAAGGATGGAAGCAAAAAGAAATGTAAGATTGTTATGGAAGTAAGATAAGCGGTCCGTAAGTTTCTTATTAACGGGAACCGGTAGCATTTGCTGCCGGTTTCTGTTATTATATGGATCGAACCGTATGTGTAACTGGAGGCAGATTATGAAAAAGAGATATGTATTCATATTGACTTTGTCTGCGGCATTATTGCTTGCAGGATGTTCAGAGGGAATTGAAGCTAAAGAGACAGGTGAAAACACCGTTATGATCGAGCCTGTGGGAGGAGAACCGGGGGGAAACGAAAAAGAAGGAAATATGCAGGATGATACGGAAAAAGAAACACCCGGGGTTACGGGCACAGTCAGACCGGTATACGGAGAGGAGGAAGATGTGGCCGCAGCTGATCTTATTCAGAACGGAGCGATAGCGGGAAATTCAGGATCAAAACTCAGTGAGGGAGCCGAGCTTATGTGTCTGGCGGCAGATGAGCAGGAAGCGCAGGAAATAGCAAAGCTGTATAATATTGAACTGACCGGCTTTGACAGCGGCGTGGCCTGCTTTACCACGGATGAGGATCCGCAGGCTGTGATAAAGCGTGGTAAAGAAAACGGATATCCGCTTCTGGAACTGAACAGGATAATAGAACTGGATGACCCGGTACAGCCGGGAGGGCATATATCGATCAAACCGGATTTTTGAAACAGTATCCGTTTTATCTTGGGCAAAGGAGGAATGAAATGCCGGCGAATAAGAATCTTAAGATGCTCCCGGCTTCGGAGTGCATACGCATAAGCGGAGCGAGAGAGCATAATCTAAAGGGAGTCGATCTTACGATCCCGCGTAATAAATTTGTAGTATTTACAGGGCTTTCCGGATCAGGAAAGTCCTCTCTTGCGTTTGATACCATTTATGCGGAGGGGCAGAGGCGGTATATGGAGAGCCTTTCTTCTTATGCGCGTCAGTTCCTGGGGCAGATGGAAAAGCCCGATGTAGAAAAGATAGAGGGTTTGAGTCCCGCGATCAGCATCGATCAGAAATCGACCAATAAGAATCCCCGTTCCACCGTGGGTACGGTTACGGAGATCTATGATTATTTCCGTCTGCTTTATGCCAGGGCCGGCATACCCCACTGCCCGGAATGCGGCAGGGAGATAAAGCGCCAGACCGTAGATCAGATGTGCGATCAGGTGATGGAGCTGCCCGAAGGGACAAAGATCCAGCTGCTGGCGCCGGTGGTCCGCGGAAAGAAAGGCCGCCACGAAAAAGTTCTGGAACGCATGAAAAAGAGTGGTTACGTCCGTGCGCTTGTTGACGGCAATATGTATGAGCTGACCGAGGATATAGAGCTTGATAAAAATATCAAGCATACCATAGAGGTGGTAGTGGATCGTCTGGTGGTAAAGCCCGGAATAGAACGGCGTCTTACGGATTCGATAGAGAATGTGCTGCAGCTTACCGAGGGACTTTTAGTGGTGGAGCTTGCGGGAAGTGATGAGCGGTTTAATTTCAGCCAGAGCTTTTCCTGCCCTGATTGCGGCATCAGCATAGACGAGATAGAGCCCCGCAGTTTTTCCTTCAATAATCCTTTCGGAGCCTGCCCTGCATGTGCGGGTCTGGGCATAAAGATGGAGTTTACGGAAGGCTCCATGATACCCGATCCCACCAGATCCATAAACGAGGGCTGCATACAGGTAATAGGCTGGCAGAGTGCGTCATCGGAAGGCAGTTTTTCAAATGCGCTGCTGCAGGCGCTGGTAAAGAAGTTTAAGTTCAGTCTGGATACGCCCTGGGCCGATCTGGACGATAAGATAAAAGACATACTTATAAACGGCACGGATATCGAGGTGGATGTGCATTACCAGGGACAGCGCGGCTACGGCGTGTATCCCACAGCCTTTGAAGGACTTATAAAAAATGTGGAACGCCGTTATCGTGAAACGGCTTCGGATATGAGCAAGGCTGAATATGAGAAGTACATGTCCATCACCCCCTGCACGGAGTGTAACGGCATGCGTCTTAAAAAGGAATCGCTGGCTGTTACCTTATCCGGAAAGAATATCTACGAGATCACATCCATATCCATAGGAGCGCTTAAGGATTTTCTGGACGGTATGGAACTGACGAAGCAGCAGCATCTGATAGCCGATCAGGTGATCCGTGAGATCAAAGCGCGCGTAGGCTTTCTGGTTGAAGTGGGGCTGGAATACCTGAGCCTTTCAAGAGCCACTGCCACATTATCGGGCGGTGAGTCACAGCGCATACGTCTGGCAACGCAGATAGGCTCCGGCCTGGTAGGCGTCTGTTATATACTGGACGAGCCTTCGATAGGCCTGCATCAGAGGGATAACGATAAACTGCTGGGAGCTTTGCGCGGTCTGCAGAGACTGGGCAATACGCTGATAGTAGTGGAGCATGATGAGGATACCATGCGTGAGGCGGACTTTATCGTGGATGTGGGGCCTCTGGCAGGCGAACACGGCGGTGAGATAGTGGCCACCGGTACTGTGGAGGATATCATTAAAGAGAAGCGCTCCATAACCGGCCAGTATTTAAGCGGCAGGAAAAAGATCGCTGTTCCAAAAGTGCGCAGAAAGCCGTCAAACTGGCTTAAGATACAGGGAGCCGCAGAGAATAATCTGAAAAATATAGACGTTGATGTACCTTTGGGGATTTTTACCTGCGTTACCGGAGTTTCGGGATCGGGCAAATCTTCACTGATCAATGAGATACTGTATAAAGCGCTGGCCAGAAAACTTAACCGTGCCTATGCCGTTCCCGGCAAGCATAAGAAGATAAGCGGCATGCACGCGCTGGATAAGGTTATAGCCATCGACCAGTCTCCCATAGGACGCACGCCGCGCTCCAATCCCGCGACCTATACAGGCGTATTCGATCTGATAAGGGATCTGTTCGCATCCACTCAGGATGCAAAGGCCAAGGGCTATAAGAAGGGGAGATTTTCCTTTAATGTTAAGGGCGGACGCTGCGAGGCCTGCAGCGGCGACGGTATCGTCAAGATAGAGATGCACTTCCTGCCCGATGTATATGTGCCCTGTGAAGTCTGCGGCGGCAGGCGTTACAACCGTGAGACCCTGGATGTGCTGTATAAGGGAAAGAGCATATCGGATGTGCTGGATATGACCGTGGAGGAGGCGCTGGAGTTTTTTGCGCCGGTCAAAGCCATAAGCACCAAGATACAGACACTCTATGATGTGGGGCTGGGCTATATCAGGCTGGGACAGCCTTCCACGCAGCTTTCCGGCGGCGAAGCGCAGCGTATCAAGCTGGCTACGGAATTATCGCGCCGCTCCACGGGAAAGACCATATACATACTGGATGAGCCTACCACAGGCCTGCATTTTGAGGATGTCAACAAACTCATAAGCATATTGCAGAAGCTGACAGACGGCGGCAATTCCGTGGTGGTTATAGAACATAATCTGGATGTAATAAAGAATGCCGATTACATAATAGACATGGGGCCTGAAGGCGGCGACGGAGGCGGCACGGT
>CAMOEK010000185.1:0-4934 GCA_946612125.1 uncultured Lachnospiraceae bacterium | reverse complement strand
CATGGACAGTGGCTTTATGGGCAACGACAAGAAGAAATGGCGTCTTATCAGGGAACAGTATCTGAAATATAAAAATGCTTCTCCCGTAATGCTTTTGGAAGCTTACAGTATCCTCATGCAGGAACCTAAGCGCATGGATGAGATAGGCGATTTTGAGAAGGCATTGATGCGATTTGCTCTAAAGCGCCACATTATGACTAAGGAGATGAAGGAGCGTTTTGCCCTTCTCTCTATGGAAGAGCACAGCTATTCGGAAGAACTGTGTGAAATATTGAAAGAATGCTATTATCCGGAGCAGAGCATAGTGCTACTGGAGGCTATATGCCTGCATCTGATGCGCGGAAACATGAGTGGCGCGGAACAGTTTGAGTGGTACAAGCTGGCTGTTGACAGGGAGCTCAGGCTAAGTCGTCTATATGAGTATTATGTTATGAGCGCGCCTCTGGACTACAGGGGAAGCCTTCCCAGGATAGTGCTCATGTATTTTGCATACCGTTCTCCGTTGGACGTTGAGCGAAATGCTTTTCTTTATGCCAATGTGCTGCGTCATAAGAATGAATATCAGGAGTTATATGAGCAGTATCTTCCTGTTATCACGGAATTTGCAGGCGAAAATATATTAAAGGGCAGGGTTGACGACAACCTGGCTTATATATATAAGAAACTTCTGTCGGGAAAGAAAACAACGCCCGAGATTTCCGATGCTTATACAGAGCTCTTATTTACCATGAAGATAAAGGTCAAACAGCCCGGAGTGGTCAATCTGGTGCTGGTATATGAGCATCTTAAGGAAGAGCAGGTATATCCCCTTTATATGGATGAAGTATGCATACCCATATACGGTGACCGTTATTGTCTCTTCCTGGAAGATGAGTGGGGGAATCGTTTTATTGATGAGGACCTTTATGATTGCAGACCTCTTTTGAAAGAAAAGCCCGATAGTCGCAGATTTACGGCAGAGGCTCAGCTTTCCGTTGGAGGCATGCTCAGTCTGGCGGAACAGGGCGGTGATACGCTCTCTGTAAGCAAAGAGAATGCTGCAGTGCTTTTGAGACTTTCCGAATGTGAGGAGATAAACGAGGATTATCGTCTGCGCATCAGGATAGCACTGGCAGAATACTATTTTGATAATGATGAGATCGCTCCTCTGGACGGGCTGCTGGGACGCTTCGATCCGCTTTCCATGGATGAACTTGACAGGGAGCGCTGCATACGCATCATGGTTGCCAGGGGCTTCTATGAAGAGGCTTTTGAGTGGATCAAGACCTGCGGCTGCGAAGGCATAGATATCAAGATACTGGTGCGTCTCTGCGACAGACTGATGGCGCGCAACGATCAGGAGTATATTCCCGAGATGCTCAAACTCTGCTGCAGGATAATGTCCCGCGGCAGGTATGATGAAGATATACTGAATTACCTTCTGCGTTACGGCAAGGGGACACTGAAGGAACGCAAAGAGTTGTGGAGAGCTGCCGATTCCTTCGGGCTTGATGTGCAGGACCTGCTGGAGAGCATGATGCTGCAGGTGTTGTTTACGGGAGCGGATATTGATGAGAAAGCAGCGATATATCTGGATCATCTGAGCGGCGGTGTCGGAGCAGAACTTGAAAGGGCTTATCTTGCGCGGCTCTGTTATGATCATTTTATCCTTCAAAAGGATATGGATGATAAAGTATTTGAGCGCGCAGCACAGCTCTATAAGCTGGAGGAACCCATTCAGACCGTGTGTGTTCTGGGCTGGCTCAAGAAAGCGGCGGAGCATACAAGAGAGAGAGCCATGAGCGAGGATGAAACTGCGCTCTGCAGGGAATTCCTTGATCAGATGCATGAGAGAGATATCTTTTTGCCTTTCTTTACGGCGTTTGCGGGCATCGATCCCCTGTGCAGGGCCATGGCCGGAGAGAGCTTTATCGAATACAGAGGACATAAGGACAGTCAGGTGGTGCTGCACTATGTTGTGGAGGGTGGAGAAGAAGAGAATCCGGATTACCGCAGGGAAGAGATGCAGCACATTTATGAAGGCATATATGTAAAGCGTTTCTCGCTTTTCTATGGAGAACGCATACATTACTATATTACCGAAGAAGACGGACGCAATGAACGTCTTACCCGCTCGGCGCTGCTTGAGTATAAGGATGATGAACATGAGGCGGGAGATGACCGCTTTACGATGGTCAACAATATGGCTATAGCCCGCGATATGAATGATGAGATCACCTTTTTAAAACTCATGGAGGATTATAACAGGCAGACTTATCTCACCAATGCGCTGTTTGTCCCCGCGGGAAGTGGCATGAGGAGGAAATAAGCGATGGTCGGCATCGACAGTATTAAAAATGTGATAAGCGGCGCCGGCAAAGACCGCTTTTATATAGGCATCGATCTGAGTGACGAGTTTTCGCAGGTGAGTTATGCCGGCGGCAGTGAAGAACCAATTACGCCCAGTCTTATAGCAGGAACCGACAGACTCTGCATACCCACGATGCTGGCTAAAAAATACGGTGAGAGTTCCTGGACATATGGGGAAGAAGCTCTTGAAATGAGCACTGCCGACGAGGCTTTCCCTGTGGACAGGCTGATAGAGCGCGCGCGTGAAGGAAGAGCGGTTGAAGTGGAAGCTGTGGATTATAATCCCGTGGATCTGCTGGCGCTATTTATACGTAAGTGTTTATCGCGCTTATATGCTCAGGCGCCTTTGGAGAAGGTGGCGGCGATAGTCATCACCGTGGAAGAACCTGATGAGCAGATGATAGCTATTCTGGGGCAGGTAGTAAAGACGCTGAGGCTTAAGCCTGAGAGAGTTTTCTTTCAGAGTCATGCGGAGAGCGCTTATCATTATATCATGCACCAGCCCAAGGACGTGAGGGTGGCCGATGTATGTATATGCGATCTTCGCGGCAACGGACTTCATGCGATGCTCTTTACGGAGAACAGGCAGACCAGACCGCATGTTGTTATCATGCAGGAAAGCATATATGAGGATTTTGTCCCGGAACAGTTTGACGGGGTAAAGAATGCCGATGTCAAAAAGAGCAAAAAGGATGAAAAGTTTAACAGCATACTGTACGGCGTGATCGAAGACAAAAGGGTATCTGCGGTATATCTGCTGGGTGAAGGCTTTGAGGGAGACTGGCTTTCCGAAAGCCTGAAATATATATGCAAAGGCCGCAGGGCTTTTAAGGGAAATAACCTCTTCAGCAAGGGAGCCTGCTATGGCGCCAGGGAAAAGCTGGAGCCTTCGGAGGAAGAGAAGCTTTGCGTATTCCTTGGGCAGGATAAGGTTAAGGCTAATATCGGTATGATGGTCATGCGCGAAGGTGTTGAGGCTTATATGGCGCTTCTGGACGGCGGCAGAAACTGGTACGACAGCTATAAGGAATGTGAGCTGATGATGGAGCCGGGGGAACGACTGGATTTTATCGTGACTCCGCTTAACGGAAAGAATCCCAAAACCGTGCCGGTATATCTGCAGGGACTTCCCAGGAGACAGAGAAGGGCAACCAGGATACATTTAAAGCTTACTATGCTTTCGGAGACCAGAGTGAATGTGATCATTACGGATATGGGTTTTGGAGAAATATTTGCTCCTTCGGGTCTTGAATGGGAGAGCAGTTTTTCAATAATGTGAGGTCGGGATATTGACTACTATCCATCAATGCGTGGGGCGTTATGCATCGGAGCCCCTGGTGATCAAAAATACATATATAAGGGTATGGTGCCTGGAAGAACTCTGCTATTATATCTGTGAAAATGCGGATCTTCTGGATGACAGCTTTGCTTCAAACGAACTGATAGACTGGGTTGCGGATGAATGCGGTCTTAAAGAGCTTGCGGCCAAACTGAAGGTGGTCCGCCGCCAGAGCGTCAAGCTGGAGAGCTTTGTCGGAGAGATACTGAATGCTGCCAACTATGTGGATGATGACGAGCTTAAGCGCATAGGCAAGGTGATAAGGGCTAACAGGAGCATGCCGGAGACAGGCAGGCTTATGGTGCTGGCGGATTATTTCCTGCGCGGAGGCAACTTTATGTCGGCGCTCAAGACTTATGAGCGTTTGCTGGGAATGAAACAGGACGGGCCTGATGAACGCCGGCTTTCCGGCATATATATTAATCTGGGAGTTATTTATGCAAGGCTTTTCTGTTTTGCAGAGGCGGCGGATTATTATATGAAGGCTTATGAACTGGAACCTTCGGATGATATAATGTTTGCTTACCTGGCAGCCAAACGCATGCAGCTGGGGGATATGGAATACCTGGATTTTATTTCTACGCTGGATATGGATACCACGGTATCTGCGCAGGTCGAAGAAGTGATGGCGCAGGCGCGCAGGGATTATAAAGATTCACCGACAGGCAGAATGACGGATGAACTGAGGAAGCTTCGTATGGGAAGCGACCGGAACGAATATGCGGCAGAAGCTTATGCATTCCTTCAGGACGAAAAGGACAGATACAGAAAGTTCATGGCGGAGTAGCATATGGGTTTCTTTCAAAAGCTGAAAGAAAAATGGAATAAATGGTTTTTTGGCGACTACGACGATACTGAGGAAGAATGGGATGAAAAGTCGTTGGAAGATGATAAACCGGCAGCCGAAAGGGGAGCGGGATACTTTAATGATGCCGATACCCGTACGGTATATGTGCTTGAGACTCTTCAGCAGATGAGCGAGGCCGCCGGAAAGGCGGAGCAGTATAAGAGTGAGTATGATGCCGTTACGGCGCTGCTCAAAGATACGGAAGAGATAGAGGCTCTGGTCGGTGATATGCGTGACAGCATAAGCGCTCAGGCCGAAAGGATAGAGAAGCTGGAAAAAGAGCGCAGACTGGCTTATGAGGATGCCGGCATTCTGGATGATTACAGGCTGGATCTGTTAAAACGCTATGAGGATGATATCCCCGCAGCTATAGAAAAGATGAAGGAAGCGGAGAAATAC
>CAMOEK010000184.1:0-4986 GCA_946612125.1 uncultured Lachnospiraceae bacterium | reverse complement strand
CTTCTGCATCGGAGCGAGAAGAATACTGCTGCGGGAGAACGCATGACTTGCGGAAGCATCTCGATAGATACCGGGAAAAGGCAGGTATATAAGAACGGTGAAGCCTGTGAGATCAGGGGGAAGATGTATGATCTGCTCCTGTTTATGATGAAAAACAGCGGAAGGCTTTTGCTTAAGGATGAGCTGTATGATGCGGTATGGGGTGATGCTTTTGTTGAACCGTCCACGCTTAATGTTCATATCAGATGGCTGCGTGAGCGCATAGAGGATGATGTGAATGAACCGCGCATTATAAAGACGGTATGGCGCAAAGGCTATATATTTGGTGACGGTAATTGAAGAGTACTGTAAAGATCATCTTATTTATCTCACTTTTTTTTCTGGCAGCTTCGCTGCTTATTTTTCCTGTTATAGATAAACATTATGATAATGAAAACGGTATGAAGAATATCGTTATCAATCGTATTTCCATAGATGCGCAAAGATCGGCGGATATGGGTGAAAAGTACGAAGCGGATATAGCGAAGCTTCGTGATGAATACGGCAGCCGCTATGTTCCTGACAGAGTGGAATATATAGATATCATGCAGGCCGGCGAAACCGATGAACGGTATATACAGGAAGTTCCGGCGTCTGAAATTATCTGTCCGATAAAAGGGACAGATGGAGAACTTAGCGGTTTTCTTAAGATCACATATCTGTCAGGAGATCGAAAGTTTACTATGGTCATGGTGGCAGTGATACTTCTGGCATCTTACATCATATCTGCGACTGTGATCATTGTGCTGTATCGATTGATGGTAAAACCTTTTAATGAGCTATCCGAATATCCTGAAAAAATAGCAAAGGGCAGGCTTGCAGACGGTATGCCGCAGAACAGCTCCGGACTCTTTAAAAAGTATATCTGGGGTATGAACATGCTCAATGATGAGATGAGTCTTAAGGATAAGAATATAAACGCCATGGAAAAGGAAAAGCAGACGATGATCATCTCAATAGCTCATGGGATAAAAACGCCGCTTTCAAATATTAAACTATATGCGGAAGCTATAGAAAGAGGCATATATCACGATAATAAAATACCGGATGAGAAAGATGCCGATACGGCCGCCAAGATAAAGACAAATGTAGAAAAAGTAGAACTGCTCGTAAAAGAGATCATGCAAAGCAGCGCCGATGCCGTCAGCACTCATACACAGGTAATAAGCACTTTCTATCTGAAAGAACTGATGGATATTGTAAAAGCGGAATACTGCGGACGCATGGAACTTCTGCATATACCTTTTGAAACCGTATGCGAAAACGATCCGCTTATATGCAGCGATAAGGACGGTTTGTTTAAAATAATATCCCAGCTTTTGGATAATGCTGTGAAATACGGTTCGGGTCTGGGGATAAGCCTGCATATGGGAAGACAGGATGAGGATGTTATAATAAGCGTTAAGAACAGGGGAAATGCTATTTCGAAAGAGGAAACGGCATATGTATTCAAAAGCTTCTGGCGCGGATCTAACGCCAAAGGTAAGGAAGGCCAGGGCATAGGATTATATGTATCCAAAAAGATCGCGGAAAAACTGGGCGGGGATATTTTCATGAAAGCCGATGCCGTGCAGGATACTACAGAGGTTACACTGATAGTGCCGGTGGATGTAAATAACTGAAGAAACGGGGAACGGAATACAGTCACTGAAAAAACAGTGTAGGAATATGAGGAAAAAAGTCTGTCGGTCCTCATTGATCATAGGAGATGAGTATAAGTGAAGATTGAAGAATACGGAAATAAGTCGGCTGAACTGGTATTGATACAGCCGGTTGATGAACATGATATAACAGGCATTGATCTTGAGCTTGAAGAAATAAAGAGATCAACTGACAGGGACTTTTGCCTGTGGGCAGTAAGGATAGAAGACTGGAACAGGGAACTGTCGCCGTGGGAGGCCCCCGCGGTATTCGGAAAGAACGGATTCGGGAGCGGAGCAGAGGAGACGCTTAAGGAAATACTTAAGCTTTGCGATGATAAAAACAGGACATATGTGATAGGCGGATATTCGCTTGCAGGATTATTTGCTCTTTGGGCTGCATGGCAGACGGATGTCTTTGATGCTGTTGCGGCAGCATCTCCGTCAGTATGGTTTCCGGGTTTTGCAGATCATATTAAGGGGCGTGAGGCTGGCTGTAACAGGATATACTTAAGTCTGGGAGACAGAGAAGAAAAGACAAAGAATCCTGTCATGGCGACGGTTGGTGATCGTATCCGCGCGCTGTATGACGATCTGGGATCGAAAGGCATGGATTGCATATTGGAATGGAACGCGGGAAACCATTTTACGGATCCCGCAAAAAGAACTGCCAAAGCCTTTGCGTGGGTTATCAACAGGGAAGTAAGTAAGAGGACAGCGTCAAAACTGATATCTTTTCCGCATGGGTTTTCTACCAGATTCGGCGGCGTCAGTACGGGGATATTTGAGTCGCTTAATCTGGGCATGAACCGCGGAGACGATGCAGAATGCGTAAAGGAGAATTATAAGAGATTTTTCCGGGCATGCGGGATCGAAAGTGAAAGCTTTGTCTGCGGCAGGCAGGTGCACGGAAATAATGTTATGATCGTTGACAGTAAGGATGCAGCAAAACCATACGGATACGATCAGCTATTTGAGGCTGACGGATATGTTACGAATATGCCCAATGTTCCACTGGTCGTTTTTACTGCGGACTGCATACCACTTCTGCTGGCTGATGAAAAAAACAGAGTGGTTGCATCGGTGCATTCCGGCTGGCGTGGGACGGTTCTGGATATTGAGAGACAGGCTATAGAGAAGATGGTGAGTCTGGGAGCTGAAACCGCAAATATCAAAGCCTGCATCGGGCCGGCGATAGGCAGGTGCTGTTTTGAAGTGGGCGTAGAAGTTATTGAAGCGGTAAATGGATTATTGAATGAAGATGCTTCGGATCTGTATACATTAAAAGAAAACGGAAAGTATATGCTGGATCTTAAGATGGTCGTCAAAAGATGCTTAATGCGCAGCGGATTAAAAGAGGAAAACATTGAGATCATTGATGAATGTACCATGTGCATGCCGGATAAATATTGGTCGCACAGATATACCGGGGGCGAACGCGGCAGTCAGGCAGCGGTGATCATGCTGCCAGGAGTATAAGGGGATTGAAATGAAAACAGGATTTTTTAGGTTTAAATCAAAACATGATAGGAGTTCACTGCGGGAACAGATCCCTTTTGATCCGGAAACCCAGTACGCAGTGATACGCAGTTCTATTTGCACAGGGGAAAAACTTGCCGGTTTTAAGGATAAAACGGGGGGACATTTTACGGAAGTGATGCTTATAAGATCACCGGAGGATGAGAAGGAATTCCGTGAGATCTACGGGCTTGATGAAGTAAAAACAGAGTATTGAGATTTTCAAAGGAGGCGTGTTATGGGAAAAAGGATACAATGGCTGGAAGATGCAGTATTTTATGAGATATATCCGCAGTCCTTTAAGGATACGGATGCGGACGGTATAGGAAATATTAACGGCATTACCGAAAAACTGTCGTATATAAAGGAGCTTGGCTGTAATGCGATATGGCTTAATCCCTGCTTTGATTCGCCTTTCGGGGATGCAGGCTATGATGTGTCAGATTATTATAAGGTGGCTCCGCGATATGGCAGCAATGATGATATTGTAAAGATGTTTGAAGAAGCGCATAAGCTGGGCATGCATGTATTGCTGGATCTGGTCCCCGGACATACTTCGTGGAAACATCCATGGTTTGTGGAGAGCATGAAGGCGGAGAAGAATGAGTATACGGACCGATATATATGGACTGATAGCATATGGGAATCGCCGGAGGGCTATGGTTCTTTAAGGGGAATATCAGATCGTGACGGAAGCTGTCTGGTGAATTTTTTTACACATCAGCCTGCTCTTAATTACGGTTTTTATAAACCGGATCATTCCTGGCAGCAGCCTATGGATTCGGAGGGAGCCATAGCCACACGCAACGCCATGAAGGATGTTATGAGATTCTGGCTTTCAAAAGGCTGCGACGGATTCAGGGTGGATATGGCCGGTTCGCTGGTTAAGAATGATGAAGACGGTAAGGGTACTATTGCACTGTGGCAGGATATAAGAAGCTTTCTGGATGAGAGCTTTCCCGAAGCCGTGCTGGTATCGGAATGGGGGGAGCCGGATAAAAGCATAGAAGGTGGCTTTCATATGGATTTCCTGCTTCATTTCGGACCGTCTCATTATAATGATCTGTTCCGTTGTGAGAAGCCTTTCTTTGGCGGAGAGGGTGATGCTTCCGAATTTGTTAAAAAGTACCTGGAGAATTATGCAAAGGCGGCAGGCAGGGGACTGATCTGCATACCCTCAGGAAATCATGATATGGACAGGCTCGCGCGCACCATCAATGGTAATAAAGCAAAGATAGCATTTGCTTTTCTTATGTCCATGCCGGGAGCGCCTTTTATATATTACGGTGATGAGATAGGCATGCGTTATGTTGAGGGACTGACTTCTGTTGAAGGCGGATATGGAAGGACAGGTTCAAGATCGCCGATGCAGTGGGATGAGACTCTTAATGCAGGCTTTTCTGATGCAGACAGCAAAAAACTATATATTCCGATCGATCCTGAAGCTGACAGGCCGAATGTTAAAGCTCAGATAAAGGATGATGCATCACTGTACAATGAAGTGAAAAAACTGATTGCAATACGTCAGTCTCATAAGGCGCTTAAAAACAGCGGGGAAATAGAGTTTATCTGCGACGGGGCAGAAGGAAAGCCTATGGTATATCTGCGCAGCTGTGAGGATGAAAAGATACTTGTAGCTTTGAACCCCACAGGAGAAGATCAGATATTGCAGACAGAGGAAGAAGCGGGAGATGTTATTTACAGTCTGGGAGAACTGCCGGAGATTTCCAAAGGGAAGTTTGTTATAAGACGGGAGTCGGCTGTTTTTATCAGCCTGCGCTGAATATGA
>CAMOEK010000183.1:0-4994 GCA_946612125.1 uncultured Lachnospiraceae bacterium | reverse complement strand
GTCTTTACCCAGGCTATCTGCTCATCATTGTAGCGGAAGCGTTTCTGCTTGGCTTCGTCCACGCCTCCGTCCTGCATGCACCCTGCATACATACGGAAAAGCCCGCCACGCTTGAAAGCCCCGTGGATCAGCTTTCTCTTCATCTCCTCATCTTCGACCAGCACCACATGCGAAGCAAATTTCTCAACAAGAGCTTTCTCGTTATCGCTCTTTTTGTTACCAAGATAATATCTGCACATTGCCTCTTCGGAAAGGTCAAAATCAATATGATAACGTTTTACGAAATCCTTTGTGATCCTCTCCTCATAGTTCACGGATATCTTTAATGTCTTATAAAGCTCCTTTGCCGGAGGAAGACACTCTGAAGGAATATAAAAAGCCAGGCAGAACAATATCTTGGAGGTAAAGAATACCTGCCGGGAAGCAAATACCTCTTCCGTTATCTTCTTTACCAGTGCTGTATCCTTATATTTTACGCGATGATCATAACTCTTTACGTTTCTTATCATGCCTGTGATGAATTCCTTGTCTTCCCTAAGCATTACCTGCTCAAAGATCAGCAAAACATCCTCCGGCTGCGAAGCCTCAACAAACATCTTATTCAGCTCGCGGTCACGGCATATGATATGATAAAGATCATTTCCGTATCCGTAAGAAGCCATGAAAAACGCTGCGATATTCCTGCGCTTTTCACTGCATTCATTCACCCACTTTTCCGCCACATCAAGCGCGGGCCTGTATTCCGCCGGAACTTCAAATGATGTATAAGCCTGCATCTTAAGCTCGGTAGGCATATCCGAAGTGGCGATATTTCCTATCAGCTCTTTTACGCCTTCCTGGTCTTTGTAGGCAAATCCCTTATGTTCTGTGTAAACGCGTGAAAGCAGACTAAAAAGCTTCTTGTCATATCCTTCCGTTGCCAGATGCTCAGCTATCTTAAGAAGCTCGATGGGTGTTAAGCGCGATGCTATCTTACGGATCTGATAGGTACCGGGTACCATGGGATCCGCATTCTGTTCATCGGCTGCTGCATTTATGATATTTTCATCTGCCATATGTTTTACCTCTTTAATGATCCTTCGGACGTTACCATCATGGCCTGAGGGCCGTGAATAGTAACCCTCGGACTTACGCCCTCAGAATAACATGGGTACTAAGCACGGGTATTCTGCGCTTATCAGGCGATCACCTTGGGGAGCACATCGCTCACCCTGTCATGGATCACCAGGTCCGCGTAACGGTCCGTAAAATGCTCTTCCTTGGTTATCAATACCACACGGTCAGATTTATAATCTTCGGTACAGAACTTGACCATGTTATCGTACATATTGGTTCCCAGAACCAGTATCAGATCCGCTTCCTCACAGGCGTTGACGGCCTCTGTCATCAGATCGTTATGGATGGTCTCTCCAAACAGCAGCACGCCGGGACGGATAGCCGATTTGCATTCATCGCACAGAGGCACGCCCTTCTGCGCCTTTATGTATTCCAGCGTAAACTCTTTTCCGCATTCGCTGCAGTGATTATGATTCACGTTTCCGTGAAGCTCAACCACATCGGTAAGCCCCACCTTGTTATGAAGATCATAATAACTCTGGGTGATGATCTTAAGTATCTTGCCCCTTTTCTGCAGCCGCTTCAGATCCTGATAAAGACCGGCCGGCTTCAGATCTACACCCAATATCTCTCTTTTGTAAAAATCAAAAAACTTATCTCTGCGCGCGCTGTAATAACCAACGCTCATCATCTCATCAGGTGATTTATGATATATCTCCTCAATACGATAACACTCACGCGATGACCAGATATTCTCGCCGCCGCTCTCGATTATGGCTCCGACGCCGAGCATAACAACTATGCGCGACGATTCGTCGATCATCTCCCTGACTTTCCTGATAGTTTCGCTTTGATCAGCCATACTTCCCTCCGTTACATGCAGGTATTTATCCTGCTCTTTTATCGTCTTGCGTTGCGTCCCTCCGCATATCCGTAGTTGATGAAATGCATGTAATACTGTTTCCAGTCATTTCCATAAGCATTTCTTAAATCTGCATAATTGTTTTTATAAGCTATAGGGCTGAAGTTCTCGCAGCCCTGTCTGCCTTCTGCCATACCGCTGCTAACAAAATGCTGCAGCGCTCCCGCAGGATTATTTGCATACAGCACTCTCATATCCGGATAACGGTTGATATAGTATGCAAAATCATAAACCTTGGAATAGTCGACGCCCTTATTTACTATGGCCTGCTTTGCGGACCAGCTGGGAGCCACTCCGGAATTCGCTGCGGAGAATGAATACACCGTACACTTAGCCGCGTTGGTCGTATACCAGACTATCTTTCCGTTAAAGAGTATGGGCTGACAGTCGGATAAGCAGCCCGTCATCGAATAGGTCTGACTGGTGAGCTGGCCGGAGCCGTTAACAAACACCCAGTTGACTGTCTCCGATTCGGCATAGCCGTTACGGTTCTCCCATATAACAACGAACTGATCGCGGTTAAGCTTTACAACATAGGGCGTCATCGCCGACTGCATATCACCGTACGCATAGCCCGTAGCATAAGCTATCCTTACCTCGTCCGTATAATAGCTGTCCTTGGGCACGGTAGCTATGAAGATGTTCCTGTTGGGCGAACTGCCGTCATATGGGTCAGTCACACCAAATACCAGCCTGTACTGTGAGGACACTTCGTATCCGCCTATGCTGGTACCCGGAGTCTCTGCGCCGTATGAACCTCTTAACTGAAGAGCATCCGCGCTGTAGCACCATGAGATGAACTCGCCGCCTGCCGGCGCGGTATATTTGCCCACTTCAACTGCATGAGGGCTGCCAAGGCAGTGATCCGCCGTACTTACCGTGCCGTCGCTGGCATCGATAAATGTTGCGGCGCTGTTTTCGTAGGCGCCGTACGCCGGTCCGCTGACATCGCTCTGCAGCTGTATAAGCGTGTTGCTGCTGTTACGCGCAGCCATAGTCATAACCGCCTGCTGCCCGCCGTAAGTCATATGCCCCATGCGCACATAAACGGTATCGCCATATTCGGAAAAATCTGTATTGCAGCCGTAAAAGGGATATACGGTATTGCCGCCGTAAACGGATACCGATCCCAGCCGGTTCCAGGCCTTGTCAAAACGCACCAGCCTTAAGACCTCCAGGCCGTCGTCATGTCCCGGATTGTCACGGCCGAATATCACGTAGTTGTATACCGAACCGCCCCAGAAACCGCCAAATATCGGCAGCTCCATACCAATAAAGGACTGTCCCAGAAGCGTAAGTCCCGAGTTATAGGTCTCTATCAGGATTATATCGCCCATGTTTTCCACACGGCTGAAGGTGGCGTTGCCGTTATCTACAACATAACAGTTGGCAACGCGCTTGCGGCCGGTGTAGTCATTATCATGTATATTATTGGTCACTATGCTCTTTCCGTTGACCTTGGAAGCTGCTCCCGCAATGATGGGCGTAGCCGCCAGAACTGTCAACAGTACAAGAAGCGGCGCCAGTATTTTTTTGATACGCTTCTTTTTCATGTCTTATCCCTCCGTGGATAATGCACATTCCATTGTAACATATTCTACAGAAAAAAGATAGTTTTCACTTTTTTGGCTTACTGTACATTAACCGTAACCGTAAGGGCCTTACCGTTTATCTTTGTGGTGATCTTTGTCTTTCCGCTTCCTATAGCGTGGATCACTCCGCACTCATCAACATAAGCCACGGAATTCTTGCTGCTCTTATAAACCACGGGCTGATATACGGCATAGCCTTTATCCTGTGAAAATCTGATGGGAACAGTATCCCCGGCCTTGACATTGCAGGTATATGTATAATCATTCTTGCCCCTGCTCAGTCCGTCTTCATTATCAAGCTTGGGATTCTCTACATACACTCTGGTCACGTAGGTAAAGCCTGCGCCGGCGATATTGTTGGGATTATAGATGCAGCTGATAACAGCAACGCCGGTATTCACTGCAACTACCTTACCCTTGGCGTCCACTGTGGCTACCGAAGGATCACTGCTTTCCCATCTGCCCTGTGCGCTCTTTACAGAGGTGAACTTGAGTGTTTTATTCTTACCTTTTGCAATATACTGTATCTGCTCTACAGGCTCGCTGACCGTAACCGTAATGTTCCTGCCGTTTGCCGAAAGCTTTGTGGTGCCGCAGCCTATTGCCGTAATCTTTCCTGCTGCAGTAATGCTTACCACTTTGTTAGCAAATACAGGTTTACCGGACGTACCTATATTGTTCATCTTCTGACCGTCTGCAGTCCATTCACCCTTGATCTTTGTAGCTACGCTCTGCATGGGAGCAAGGGTCAGCTTTGTAGTATAAACATCAACTTTGGTCTTCTCCGTATCAACAACCTTAACCTTGCAGCTGTACGCTTTTCCGTTTACGGTAGCCGTGATGGTCGCGCTGCCCTTTGCGATGCCGAATACCGCGCCGCCGTTAACTACAGCTATCGAAGGCGCGGAACTGGTCCAGGCAACTTCATACTCTTCGTTAAGTCCGCTCAGATCTATATCGATCTTTTCCGCCTTGCCGGCCTGAACCGTAAGCGTCTTTGCTATGGAAGGCTGTACAACATAAACTATGCGGTAATCATCTTTATTTTCTGCATTGTAGATAAGTGTACCATAGCTGTCTGCCTTCTTTGCGGTAAGCAGACCCTTCTTTGAGATGTTGACCACTGAAGGATCGGAGCTCTCCCAGCTGCCTCTTAACTGGAACTTCTGGCCTTTTACCATATAGACATCGATCTCATTCATATCCGGAACGGGATCGAATGCCGATACATGCTCATCTTCCGCAAATCTTGCATCCAGTATCAGATCTGAATAAACAGGACTGGTCGGATTCCATGCGTTGCCGGTCATTCGATCTACCCAGCCTAAGAAGCCTTCGCCTACATCCTCTGGAAGTATATCCGCGCACTTGCCTTTTTCCACTTCCACTGACGAATAGAACATTCCGCCCACATAGAAGCTTAC
>CAMOEK010000182.1:0-5090 GCA_946612125.1 uncultured Lachnospiraceae bacterium | reverse complement strand
TGTCCTCATGTCTTCATAATTCTCTTATTGCGTGCCGGTTTACGTGGCAGCAGATATTCACGCCCACGGGCAGGCCGGCAATATGCGTCGCATAAGTCTCAATGTTCACCGCAAAGGCCGTGGTGCTTCCGCCCAGGCCGCCGGGTCCTATATTACTCTCATTGATCAGCTTTAATATCTCTTCTTCCAGCTCACGCACATGAGGTTTGTCCGAACGCGTTTCGATATTGCGGGTAAGGGCTTTTTTTGCCAGAAGCGCGCACTTTTCGAAGGTTCCGCCTATGCCCACGCCCACTACCATAGGAGGGCAGGCATTGGGGCCGGCATCCTTAACCGCAGTAAGAACGGCGTTTTTAATGCCCTCCACTCCGTCTGCAGGCTTTAACATAAAGACCCTGCTCATGTTTTCGCTGCCAAAGCCCTTGGGCGCGATCGTTATCTTAAGTTTGTCCCCGCCGACCACGAAATAATGGATCACAGCAGGGGTATTGTCATTGGTATTTACTCTCTCGATAGGATCGCCGACTACCGATTTGCGCAGATAACCTTCCACATAACCGCGGCGAACGCCTTCGTTTATCGCATCTTCCAGATTTCCGCCGGTAATATGCACATCCTGTCCCAGCTCTACAAATACTACAGCCATTCCCGTATCCTGGCAGATGGGGATCTGATCCTCACCGGCTATCTTAAGATTCTTCTGCAGCTGGCATAATATGCTGCGCCCCAGCTCGGAGGAATCTTCCTCTGCAGCCTTATCCAGGGCCGCCCTCATATCAGCGGACAGGCCGTAATTGGCCTCGATGCACATATCCCGTACTGCATTTATTATCTCTTCGGTTTTGATCTCTCTCATGTCTGTCCTCCCCAAAATATCCTGTGCGCGGGCCTCCGGCTGCATCCCTGCCAGCGCCCCTGCGCATAAAAAGGGGACGGTCATCCCGTCCCCCTGAATAACTGTTTAAATCCTCAGCCTTCGACGCGGCGCTCGAATACGATAACAGTCTGTTTCTTGACTGACGAAAAGCCTGCCATCATAAGCTTTCCACCGCTGCCGATCTCCCTTGTGGTGATCGTTACTACACGGAATCCCTGTGCAGCATATCTGTTAAGAAGTGTCTGGAGTGATACATACTCCAGAAGGCTGCCGCCTGTCTTCTCATTATCAAGAAGTATTTCATCTACTACCTCAACCGCATATTCCATACGGCCGTTTGACATATTGTCCAGCTTCTCATTAACCTTCATCAGGTTATCAAGCACGCAGACCTCCATCAGGTTCTTTACATCTTCGGGCTCTGCCTCCAGAAGCAGGTCGTCTTCCATACGGCGGGTCTTGCGGATTCGCACGGTATCGGAATAAAGGCTGCTGGAAATGATCTTCTTTTTCGCCTCATCCATGTTCTGAACAGACTTGGAATAACCTTTATCTTCCAGATATTCCATGGCTATCTTCTGGATATTCTCCTCAGATTTCTCCAGACCGGTATCCACTATCTCTTCTATCTCGTTAACACTCGAAGTGGCTACGGAATTGCTCTTTCTGATCATATCGAACATGATCTGGTTGACGTCTATCATGGCCTTTACCTTCCCTTTTCTATTTTTCCACGTGCCCCCAAAAGCCTTAGGGTATAAAAGTACCCGCTTTTACTATCGTACCACATAGACCGGCCTTTTTCAAGAATTTTCTGCTGCTTCAGCCTCTTTTATGGCAGGTTTGGGTGCAAGCTTTGCCTTGACTTTCTTTATCACGGATTTGATCACAGCCTTTCCGATAAAGAATAACGCTATCAGCACTACCGCCCAGACCAGGATATAAGGCAGGTTCATCACTACGCCTATGCCGAAGTTCTGAAGGCCGCGGCCTATATTATGCAGGCTGGAAGTAAAGCCGCTGCTCATCTTTTCCCATGCAGTCTGCTCAACTACCGGGGTCAACTCCTCAACTTCACTTACGCTTATGGTAAGTGTCGCGTAATCCACCAGATTGTCGTATGTACGCAGCTGGCTCTCCATGCTCTCTATCTGATAACGCACATCGGCAAGTCTGTTCTCGATGGTGATCAGATCCTCTACTGTCTCGGCCTTTGCCAGCATATTGATCAGGCTCTGCTCTTCGGTGCGGAGCGCATTTTTGTGGCTCTCCATATCCACATAGGTAAGGGTAACATCCTGAACATTCTGATTGCGGCTGATAACATTGGCTCTGCCGCCCACATCATTAAGGAACTGATCGAGTTTATCGGCCGGAATACGCAGGGTAAAGCTGGCGCTTCTTTGTGATCCCCTTCCGTTATAGCTGCTGCCGTTATAGCTGTAGCTGTTCTCCACATATCCGCCCACTGCTGCCGCGCTGCTCTCAAGGAAAGCAACCAGATCATCAAACTCCTGTGTCTCAACCTCCATGTTGACATTTCTTATCAGCTTGCGGCTGCCGGGGGTCTGAACGCTTTCACCCACAGCAGGCTGGCCGGATAACTCGGAAAAGCCCGCATCTTCTGTGCAGTCTGCCATTTCTTCATCATAGGCCATCTGAGGCGCTCCCACCTCTACCGCAGCATTGGTGGCATATGATGCAGAGTAAAAATCCGCATCGCCTCTTACTGCATAAGCTGCTTCTTTAGAAGTGTTTTGACTTCCGCCACATGCGGTAAGTAACATGATACCTGCAAGTACAGGCGCAAACCATAATCTCTTCTTCATAATTATCTCCCTCCGTTTATGATCCCGCAAGCGGGATGATGTTCTTGCTCTTATGATCCATATACGGATGGGAGAATGTATATTTATGGATAAAAAAAACAGGAAATTTCCTGTTTTTAAGCAACACCAGTCTCCCCCTGTTTTCGTGTCCCTCCCTGTTCTTCAGATGATCTTCCGGATCCCCTGTATAAAAAATACGCTGAATATACAGGCAGGGCACGGTCACCGGTTCCGTTTGGCTCGCTGTTTTATGTGCCACGGATATAAACTGTGATACCGTCCGGGACCGGTCGACAGTGGAAATCCATATCCACTGTCTCCCTTGTCCCGCCATCCATGGCGGTCCATCCCTTTTCTACATATCCGTGTCACAAAACAGCGGCCTCACTCCAATGGTGCCCGATGCCTCCGCCCGTATATCCAGCTCATCGTTTCATAATGATCCGAAAGATCGTCTGCTCTATTTTATCTTATAATTTCGCAAACCTTCCTACTTCCCGGTTGAGCGCGTCACAGATATCCCGATTTGTGCTTACCAGCGTATTTACATCTGCGATATTGTCGCTGATCTCGCCGGCGCTGTTTTCCGCCGCATGGATAGCATCCGCCGATACTCCCACGGACTCACTTATCGCATTCATCGCCCTGTTCATGGTAACCATGGCGTTGTCCAGCTCGGTGGTACTGTTAAGCAGTCCGGTAAGCACATCATTAAAGTGCTTTGCGCTCTGCTCGTATTTATCGCCGGTCTGCACGTAAGCATCATAATCCGCCAGCACCACGGTATTGATAAACTCTATAACGGCCGTAGCATTTTCGGAAAGCTCCTTAACCGCAGATGTCACGTTGTTGCTTATGCCCTGGATATCGGCAGCGATCTTGCTGCTGTCTTCGGCCAGCTTACTTATCTCTCCGGCCACTACCGCAAAGCCTCTGCCGGCTTCGCCCGCTCTGGCCGCTTCTATGCTGGCGTTGAGCGAAAGCAGATTTGTTTCGGAAGCGATATCAAGTATGTTTTCGGTAAGTTCACCTATGCGGCTTACCTGCGCGGAATTCTTAACCGAGCGTATCAGCACTTCGTTAAGCTCCTCTATGCGCTTGCCGGTCTTATTCTTCTTTTCGTCCGCCTCACGCTGTATCTGATCCGCCTGCTTCATAACATCAGCTGCAAAACCGCTGCCCTCTTTTGTCAGCCTGCCCATGTTATTAACGGAGTCGCGCACGCCGTTAAGTTTTTGAGAGATATCGTCAGTGGTTTCCGTCACGCTCTGTATCGATGCGGTAACCTGATCCATGGCATTATTGGATCTTTCCACGCTTCCGTTGGCCTCGTTCATCCTCACGCTTATCGCGCCGGAAGTTTCCTTTAAGCTGTCCGCGTTATCCTTAAGCTGCTGCATAATGGTCTGCAGGGTCTCAACAAATTCATTGATGCCTTCAACCACGCTTCCGATCTCATTATCGGAACGCACGCTGATACGGCGGCTTAAGTCGCCCTTCTGCTGACGTATATCTTCTATTATTGAATCCAGTTCAACCGCTGTCCTGCGAAGAGGCGCAGTAACCACCTTAAGGATGATCACTATGGAAACGATCATGACCACCACAAACGCGATGATACCGGAGATCGTTACATTTCTGCTGGTGCTTATCATAGAGCTTGATCTGTCCATCTCCTGCTTCTGTATATCATTTATCAGTCTGCTCAGGTCTTTGTTGCTCTTTTCCAGCTCTGCCTTGGGAGCGGCCAGCTCTTCAATGGACATGTTAAATGCCAGCTGCCTGTTTATATCGGAAGCAACTATGCACTTATCACACACTTCGGTATAGCTTAAAAGGCTGGCTTCCATATGAGCTATGATCTCCTCATAACCAACGGCGCCCTCGGCTTCCATGGTTTTGCGCAGATCGTCCAGCAGAGCTCCCAGCTCGCTCTTTACCTTGTTATACTGATCAAGAGAATCCTGTCTGACACCATCATCAGCAGCCAGAATAGCCGTTACCAGATGGCGCTGCATCTCAGAAGTGGATACCTTGATAGCAGCCTGTTTGTCGGCAAAAATGATGAGAGACTGTGAGATCTGGGAATTTGCCTGTTGCGTACTATGGCTTTGCACAATGCTGTAGATGCCTGTCACCAGGTAAACCAGCAGCAAAAGCAGGAAGCAGATGCCTGTTACGAAATTGATGCGTTTTACAAAAGATACCTTGTTCTTCATAAGCCTAACCCCCTTTTTAATATTCAATGAGGACAAGAGGACCGTCCCCGTGTCCTCACGTCCTTACAGCCGCATCCACCAGGCGTCTACATCCGAATCCGGATCCGGCTCCGGAGTATATTTACGAAACGCCTTTTCCAAAAGAAATGATGAAAGGAACGCCCA
>CAMOEK010000181.1:0-5101 GCA_946612125.1 uncultured Lachnospiraceae bacterium | reverse complement strand
CAGTATCATGGTATGGGTGACACCGAGGGCGTGAGAAATACCTTCCGCGCCAAGCTGATGATCAATACGGTGTTGTGCATCATCTGTATACTGGTTCTGAAACAGTTTTCAAAACCGCTCATAGCGATGTTCCTTCACGGGGGACAATATGAAAAAGGGGACATTGTTAACCATGCCACGGTGATCCTGAGTATAGGATCGCGTTATATGGATATAATGCTCTTCGGCCTGATCCCTGTAGGCATAACCAATGCCTTTGCAGGAACTTTAAGAGATATCGGGCAGACAAAGGTTCCGATGATGGCATCGATCATCGCGATTTTTGTTAATCTTATCGGAAACTTTTTGCTGATATACGGTTATCTGGGACTTCCGGCTCTTGGCGCTGACGGCGCAGCGATAGCAACGGTGATCTCACGTTTTGTCGAGATGTTTGTGCTGATCATCTATACGGTGACGCACAGCAGGGAACATCCTTTTATAAAAGGCGTGTTCAGGCATTTTTTCATACCCGGCAGGCTTATGGGGAAATATCTGTTCAAGTCATTGCCACTCATGTTTAATGAGACTTTGTGGGCCGCCGGACAGACCTTTATGAACCAGTGCTATTCCTACAGAAGCCTGGATGCGGTTGCGGCTCTTAATATAGAAAATACCCTCTGGGGACTTTTGGGCGTGGCATTTCTGGCTATGGGAGAAGCGGTAGGCATACTGGTCGGACAGATACTCGGAAGCGGCGATATAGAAAAGGCAAAGGATCACGCAAAAAAAATGCGGGCGTTTACCGTGGCCTGCGGGATCGTATTCGGTATACTCATGATACTGATAAGTCCTGTCTTTCCGCTGTTTTATAACACATCGGACAGGATACGGATGATGGCGGCAGAGTTCATCATAATATTCGGGGCGCTGATGCCGGTTTTTTCCTATACGCATGCCTCGTATTTTACCATACGTTCCGGTGGAAACACGCTTGTCACATTTCTCTTTGACAGCTGCTTTGCATGGCTTATAGTTGTGCCGCTGGCATATATTTTAAGCCGTTTTACACAGATCGATGTTATACTTTTGGTGATCACCGTGCAGGGTACGGAAATAATAAAGGCGCTTATAGGCGGCGCAGTGGTCGTAAGCGGCGTCTGGGCGAAGAATATAGTCGGAAAACAGTAAGAAGGAGGGATACGGATATGCCTTTTGTAAAAGCGATATGCAGCAACTGCGCCGGCATCCTCGAAGTGGATGACAGCAGGGAGGCTGCCATCTGTCCTTTCTGCGGCACGCCTTATATAGTCGAAAAGGCGGTGCAGCAGTACTATACTGTTGTGAATAACAATAACCATATAGAGCATGCCACCTTTGTAAATGGCTTTGACGAGGAGCGTTATCTTCAAAACGGTATCATGCAGCTGAAACTCAAGCAGTATGATGATGCGTATGATACTTTTAAGAGGATGTCTAAAGATTATCCGGGAAACTGGAAGGCATGGTACGGCATTGCTGTAACGGAGTTTTACCGGCATCCCGGAGGTGAGCTTAAGCTGAGCGAACAGGAGCGGGATCTGATACCGGCAGAGATCCGTACGCGCGTAGAAAATGAAAGCATTTCAACACTTGCTTACAAGCTGACACGTCTTAAGGAGATCGATGAGGAGATAGCAGGCCTTCAGGAATCCGTTGACCGCGGCGTGAAGCGCAGTGAGGCTCAGAGGGAGTTCCTTAACGGAGCTGACAAGCGCTTTCAGAAGAATAACGGAGAGCTGATGCTGACGGTAGGGATGACGGTCCTGCTGCTTGTGATACTCGTGGTATCCATGCTTCTGGAGGCATATATCGTTACTTTTATAGCGGCTGTCGGATTAACCGTGGGTCTGATAATGCTTTTCAGAAAAGGACTTGTCCTAATGTGGATACATGACCGCAGACAGGCATCAAAGGATGCGAAGCATTTCAGTACCATGCTGCGGACAGAGGAATATGAAACGGCCCAGCTGGGAGCAAAGATCACTAAAAAGATAGAAAAACGGGAACGCTTAAGCGTTGAAGTTCAGTCTGCGTTGGAAAATGAGGGAGTCCTTTCCGTTGCAGATTATTATTTTTCAATACTGGAAGAAGGTTGACATAAGTTTTTTGACCACGCAGACAAATGTGGTATAATAGGTGTATGGCTAAGTATCATCTTACTGCCAGGACAATGGAGCTGTCCGAGGACATAGCGGCATTTCTTGAGCAGGTAAAAAAAATCAAAGCCGGGGAACAGATGCAGATGTCTTTGCTGATAGTGAAGGCACAGATGCTTAAGGAAAGAGGAGCGCTGCTGGAAAAGGATCTGGAGGAGGTCTCGCGGTCGTATCCGGAAATAAGCCTGACGGCATTGCAGCTTGCAGCTTCGGTAAAGAATGAGATGAATGCGCTTGACGGCGTGACGGAAGCTCTTAAGCATGCAGACAGGACGGGGGCGCTTCTTAAGGAGGCTGAGGCGCAGGCAGCGCTGGAGGAATTAAAGAGGAGATCACATGCAGAGGAAAATTAAAGTAAAAGCATTTGATATCATATTGCCCCTTGCTGTATTGATCCTGGGGGGAGTGCTTCTGGGATGGATATTAAATTATGATGAGATCGTTATGTATAACGGTATCCGGCATTTCAGACTGATCAGGAATATTTTGTGCGGCGGATGCATAGCAAGCCTTGGGGGAACGGTAGTATATTATATTGCAAGGATCGCAGGCATACGCCGGGAGCTTGACCGGCAGGCGCTGGTAGATCATGAGATGGAAGCGGCCAGATACAGCGAGCGCAGGCAGAGAGCCAAGCTTTCGGTCGACGGACAGATGGATGCATCGGCAGTGAGGGCGCTCCTCGAGGATCAGACAAAAGGAAAATGGTCGTCTTTATTTGAGAATATTTACGGCTGTGTGGAACAGATGGAGCAGATGGACAGCTATCAGGCCAGACTGGATAAGCTGCTGGATGATAACGGAGCCGAGGCGCTTAAAGATACCGGAGAGATACTGGATCAGGTAGAGCAGTATCTTTGCAGGAATGTAAGGAGCGCGCTCAACTTTATGGCGGTAGCGGATGATGATGCCGGTGATAAAGTAAAGGAAAAGCTTGAAAGCTGCAGGGAAGAGAATAAGAAGCTCTTAGAGCAGACCAGGGATTTTGTTTACGCCATGGCGGAGTTTTTGAACAAACAGGGCGAGAAAACAGATACGCGTCTGCTGGAATCATACAGGACAACATTATTGTCCACGATCAAGGAGGATATATTATGAAAAAAAATTTGCTTAGACGTCTTGTTTCGGGCATAAGCGCAGTGATGCTCATGTCGGCCACGATGCTCACGGGATGCGGGAAAACCGCATCGGGAGTATATACGGAGGCGGAAGAAACCTTAAGTGAAGAGGAAGCAAGCTCCGAGTTGAATTCGCTTATGAAGAAGATCAATGTCAGCACCACGGAGAATCCCCAGATGGATATCTATTTTGATGATCTTTCCGAGACTGCGGCGCTGGCTGACATAGACACTTTTCCGATAAGGGAGCAGGGGAAGGGCCAGATAGATCTGGAAATAGCAGCGGCTACGGAATTCAGCGCAGATGCTCCCGATGACTGGCTGATAGCTGTGGCAAAGAACTTCAATAAAGGCGGCTATACCGTGAACGGCCGCAGCGTATCTGTTTCAATAAGAAAGATCACTTCCGGTGAAGCAGTAACCTATATAAATGCAGGCATTTACCAGCCTCAGATCTTTGTACCCAGTAATTACGCCTGGGGCATGATGCTGGAAGCTTCCGGCGTAGGCATCGAAAAGATCGAAGACAGGATAGCCGGAAATACTGCGGGACTGCTGATAAGCAAGGATGTATACAGTGACTTTGTAAGCAAATACGGCGAAGCAACTGTAGGAAATGTGCTAAAGGCAGCAAACGCGGGCGATATAGTCTTTGCGTATACCAATCCTTATACTTCCAGTACGGGACTTAACATTCTGACTTCCATGCTCGCAAGCTTTGATCCTTCGGACCCGCTTTCGGATAAGGCCAGCGCTGCGCTTCTTGAGTACCAGAAGAATTCACCTCCCGTTGCCTATACGACTGCAGTGCTCCGAAATTCGGCAAAGAAGGGCCTGGTCAATGCCATGGTCATGGAGGAACAGGCCTATGTAAATACGCCCGAGCTTAAAGGTTATGAATATATACCTGCAGGCATAAGACATGATCATCCGGTTTATGTTTTTGACTGGGACAGCGCTGAAGAGAAGGAAGCCGCAGAATTATTTGTCGATTTCTGCAAGAATAGCGAGAACCAGAGACTGGCTACCGAAAAAGGATTTAACCGTCATGACGAGTATGTTTCAAAAGATCCGGGAATGACAGGAACCGATTACATATCAGCCCAGAAGATATGGAAACAGAATAAGAACGGCGGACGTCCCGTGGTAGCGGTATTCGTAGCCGATGTATCGGGTTCGATGGACGGAGAACCTCTTAACAGCCTTAAGGAATCGCTCATAAGCGCATCTTCCTATATAGGATCCGAGCATTATATAGGTCTGGTGAGCTATTCCAGCCGTGTAAAGATCAATCTGCCCATTGCGCAGTTTGATGATAAACAGAGGGCATACTTCTCGGGTGAAGTAAAAGGGCTTTCCGCCGGCGGTTCAACCGCGACCTATGATGCGGTACTGGTGGGAGTTGATATGCTGGAGAAGGCGATGGCAGAGAACCCCGATGCAAAGCCCATGCTTTTTGTACTTACGGACGGAGAGCAGAATGAAGGTTTCGAATTAAGCCGCATCAAGGGCATAATCAGCGGTTTTGGCATACCCGTATACTCAATAGCTTACAATTATAAGGACAACGGTGAGCTGGAAACGCTTTCGGGTCTTAACGAAGCCGCAACCATAAAAGCAGGAAGCGATGACATAGTCAACCAGCTTCGTAATCTATTTAACGTACAGCTGTAAGATAAAAGGCATAAATGCATATAATACAAAAAACCTTCCCTGCAAAGGGAAGGTTTTTTGCTGAGGGGGAGTTATGAAAAACCCTTATAAACCGATAGAACCGGTATATACGGGAATCTCATCTTGAGCTTT
>CAMOEK010000180.1:0-5136 GCA_946612125.1 uncultured Lachnospiraceae bacterium | reverse complement strand
AGAAAGATATTGACTGGTCAGGACTGGGATTTGGTTATGTAAAGACCGACAAGCGTTATGTAGCCAATTTTAAGAATGGCGCATGGGATGAAGGCGGACTTACCGAAGATGCTGACATCGTCATGAACGAGTGCGCCGGCGTGCTCCAGTACGCCCAGACCTGCTTTGAGGGACTTAAGGCATATACTACCGAAGACGGACGCACGGTATGCTTCAGACCCGACCTTAATGCAGAGCGTATGTACAATACAGCGCAGCGTCTTGAAATGCCTCCTTTTCCCAAGGAGAGATTCATTGACGCCGTAAAGCAGGTGGTAAAGGCTAACGAAGCATGGGTTCCTCCTTACGGTTCAGGAGCAACCTTATATCTGCGCCCTTATATGTTTGGCATCAATCCCGTTATAGGCGTTAAGCCCGCAGAGGACTATCAGTTCCGTATCTTTGCTACGCCCGTGGGACCTTATTTCAAGGGCGGCGCTAAGCCCCTTACACTGTGTGTGAGCGATTTTGACCGTGCAGCGCCTCACGGCACCGGCCATATCAAAGCGGGACTTAACTATGCTATGAGTCTTCATCCAATTGTAGAGGCTCACAAGGCAGGCTTTGCAGAGAATATGTATCTTGACGCTGCTACACGTACCAAGGTTGAAGAGACCGGCGGCGCAAACTTTATCTTTGTAACCAAGGATAACAAGGTGGTAACGCCCAAGTCCAATTCTATACTGCCTTCCATCACCAGACGTTCACTTATGTATGTTGCTAAGGAATACCTGGGACTTGAAGCTGAAGAGAGAGAAGTTCACTTTGATGAAGTGAAGGATTTTGCAGAGTGCGGGCTTTGCGGTACGGCAGCAGTTATCTCACCCGTAGGAAAGATCGTTGACCATGGCAAGGAGATCTGCTTCCCCAGCGGCATGGACGAGATGGGACCTGTAACAAAGAAGCTTTATGATACTCTGACCGGCATACAGATGGGACGCCTTGATGCTCCCGAAGGCTGGATCGTAGAGATCTGAGAAACATTTTAAACAACGAAAACCGGGGGGACGTCCCCCCGGTTTTTCAATCGATCGCTTATCCTATTCTCAGCTGTTTGCTGTCTTTGCCTGGGCTGATATAGCAGCGCGCTTTCTTGCGGTTGAATCCAGGATCTTCTTGCGGATGCGCAGGCTCTTGGGAGTGACCTCCAAAAGCTCGTCGGTGCCTATGAACTCAAGGCACTGCTCAAGGCTCATGATCTTGGGCGGTGTAAGCTTAAGCGCGTCATCCGATCCGGAGGCACGGGTATTTGTAAGCTGTTTCTTTTTGCAGACATTCAGTTCTATGTCTTCCTGTTTGGGATTTTCACCTATTACCATGCCGGCGTATACGCGCTCACCGGGGCCGATAAAGAGATTGCCGCGGTCCTGCGCATTGAACAGGCCGTAGGTTACCGATTCACCTGTCTCAAAGGAGATAAGAGAACCCTGCTTGCGGTAGCTGATCTCGCCTTTGAAAGGAGCATAGCCTTCAAAAATGGTATTTATGATGCCGTTACCCTTGGTATCGGTCATGAACTCTCCGCGGTAACCGATAAGTCCGCGGGAAGGGATCAGGAACTCAAGACGGGTATAACCGCCGGCTGCTGAACTCATATTGAGAAGCTCGCCCTTTCTGGTGCTGAGTTTTTCTATTACAGATCCCGAGAACTCTTCCGGCACATCAACATAAGCTCTTTCCATAGGCTCTGTCTTTTTGCCGTTTTCGTCTTCGTGATAGAGCACTTCGGCTTTACTTACTGCGAACTCATAGCCTTCACGGCGCATATTCTCTATCAGTACGGAAAGGTGAAGCTCACCGCGGCCGGAAACCTTAAAGGCTTCGGTGGTTTCTGTATCCTCTACGCGCAGGGAAACATCGGTATTGAGCTCACGATAGAGACGGTCACGCAGATGGCGGCTGGTCACATACTTGCCTTCCTGGCCTGCCAGAGGCGAGTCGTTTACAATGAAGTTCATAGCGATGGTGGGCTCGGATATCTTCTGGAAGGGTATGGCTTCCACGTGCTCCGGATCGCAGAGCGTATCGCCGATATGAATGTCGGATATACCGGAGATAGCCACTATGGAACCGATATTTGCTTCTTTTACTTCGATTTTTTCAAGGCCGTTAAACTCATAGAGCTTGCTGACCTTGACTTTGTGTACTTTATTGGGATCGTGATGGTTTACTATCACAACATCCTGATTTACCTTTACCACGCCGTTATCTACCTTACCTACGCCGATGCGGCCCACATACTCGTTATAATCGATGGTAGAGATAAGTATCTGGGTGCCACCGTCAGGATCGCCGGTGGGAGCGGGGATAGAGCTTAAAATGGTCTCAAACAGAGGAGTCATATCTCTGCCTTCTTCATCGGCGGAAAGGGATGCGGTGCCGGCTTTTGCAGAAGCGAATACGAAGGGGCATTCCAGCTGCTCGTCATCGGCGCCAAGGTCGATGAGCAGTTCGAGCACTTCATCGATAACCTCTGTAGGTCTTGCCTCGGGACGATCCACTTTATTGATGCAGACGATAACGGGAAGCTTAAGCTCCATTGCCTTGCCCAGAACGAAGCGTGTCTGGGGCATGGGGCCTTCAAAAGCATCCACTACCAGGATAACGCCGTTTACCATCTTGAGAACACGCTCTACTTCGCCGCCGAAATCGGCGTGTCCCGGGGTATCGATTATATTTATCTTGGTATTTTTGTAGTTTACTGCGGTATTCTTTGAAAGAATAGTGATACCGCGTTCGCGCTCTATATCGTTGGAGTCCATTACGCGCTCGGCAACTTCCTGATGCGCCTCAAAGACGCCGCTCTGCTTTAAGAGTTCATCCACCAGCGTGGTCTTGCCATGGTCGACATGAGCGATAATTGCTACGTTTCTGATATCATCTCTCGTCTGTAACATTTTCTTCTCCTCCCTGTATCCGCCGCAATCTCTATCTACAAGACACATCCGCTCCGGATCTGTCATTCTGAGCGCAGCGAAGAATCTTTTTCTCTCCCTATATCCATACACAAACGGAAAAATTATATCATTATAGTTTTTATCATACAATATGTGAAAATGCTTAAGTTTAAGCACTTTCAAAGCCTGTCTAAGTGCATTTTTTATACAAAAACGCCGTTGACATCCGCTGCGGCCGGTGGTATAGTGTGCCTTGTATAGAGGTTGCGGGATTTATCAGTAATCCGGCTGATGCGCAGGGGCGCAGGCGAGGCAGGGTGAAAGGAAAGACCGCCGAAGGGTGGGCAGCCCCGAATGCTCATGCCTGGGGGTATCGGGAATACCGGTATCACTGTCATCTTTATTAACGAAGATGGGGCGCTATCACAGAATGAGAGACACGCCGGCATTCTCTATGTCGGTATTTTCGTTTTATGAGAGATTTCCCCGCGTACAATTTAAGGAGGAAAAAGAAATGGCAGTATTTAAAGGAGCAGGCGTGGCTATTACCACACCATTCAAAGCAGACCGCTCGGTGGATTATGAGCAGTTTGAGAAGAACATCAATTTCCAGATCGAAAACGGCACAGATGCGATAATCGTGTGCGGCACCACGGGTGAGGCATCAACCCTGACCCACGAGGAGCATCTGGATGTGATCGAAGCATGCGTGAAGTATGTGAACCACCGTATACCCGTTATTGCTGGCACAGGTTCCAACTGCACCGAGACGGCTATCTATCTTTCGCAGGAGGCGGAGAAGAGAGGCGCAGATGCGCTGCTGGTTGTGACGCCTTATTACAACAAGGCTACGCAGAAGGGCTTAAAAGAGCACTTTACCATGGTGGCGGAGAGCGTAAAGCTTCCCATCATTCTCTATAACATCCCCGGACGCACCGGCGGCGTGAACATCCTGCCCGAGACTATCGTAAGTCTTTGCAGGGAAGTAAAGAATATCGTAGGCGTAAAGGATGCTACGGGCAATATCTCACAGGTTGCAAAGCTTATGAGCATTGCAGGAGATGATGTTGATCTGTATTCGGGCAATGATGATCAGGTTGTTCCCCTGCTTTCACTGGGCGGCAAGGGAGTAATAAGCGTTCTTTCAAACGTAGCGCCTAAGCAGACACATGATATGTGCCGGAAGTTCTTTGATGGGGATGTAGAGGGCAGCAGAAAGATACAGCTTGAGGCTCTTTCGCTTATCAATGCTCTCTTCTGCGAAGTTAATCCCATTCCTGTTAAGAAAGCAGAGCAGCTTATGGGACACTGCAGCGGCGTGCTGCGCAGACCCCTTACCGAGATGGAACCCGAGCATGCTGCGGTGCTTGAGGCAGAAATGAAGAAATTCGGTATATTATAAGAATAGTTTCTTCGGGTAACACTCAAGGTATGGCGCGAAAGCAGGTACGGTATTCCGGGCGTGTCATCCTGAGCGAAGCGAAGGATCTTGTCAGTAAATGGAGGTTTTGAATATGGTCCGTATAATCATGCATGGCTGCAACGGAAAAATGGGGCAGACCATAACAAATATAGTAAAAGAAGATGCTGATGCACAGATCGTTGCAGGTATTGATCTGTTTGACGGTATTCAGAATGAGTATCCGGTATTTAAGTCGCTGGCTGATTGTAATGTAGAGGCTGATGTGGTCATAGACTTTACAGCGGCTCCCGCAGTGGACGCGCTGCTTGACTGGTGTGAAGAGAAGAAGATGCCGGTAGTGCTCTGTTCAACCGGTTTAAGCGAGGAGCAGGTTAAACGCGCTACTACCGAGAGCATCAAAAAGACTGCGGTTTTAAAATCGGCTAACATGTCTCTGGGCATAAACGTGCTGCTTAAGCTTCTTAAGGAGGCAGCGGCGCAGTTTGCGCCTGCAGGTTTCGACATCGAGATTGTTGAGAAGCATCATAACCTTAAGCTGGATGCGCCTTCGGGCACAGCCCTGGCGCTGGCAGACTCCATCAACGAGGAGATGAACGGGCAGTATGAGTATGTATATGACCGTTCGCAGCGCAGGCAGAAGAGGGATAAGAAAGAGCTGGGGATCAGCGCTGTCCGCGGCGGCACTATAGTGGGCGACCACGATGTGATCTTTGCCGGCACAGATGAGGTGATAACCTTCTCGCACAGAGCATACAGCAAAGCCGTATTTGCAAAGGG
>CAMOEK010000179.1:0-5166 GCA_946612125.1 uncultured Lachnospiraceae bacterium | reverse complement strand
CTGATTCTGTTTCAGAAAACTTACGAATTCTGCCGCCGGGAGAGGCTTAGAGAAATAGAACCCCTGTATGTAGTCACAGTTCATATTTTTCAGCATAGTCACATCTCCAACGGTTTCTGCGCCCTCGGCTACCAGTTCTTTGCCTATGCTCTTCATCATGCGCACGGTATGATCGAGAATGATCTTACCGTTACCGGTTGCAGCTTCATTCAGCATACTCTTTTTTTCCATACACTGTGCAACGGAAAGATTGATCTCTATATATGAAAGGCCAAGCCCGTCATTATCATGCTGCGAAATGAACTTAAACACCTGATCCAGTACTATATCACCAAAAGGGATGATAAACCCCTTTGACTCGGCAGCGGGTATGAAAATATCCGGTGAGATCATACCATATTCCGGGTCAATGATACGTGCCAGCGCCTCCGCGGGGAATTTTGGCAGCAACGCTCTCATCTGCTTCCGCGATCACATAAATCGTCCCCGGACGCTCCAGATACAACTCGATACTGTATGGATTATTCCACTTAAGCGTCCGTATCTTACCCGTAATGGCTGAGAGATACGCATTATATCTGTGGTCTCCCATATAGTTACGAATTTCAAGAGCATTTTGTATTCTTATAACAATGATCTGCACCCGTTCTCCGGAAAGAATGATGTTCCTTAAGTCTGTCTGATAAGAGGACCAGCTTTGTGTCCAAATACTACCATGAACCATGTAGAATTACAACAAATAGCATCAGTATAAGTACGGTTCAAAAAAACCACGAGTGGACGGACCCATGGTCTTGCCTGATAAGCTGAATGCGGGTATAATCTGTGATATTATTTGGTGAAAACGGAGGTTACTGATGCTGAACCAGTTTTCGAGAACACAGTTATTATATGGAGCGGAGACCATGGAAAGGTTTGCCGCATCGCGCGTCGCCGTATTCGGGATAGGCGGAGTGGGCGGATATGTGGTTGAGGCGCTTGCAAGAAGCGGGATAGGAGCGCTGGATATCGTAGATGATGACAGGGTTTGCCTCACAAATATAAACCGGCAGATAATAGCCACCAGAAAAACAGTAGGTAAATATAAGGTGGATGTAGCGGCAGAGCGTATTCATGAGATCAATCCCGACTGTGAGGTCAGGGCGTATAAAACCTTCTTTCTGCCGGAGACGCAGGATCAGTTTGATTTTAGTGAGTATGATTATGTTGTTGATGCGATCGATACGGTCACGGGAAAGCTGGCGATAATAGAAAAGGCGAAGAAGGAGGGAACGCCGGTCATATCCTCCATGGGGGCAGGAAATAAGCTGAACGCTGCGCTTTTTGAGGTCGCGGATATTTATCAGACTTCCATATGCCCGCTCGCAAAGGTGATGCGGCATGAGTGCAAAAAGAGAGGGATCGATTCGCTTAAGGTAGTATATTCAAAGGAAATGCCGATGAAGCCGCTTGCGGATACAGCAGCAGATAGCGAAGAAGAGAGTAGTGATTCAACAGAGGCGGGATCAAAGCATACAAAGCGCAGAAGTACACCCGGCTCAACCGCTTTTGTTCCGTCGGTAGCGGGACTGATCATAGCGGGCGAAGTTATAAATGATCTGGCCGCAACCCCGGTAAAAGGTTAATGACCGGCGCAGTAAACATTGGCAGCATAAGACGTATCGTCTGAGAAAAAAGGAGGCAGAGATGGATAAGAAATTACGAGTACTTTTACTGAACGGAAGCCCTAAGGCCAACGGTAATACGATGGTTGCAGTAAATGAGATGGTCAGGGTCTTTGAAGATGAAGGGGTTGAGGCTGAAGTGGTCCATGTCGGAAACAGGGATATCCGCGGATGTGTTTCATGCAACAGCTGTTCAAAAAGCGGAAAATGCGTTTTTGATGACATCGTAAATGAAGTGGCCCCGAAGTTTGAGGCGGCTGACGGCATGGTAGTGGCATCGCCGGTTTATTACGCATCAGCAAATGCCACGCTGATCGCCTGCCTGGACAGACTGTTTTACAGCACTCACTTTGACAAGACAATGAAGGTAGGAGCAAGTATTGTTGTAGCCAGAAGAGGCGGATGCTCGGCTACTTTTGATGAGCTGAATAAGTATTTTACAATCTCCGGAATGCCTGTAGCTTCCAGTCAGTACTGGAACAGCATACACGGAAGGACGCCCGGACAGGCTTCTAAGGACCTGGAAGGGCTGCAGATAATGAGGGTACTTGCACGTAATATGACATTCCTGATGAAGAGTATCGCACTTGGCAAAGAGCAGTTTGGCCTGCCGCAGCAGGAAGAGCATGAGTGGACACACTTCATAAACGATTAAGCTGTCTGATAAAGCATTCATTTACAAACCACGGGGATGTACCTCGTGGTTTTTGATAACGAATTTAAGATGTGGTCGCTTTTGGCGGTAATATGTTGAAAACAGGGAAGATATATGATAATAATAAAGCATAAACGGTCGCTATTGAGTGACGGACCGGGGAATGGAGATACACTTTAGTATGAAAGAGAAAAGGGATAAGCCAAAAAAGAAAAGCGCGCTCAGAGTATTTTTGACCGTTATAGGATTGATATTGATAATCGTGCTGGGATTTATTGCCTGGTATATTCCGCATATGCATTATGATATAGAGCAGCATGAATTCTATGATATCGCGTCGCTTGAAGCCGGAAACAGAAATTATGATGATCATTCCATAGTTTACATGACAAACGATATCAGCCCCGAAGCTTTGATGAAGATCTATGAAACGCTGGATGTACATCCGCAGGGGAAGGTGGCGATAAAGCTTTCTACCGGAGAGGCCGGCAATCCCAATTATCTGGATCCGGATCTGATAAAGGATCTGGTTCAGAGTGTGGACGGAACGATCATCGAATGCAATACGGCATATTCGGGTTCAAAGAGAGCAGATACGGAAATGCATATGCAGGTTGCCAAGGATCACGGATTTACAGAGATCGCTGATGTGGATATCATGGACCGTGACGGATATATGGTCATTCCGGTTGAGGGTGGCGTGAATCTTAAGGAAAACTGGGTTGGACAGAATCTGGCAAACTATGATTATGTGATAGTGCTTTCGCATTTTAAAGGGCATCCGATGGGCGGATTCGGAGGAGCGCTGAAGAATATCTCCATAGGTATAGGTTCAAGAGAGGGCAAAGTGCGGATACATACGGGCGGCGTGTTTTCGAAGCCTCCGATCGATATCGGATCTATGCTCACCAATCAGGATACCTTTACGGAATCCATGGCGGAAGCGGCAAAGTCGGTTTCGGATTATGAAGGACACGGACGGAAGATCGTATATATCAGCGTGATGAACCATATGTCGATCGACTGTGACTGCGTGTCGACTCCGACGGAAGTGGACATGCACGATATAGGGATCCTTGCGTCGACAGATCCGGTAGCGCTGGATCAGGCATGTGTGGATCTGGTATTTAAGGCAGAAGACGGGCAGTCGCTTCAGAACAGGATACTGGAAAAGAACGGTTTGCACATACTGACTCATTGCGAGAAGATCGGTTTTGGCAACAGAGCATATGAGATCATTAATATTGACTCAGCGGAAACAGGGGAAACAGATTAAGTGATCGAGATCATAAAAAGAGAGATCATTTATATATGGTACTATTTCTCAGTGCAGCTGGGTCAGATCTTCTGGTACTGGGTTGCCGGCATGGTGATCGGATCGGTCATATCCGTTTTCTTTAAGGACAGGATCCATAATCTGATGCGGAATATGAAGGGAGACGGCAGCAGCTTAGTGGGGATCATCTTTGCTTCCGTGCTGGGCGTGGTTTCTCCTTTATGCATGTACGGAACGATACCCATCGCAGCTTCTTTTTCAAAGGGAGGCATACGTGATGAATGGCTGGCTTCGTTTATGATGAGCTCGATACTGTTGAATCCGCAGCTGATAATCTACAGCGCAGCTTTGGGGATGAAAGTTTTGATCATCAGGATAGTGACCTGCTTTTTGTGTGGGATCGCAGCAGGACTTCTGATACGGGTATTCTATAAAGAAAAGCAGTTCTTTCGTTTTGACGGATTTGATGAGCCGAAAAACAAGGACACAGATCCCAATCTCTTTATAAGGCTTTTAAAGAATATATTCAGAAATTTTAAAGCGACCGGGCTTTATTTCTTTATAGGGATCCTTTTGTCTGCGGTGTTTCAGAGATATGTCCCTCAGGAAGCGGTTACTTTTATGTTTGGAGGGAACGAAGCCTGGGGAGTATTGATGGCGTCCACAGTGGGAGTGCCGCTATATGTATGCGGTGGTGGGACCATACCGATATTAAAGACCTGGCTGGCAAATGGAATGAGTCTGGGGAGCGCGGCAGCATTTATGATCACAGGGCCGGCAACCAAGATCACAAACCTGGGAGCGCTCAAGGTGGTGCTGGGGATTAAGCATTTCCTGCTATACTGGGCATTTATCATTCTGTTTGCCTGTGTGTCGGGGATCCTGATCAATATTATCGGATGAATGATAGAAATCTTAAGGGAAGAGAATGCAGACCAAAAAAGAAGATATCAGAAACAGGATACTTACGGTTTCGGAAAGATCATTTATTAAAAACGGATACGGCGATACATCTCTGAATATGATCGCCGGGGCGTGCAGCATCAGTAAGAGTAATATCTACAGATATTTCCGTTCAAAAGAAGAGATCTACGAGACGATAGTCGGCCCGGCCAGGCAAAGCATCATGAAGCTGATCAGCCGCTTTGGCAGTAAGGAATATTCGGGCAATTATACAGAAGATAAAATAAATGAAGTATCCGATGTGCTGGCAAAGGTTATGAGCGAATATCGCTCCGGCATACTTATAATGCTTAAATCCGGAGAAAAGAAGGAACAGGAAGCTATACGCGCAGCAATGAGTGACTTTTTTGTTGCCGGGTGTCCTCTCAGGGATAAAGAGTTTAAAAAGCAGGTGGCATCGCTTATGATGACCGCCTATATTGATATTCTGTTAAACTGCAGGGAAGAAGATGAGATCAGGCACAGGCTTTGGATGCTGCATTCCTATCATTATCTGGGATTGAACGGTATCAAAAGGCGCGATCCCTGTCCATTACGGAGAGCTGACCGGCATACTATTTGTCTAAACCGGGGAAATAGACCTTAGTTTTGGCCGATCAAAAAGAAGG
>CAMOEK010000178.1:0-5202 GCA_946612125.1 uncultured Lachnospiraceae bacterium | reverse complement strand
GAAAGCGACAGCAAAGAAAGCCATTCCGGTAAAAAAGGCTGCTCCTGTTAAGAAAGCGGAAGCTGAAAAGAAGAACATAAAAGAAAAAAATATAACACTTGCAAAAAAGGAGACCGGAGTGAAGAAGTCAGCACCCGATAAGAATGAGACTACAGTTAAAAAAGCAGGATCGGCAAAGAAGGCAGAGCCTGCAAAAAAAGCAGAATCCGTAAAGAAGGAGCCTGCTAAAAAGGAAGCAGAGGCAAAGAAGGCAGCGCCCGCAAAGAAAGAAGCCGCAGCGAAGAAGGAAGAGCCTGTTAAGAAGGCAGCTCCCGCAGCGAAGAAGGAAAGCGCAGCTTCGAAGAAGGCAGATGCAAAAGAAGCAGCGCCTGCAAAGAAAGAGAGCGCGGTAAAGCCTGCTGCATCCAAAAAGAATGAAGCCGCAAAGAAGTCAGGTTCAAAGAAGGCTGAAAAGATCGCCGAAGAAGATGAAGAATTCACCGTAAACGAAGATGAATTTGATGAAGATGAAAATGACATTAATGATCCCGAAGCGGCGGCGTTGAGAGAGACTCTTTTTGAGGAGAAGCTCAAGAACCTCATAAGCAGCGCAAAGAAAGCCGGTTATATGGAGTATCAGGAAGTTATAGATACTTTTACCGAGCTGAATCTTGATGAAGAGCAGTTTGACCGCATCTGGGAAGCACTGGATAAGAACCACATCGTTCTGCGCATGGAGCAGATAGATGACGACGACATTCCCGATGAAGAGCTGGCAATGGAAGAAGGCGCCGAGCTTGAATACGACATGGAGAATCTTGAAGCCGGCGTTACGGACGGCGCTAACATAGAGGATCCCGTGCGTATGTATTTAAAGGAGATCGGACGTGTTCCCCTTCTTTCCGCAGAGGAAGAAATAGAGCTGGCTAAGCGCATGGAACTGGGAATAGAAGCTTCCGAGAGGAATAAGGAGCTGACAGCAAAGCTTGCAAAGCTCAACGAAAGCGAGAAGAACGATAAAAAGGGCAAGAATGCAAAGAGTTCTGCAGATCTGGCAGCAAAGAAGGCTGAGCTGGAAAAGAAGATCGCAGATAACAATGCAAAAATAGAATCCGGTAAAGCAGCCGGACAGGAGCTTTCACAGGCAAACTTAAGGCTGGTGGTAAGTATCGCAAAGCGTTATGTGGGCCGCGGAATGCTCTTCCTTGATCTGATCCAGGAGGGTAATCTGGGTCTTATTAAGGCAGTAGAGAAGTTTGACTACCGTAAAGGTTACAAGTTCTCAACCTATGCTACCTGGTGGATACGTCAGGCTATAACACGTGCCATTGCCGATCAGGCCAGGACCATTCGTATACCCGTTCATATGGTTGAGACCATTAACAAGATAATACGTATCAACAGACAGCTGCTTCAGGAACTGGGACGTGAGCCTGCTCCTTCAGAGATAGCAGAGCGCATGGATATGCCTGAGGACCGCGTAAGAGAGATCCTTAAGATATCACAGGAGCCCGTTTCACTGGAAACTCCTATCGGTGAAGAAGAAGACAGCCATCTGGGGGATTTCATACAGGATGATAATGTTCCCGTGCCCGCAGATGCCGCAGCATTTACGCTTCTTCGTGAACAGCTCAACGAGATATTGGATACGCTTACCGACAGGGAGCGCAAGGTGCTGACGCTGCGCTTTGGCCTTATAGACGGCCGCGCGCGCACGCTTGAAGAAGTGGGCAAGGAATTCTCCGTTACCCGTGAGCGTATACGTCAGATAGAAGCGAAAGCTTTGAGAAAACTGCGTCATCCCAGCCGCAGCAAGAGAATAAAGGACTTTTTGGACTGATGATAAGACTCTCCGCGCGCATGGAAGCGGTGGCTGCCCTTTGCGAAAAGGGCGGCTGCGGAGCTGACGTGGGCTGTGATCACGGATACGTCAGCATATACCTGGTGCAGAATGGGATATTTGACAGCATGCTGGCCATGGATCTGCGCAAAGGGCCTCTGTCCGCTGCAAGGCAGCATATAGAGGAAGAGGGACTGGGCGGAAAGATAGAATGCAGGCTTTCCGACGGGCTTTCGCAGTACAGAGCCGGTGAAGCGGACGCGCTGATCTGCGCAGGCATGGGCGGCGAACTTATGCGGCGTATATTGAGCGAAGGCGCTTCAAAGATGGAAAGCCTAAGACAGCTGATATTACAGCCGCAGTCCGAGGTAAGACAGCTCAGGGAATATCTGAGGGATAACGGATACAGGATCGTTGCCGAGGATATGATCTTTGAGGACGGCAAATATTATCCCATGTTCAGGGCAGTTCCCGGTAAATGGGAAGAGGATGCTGAGGACGGGGAGCTTTTTCTTGAATACGGAAGACAGACACTTACAGACAGAAACCCGGTACTTAAAAGGTATCTTGAACACAGGATCGTGAACGAAAATGCTGTGAGGGAGCAGCTTGAAGAAGCAGCAAAAGCAGGCAGCGAAAAAGCTGCCGAACGCCTTAAGCTGCAATACAGGGAAATAGGATTGCTGAACAGAGCGCTTTCTTACTACAGTTGATGAAAGGAGCGTGTATGGAGCTGAGAGATGTCATTGCAATGCTTGAACAGCTTTCGCCGCCGTCTTTTGCCGAAAGCTGGGACAACAGCGGCCTTATGTGCGGCAGGGCAGGCAAGGAAGTAAAGAGCATACTGCTTTCCGTGGATGCCACCGATGAAGTGGTTGAGGAAGCCGTGCTCACAGGCGCAGATCTTTTACTCACACATCATCCTCTTATTTTTCCAAATGTATCCCATATAACGGAAGATGATCATGTAGGACGCAGGCTCTTAAAACTGATATCAGCCGATGTCGCCTGCTATGCGATGCATACAAACTTTGACGTTATGGGCATGGCGGATGAGGCGGCTGACAGACTGCAGCTAGAAGAGCGGGAAGTATTGCAGGTCACTTTTGAGGATGCAATAGCAAACGAAGGCATAGGCCGTGTCGGGAACCTGAACCGTGAGATGCGCCTTAAGGACTGCTGCGAGCTGGTAAAAGAAGCTTTCATCCTGGATAACGTAAGGCTTTTCGGGGATCCCTATAAAAAGGTGCGCCGCGTGGCCATAGCTCCCGGATCGGGGGCGGATATGATACCGTATGCATTAAAAGCCGGGGCGGCGCTGCTTATAACCGGTGATATATCGCATCATAAAGGCATAGACGCAGTGGCTGAAGGTCTCAATATCATAGACGCCGGCCATTACGGAATTGAAAAGATATTTGTAAGCTATATGAAGGATTTCTTCAGAAAGCAGCTGCCGGAAATGAACGTCAGCGCAGCATCGCAGAAAGAACCGTTTGCGGTTATTTAAGGGTTCTGATGAGAAAAATACCACGAATGATCTTATAACAAGGGGGTTATATATATGGACATGATAACGATCAAAGTAAAGGGAGAAGAAAAGAATTATCCGGCCGGCACTGATTACAGGACTGTGGCAGCGGAGTATCAGGACAAAGAAGACGCTGTTATAGGACTGGTGCTTGAAGACGGCAGGATAAGGGAATTAAAGAAACATTTAAAGCAGGGAGCAGAGGTTGAGTTTATCACCTTAAAACGATCCAGCGGACATAAGGCTTATGTGCGCACCGCCATACTGGTAATGGTCAAGGCTATAGATGATGTGCTTGGGCATGATAAGTCAAAGCAGGTCAAGGTGGAATTTGCCATCGGCAACGGCTATTACATGAGCCCCAAGGGCGGACTTAAGATCGACAAAGAATTTATAGATAAACTGGACAGACGCATGCATGAGATAGTGGATGCGGCCATGCCTGTCAATAAGCGTTCCGTGCCCACGGATGATGCCAGAAAGCTCTTCCATGAAGCTGGTATGGACGATAAGAACAGGCTCTTCCGTTTCCGCCGCAGTTCAACGGTTAACGTGTACAGCCTGGATGGCTATGATGATTATTATTACGGCTATATGCTGCCGGATGCTTCTTATGTGAAGTACTTTTCGCTTGAGCAGTATGAAGACGGACTGATGCTGGTGCTTCCCGAGGCCGCTGAACCCGACGTACTCAGACCCTTCGTGCCCAGGCCCGGACTCTTCGGAGCCCTTAAGACTGCCGATGACTGGGGCGCAAAGCTGGGGATAGATACGGTAGGCGATCTGAACGAGAGGATATGCAAGGGGGCGTTAAGCGAAGTGGTGCTGGCCCAGGAGGCGCTGCAGGAGCGCCGCATCGGAGAGATAGCCAGAAGGATAGTGGAGCGCGGCGGCGTTAAGTTTGTCATGATAGCCGGACCTTCATCATCTGGAAAGACTACATTCTCACACAGGCTTTCGGTGCAGCTGGCGTCTTATGGCTTAAAGCCTCATCCCATCGCAGTGGATGATTACTTTAAGAACCGTCAGGATACGCCCAAGGATGCAGACGGCAATTACAATTTTGAATGTCTTGAGGCTATAGATGTGGATCTGTTCAACAGCGATATGGTCAAGCTGTTAAACGGCGAGACGATAGAGATACCCAGCTTTAACTTCAAGAACGGACAGAGAGAGTATAAAGGCAATTACAAGACTCTGGGTAAGGAAGACATACTGGTCATAGAGGGCATACACGGACTCAATGATAAGATGAGCCATGCCCTGCCTACAGAGAGCAAGTTTAAGATATATATATCCGCTCTTACCAGCCTTAATGTGGATGAGCACAACCGCATACCCACTACGGACGGCAGACTGCTCAGAAGACTCGTGAGGGATGCGCGCACGCGTGGAGCCAGCGCGCAGCGCACCATATCAATGTGGCCTTCGGTAAGAAGGGGTGAGGAAGAGAATATCTTTCCTTTCCAGGAAAGCGCGGATGAGATATTCAATTCGGCGCTCATATATGAGCTGGCAGTGCTTAAACAGTTTGCGGAACCGCTGCTGTTTTCGGTGCTTCCGGGTGAGCCTGAGTATCATGAAGCCAAGAGGATGCTTAAATTCCTTGAGTATTTCCTTGGCGTGAGCACGGAGGATCTTCCCAACAATTCCATCGTCAGGGAATTTGTCGGCGGAGGATGCTTCGGGCTGTAAGCGTAAGCGGCAGCAGTTTGAGCCGCTAAAGCATTATCGGAAAAACACAAGAGGGACGGATGATCGCGGGCGCTTTTGCGCGTGAGGAAAGTCCGGGCTTCGCAGGGCAGGATGCCGGATAACGTCCGGTGGAGGCGACTCCAAGGAAAGTGCAACA
>CAMOEK010000177.1:0-5203 GCA_946612125.1 uncultured Lachnospiraceae bacterium | reverse complement strand
GCCTCATCCTCTATCCTTAAACGATAGGACTCAGGGAAAGGATACTGTTTGAAATGTGCCTTAAGCGCTTTGTCGTTTATGCTCTTGAGATAGGTCTCGTAAGCTTTTGAACAGTCACCGTGAGACAAGCTGCCCGATTGCTCGGGAAAGATAACATAAGGCGGCAGTATTTCAGGAAAGACATCTGCCAGGCCGCGCCTGTTCAGACAGCATTCTGCATGCTCGATATATCTGGCTCTGGCTATATCATATTTCTTCTTCTGTTTCCCCAGCAGAAAACTCAGATTAATGATATTATACGGATCCATGACCGCCGATTCATTAAAAAATCTTTTTGGAAAGACTTCGTTCGCTTTATTGTAGAACTCAAGAAGCATAGCCTGACTCTCTTCAAGAGTAAGCGAAAGACCAATAGACAGTTTAGTTTTTTCGATAGCTTTTCTAAACTTGTTTTCCAGTTCGATGATCCCCATGACATACCCCCCGATAAATGTTACAGAAATGATCGTTCTGACTGACTTAAGTTGTCTTCTCTATATTAAGTATTATACCTGCTAAAATATACCGCTACAAGTGGATACAATACCTTTTTTTATTGTTTCATATTCATCCTGTACCCATCCCGTTTATTTCCCTGCATACATCGATGTAAAGCGCGAAACATACATTTTCGTTCAGCAATACAGCTTATCGCTATCTTTTTAGCTTATCATCATATATGTACGGATCATCAGACGCGCCGTTGTCTCGCGATGGTTATCGCATCCGCTATGCCGGTATTTTTTTTAACATATTCGGAAAGATATGGTATGCAAAACATAAGCTTCCCTTGCTCCGGCGAAGCTATTATCCCCTGATCTATAAGATAGGCGCGGGACCTGCTGAGTTTATTGGCCGAAACTCCCATACTTCGCGCAATATCCGATGATCCGGCCAGGCGTTCATGATCCAGACATTCCGACATCTTTATAAGATATGTTCTTTCCGCTTTAGGTATTTCATCCATCAAAGGCTTTAGTGCCCGATGTTCGTATGCATAAACAGCGTTAACGATCGCAGTCTGTACTTCTGCTTCGGTAACTGTATGTTTCTTCTCACTTACACTGTCATTTATATGCAAGATCAAATGATAACCAAGAAGCTGCATTAAATACGGATGTCCATAACTGGCTTTATTCAATTTCGCGATCATCTCCGCTTCGACACGAAGACCTTTTATCCTGCCAAACACATTATTAAATGCATCTGTAGTCTCATCCCAGGTAAACAGCCCCAATTCTTCGTGCGTAGATCTTCTAAGATATGTACACCCTTCATGTTTTATAATATCATCATATGCATAAGGAAGCCCCGCGACTGCCAGCATTATATTACAGCCCTTTCTTGACGCCATTTGAAATGCATTACATAGCGACGAAACATCGTCTATCGGAACTTTCTGAATCTCGTCTACCGTTACCAGCAGTCCTTTTTTATACTTTGTACATGCATTAAGTATAAGCGTTTGCAGCTTCTCACGTCCGATATGCTCTGTTTTGGATACCGATCCTGTGCTAAATCCGCCACCTACGCCCATAATGCTTACATTTGCCTGCGGGTTTACTGTCCCGGTTACTTCGTCATAGCCTGCCAGTTCATATATCAACTGTGAGATCGTATCTTCAGGTCCCAGATCAATGACTTTCTTTTTTTGAGCTGCAGCCCGGATCGACAGTTGTTCCAACAGCGCTGTCTTTCCGCTTCCACGAGTACCTGTAATAAACAACGAACGATCATCGCTGCCGACATCGATCATTGCATGTTCAAATAGTTTTATGATCTCTTCACGCCCGAAAAAAACATCAGGCTTTCCACCAAAGATCGGACTAAAAGGATTCGAAAACATAGCTTCCTCCATAATGCTGCATCTGTCTGCATCTATTTCTGTAAATTATACAAAAATATCCGAATTCTGTCAAATCTGTATTACTATTTGAAATCTGTAATTTCTGTATATTTATCCTAAATCTGTATCCAATCCCCGAACTGCCTGTAAGATCATCAGCTGCGATGCCCAAAGCAGCCTTTATTTGACATAGATATCATTTTTATTTATCATATATGGATATGATCGATGCAGGGGGAAAGACCTTGAGCAAACGTGTATATGTATGCCACACCTTTTATCATGTATATATAGCATGCCTTAAGGAATTCTATTTTAATGACGGGGCGGGGGCAGATCTTATTCTTTCAAAAATGTCAAACAGATTTGGTACAATGGTGGACCGTGCCAGAAACTGCCCTGTTTTTAATAATGTATACGAATTTGACGAGAAGGAGTACACCGAATTCCCCGATCTGGTAGAATTAAAGACCAACGCCGGCAATATCGTGAGCAATATGCTGAAGCGTATAAAATTCTGTAAAGAGCTCGCCCGCCATACAGAAGCTTTAGTTCCCGTCGATATGAAACAGTATAGGGATATCTATGTTTTCTGTGATTCTGATCCAATCGGGTATTACTTAAGCTACAAAAAGATCCGCTATCATGCCGTAGAGGACGGCCTGGATTGCCTGGCTTCATATGACACCGCGCGCTACGATAACCGGGGCGCCTTTAAGATAAAGGCCATGATGGCTAAGCTGGGATTGATACATATACAGAACGGCTACGGAAAGTACTGTATCGATATGGAAGTAAACGATATCTCCAAGCTTAAATATCCCACTGCAAATATGGTGGAGCTCCCCAGGAAGAAACTTACAGAGCGCCTGAACTCAGAAGAGAAAAAGCTGCTTCTTAAGCTGTTTGTTGCTAATCTTGACGAACTGAAGGAACGGATCAGTACATCCGGCGGCACTCCCACATTGCTGGTATTGACAGAGCCTCTATGCGATATGGAAACGCGCGCGCGTATATTCAGAGACATAATTGACCAATACGGCGTGATCGACGGAAAAAAAGCCACCGTTCTGTTCAAGCAGCATCCAAGGGATTATCTTGATTACAAAAAGCTCTTCCCCGATGCCATACTGCTCGACGGTACCTTTCCGATGGAGATGCTTAACTTTATCGATGGCCTCAGCTTTGACCGGCTGGTATCTGTATATACGCAGCTGGACGCGATACAGTTCGCAAAGGAAAAGATACTTCTCTATGATGATTTTATGGATAAATATGAAGCGCCTGAGATACACCGGCAAAACGAAGCTATTTGACCTGTTATCTTCTTAACCCCCTGTAAAACCAGAGCAAGCGATAATAGATATAAAAGAATAAATGGTTCTTCATCTGCATATGCATCAGTTTCTTTTCTTCCGCATTTGTCCGCTCTTTATAATACCTGTTCTCCTCAAATTCCGGCAAGAGCTTTTTCATCTCAAGCCCCAGCGCTTTGGTAAAAGCATAGCAGCCTTTTTTGAGGCCGGTCTTACTCTGCATTGCGGAAAAAAGCGTATTCTTATAAAACAGCGTTATGAACTGATAATCCAGCTCTTCCCTGTATTCGCCATAATATCCTTCTTCCTTTGCCGTATCCAGTATCATTCTTCCCGCTGCCATACGGTCCTTTAAATTCTTTAGGGATATCGTATGTACCGTAGAAGCATCATGCTGATAATAAAAATACAGAGCTTCGGGAATATATTCAAAATGCGTGCAGCGCAGCATCCAGCTGTTGCTGACAGCGTTATCTTCATAAAAAATATCTTCCGGGAAAATATCAACCTTTTCAGCGCTGCCCGGAACATAATCCTTAAGTATCAGCTCCCTGCGATAGACCTTTACCACCAGACTGCCTGTCTCCAAAAGGAGCTTTTTATATTTTTTTCTGTCCATTACGCCGGTCTGATCCGCATGATTGCTGCTTACCTGCCTGCCCGGTTTGAATGAAAGTTCATCCGTAAAACAGTAATCACAGCCTACCATGTCGGCTCCGGTCTCTTCAGCTTTATTTAAAAGGCGCTCGTAATAATCCGGCACTATCCAGTCATCAGAATCAATAAAGCCCAGCCATTCGCCTTTTGCACGTGCCAGGCCTATATTCTTGGCACCGCCCTGATGATGGTTCACCTCGCTGCGCAGCGCGATGAAATGCCCGGGATAGCTTTTTTCATATTCTTTGAGTATAGAAAAAGAATCGTCGGTGGATGCATCATCCACGGCGATGACTTCGTACTCTTCTGCCGGAATAGTCTGCGCCATCAGACTTTTAAGGCAAAAATCCAGCTTGCCTCCGGCGGCCATATTATAGACGGGAACGATAATGCTTAGTTTCATATTATTTACTCGGATGATACAACACGGATTGCTACGCTGCTTCGCAGCTCCCGCAATCCTAAGAACATTCGCAATCCGCTAAGATGCCTTCGGCATCTTGCTACTTGCTCATGTTCTTGCGGATCCCTCAAAGTTAAAAAAACAGGGGCATGCAAGCATGCCCCGTTTTATTAACTTTGGGTCTCCTGTTGTATCATATTGCCTCATGGAATGTACGGCTGATAACGTCTGCCTGCTGCTCGGGAGTAAGCTTGATGAAGTTTACTGCATAGCCGGACACACGAATGGTCAGCTGAGGATAGTTCTCGGGATGTGCCTGAGCATCAAGAAGAGTCTCTCTGTTGAGCACATTAACATTAAGATGATGGCCGCCCTTTGTTGCGTATCCATCCAATAATGATACCAGGTTGTTAACCTGTGCTGCACTTGCTTCTGCCATTTTATTTTCCTCCTAAAAATCTTAAGTATTCTACTTGTTCTTTTTTTGATAAGACTTGCTCCGTTGCTACGCAACTCCCGCAATTCTTATCACTCATAATCGTCTAATCCCTGATGAAGGGTAGGAACGGAGCATGCCAGAGGCGTACGGCTGCAGTCTGTACAGCCCATGGTCTCCACTTCCTTTTTCACGGAAGCTTCATCATCCACGTTTACATTCACATGGCCTACGCCTTTGGAAAAACCTCCGTCCAGCTGTGCTACCAGATCCTGTATCATCTGATCCTCTGTCATCTGATCTGCCATTTTCGGGCTCCTTTCTTATAACACCTCATCCATCACGCCTTCTCCCTAAAGAGAAGGCGGTGGTTAATATTGCTTACTTCTTGCTCAGGTCTACTTCGATATCGCCTGCGAATACCTTATCCTCTTTGCCCAGAGCGCTGGGGATGATGGTGAAGGTATTGGAGATACCATCCTGGCTGTCTTCGAACGGAAGCTTAG
>CAMOEK010000176.1:0-5223 GCA_946612125.1 uncultured Lachnospiraceae bacterium | reverse complement strand
ATCTGTCTCCGGCAGGTGAACTGGCGCGCCTTGCAGTGCTGCCCGAAATGCAGAATAAGGGACTGGCCAGACAGATGCTGCAGCACGGAATGAAGATCCTGAAGGAAAGAGGATTTCGTAGCATTCATTTTCTGGTGAACAAACATAACAAAAAGGCGATCGCATCCTATGCTGTATTTGGCTTTGCGATTGTCGGAGAATGTCATATGTATGAGCAGGATTTTCTTTGTTACGAAAAGGCACTGGATTGAATACATGGAGAAAAAATTATGAAAATCGTTAATCTTATCGAGAACACGGAAGGAAATCCGGACTGCGTAAGCGCTCACGGGCTTTCTTTTTATGTTGAGACAAAAAAGCATAAGCTGCTGCTGGATCTGGGGCCTTCGGAGGATACACTAAGGAATGCCGCAGCATTAGGGATAGAACTATCCGATGTGGATACCGTGATATTGAGCCACGGACATTATGATCATTCGGGTGGGATCATTCCGTTCACGAAGATAAATAATAAAGCGGCCATATATATGCAGGCTACAGCAACAGAGGCCTATTTTGCCGATGACGGAAATGATGCGCCTGAGAGGTATCGTTACATAGGCATCGATCCGGATATTGAAAAACTGCCGCAGGTGAGATTTATAAGCGGTGATACCGTGATCGATGATGAACTGGAACTTTTTACGATACAAAAAAGAAGTCATGAGCTGCCCTTTACAAATAAGAGGCTTTTAGTGCGCAAAGGAAATGAATATATACGGGATGATTTCAGACATGAGCACTATCTTGTGATCCGGCAGGACGGAAAGTCGGTATTGATGTCGGGATGCGCGCATAACGGGATCCTGAGCATAATGGATGCCTATGTGGAAAAATACGGAAAAGCGCCAGATGCCGTGATCAGCGGTTTTCATCTGATGAAGAAAACACCATACCGGGAGGAAGAGATCAGGGAAATAGAGGATATCGCGAGGGAGCTGAATAAGTATCCCACAAGATTTTTTACCTGTCATTGTACAGGGGTAGATGCTTTTGATATCATGAAAACGATCATGGGTGAGAGACTTTCCTATGTGCATTCAGGGGAAGAAATATAATATCGAATGGAGATGGAGGTATATGTATGAGCGCAAAAGTTTCAGCGTCCACGCTTCAGAGCAGAAGCGGGATCCTGACGTATGGCTTATCTTTTCCGGATACTTATCAGGAGGCGCCTTTTCATGATCAGAACTGGCAGCTGGTGCGGGTTCGCCCGGGTAAGAAGGCGTTTCTCTGGACCTATGAGATGGAAGAGCAACTTTGGATCAATGTAAAGGTGGATCCGGAGTGGGGGCGCTTTTGGAGACAGAAATACAGATCTGTGATCCCCGGATATCACCAGAACAAGGATCACTGGAATACCATAATCCTGGATGGAAGTGTTCCGGATGAGGATGTAAAGCGGATGATCGCGGAGAGCTATGATCTGGTGACGGATACGCCGACGAAGCGGATCTATGAAGCAGTAAAAAAGATACCACGCGGTAAGGTTGCCACTTATGCGCAGGTCGCGGAGATGGCCGGGAATCCAAGGATGTGCCGTGCTGTGGGCAATGCTCTGCATCGGAATCCCGATCCCGATAATATACCCTGTTATCGTGTGGTGAACTCTAAAGGGGCGCTGGCAGATGAATTTGTTTTTGGTGGTGCCGGCGTGCAAAAACGCCTTCTGGAAGAAGACGGGATCGAAGTAACTGAAGATCGTGTCGATCTTAAAAAATATGGTTTGTGAATCAGGGAAAACAAAGATAAATGAGGTGTTTAGATGATAACTGAGTTTTTAGATAAGATAGACAGTGTAATGTATTATCCGATATTGATCATTGTGATGTCACTGGCCGGTTTATATTTTACAGCGCTTACCGGGGGAGTACAGATCCGGCTGTTTCCGGAATCCTTACGATTATTGAAGGAGCCGCCGGAGGATAAAAAGAATGTATCCTCACTTCAGGCTATGCTGGTCTCAACGGCATCGCGTGTAGGAACTGGAAATATCATAGGCGTATCTACTGCGATATGTCTGGGAGGCCCGGGCGCCTGCTTCTGGATGTGGGTGATGTGTATCATCGGAGCTTCTTCGGCATTTATCGAGAGTACTCTTGCGCAGATCTATAAAAGAAAGAATGCGGATGGTGAGTGCTACGGTGGGCCGGCCTACTATATTGAAAGAGCTCTGCATGCGCCGCATCTGGCAGCGATATTCTGTGTATTTCTGATCGCAACCTATGCGGTTGGTTTTAATCTGCTCTGCTCTTATAATCTGCAGTCAACCTTTGCGGCTTATTCTTTTTATGACGAAAAGATCACACCGATCGTGATAGGCGGGATACTGGCGATGTTGACTGCTTATTGTCTTCTGGGAGGTGGAAAGAGGATCGTAAAGATCACCGGCTTGATAGTTCCGATAATGGGATTGGCATATGTGGTGATCTCAATGATCGTTATAGTAGTGAATATAAAAAATATTCCGGAGATGTTTGCGATGATATTTAAGGATGCGTTTGACTTTAAGGCGATATTTTCCGGCATAGCAGGATCATGCGTGATCTACGGGATCAAGAGAGGTCTGTATTCCAACGAAGCAGGTGTGGGTTCAGCGCCGAATGCATCTGCGTCTGCCAAGGTTTCGCATCCGGTAAAGCAGGGGCTGGTGCAGACTTTATCTGTATATATCGATACCCTGCTGATTTGTACCGCTACGGCGCTCATGTGTCTGTCAAGCGGAGTGGAAAGAAGTGAAGCTGTTTCCGGTGCTCCTTATGTACAGAATGCCATATCCACGGTTTTTGGGAAGATCGGGCCGACGTTTATCACGGTTGCAATGGTGCTCTTTGCGTTTACAACACTTTTGGGAAATCTTTATTATGTTGATAATGCCCTGATCTTTCTGAATAAAAAGAAACAGCCCTCAAAACTTTTTATGAGATGCTTTCATATTGCCTGTGCATTGATCGTACTGCTGGGTGCAGTGATACCGATGAATGCGGCGTGGGCAGCTGCAGATATTACGATGGGCGGGATGACCATCATAAACCTTCCAATCTGTATGCTTCTTGGGAAAGTTGCGATCGATGCCCTGAAAGATTATGAGAAACAAAAGAAGGAAGGGAAAAATCCCGTATTTAAAGCAAAAGATATAGGATTAAATACTGAGGAACTGGATTACTGGGATTAAATGAAGCTGAAGTATTTAGGATGTGCGGGGCAAAGTATTTAGTGAAAAAGGAGAATGAGTAATGAGCATACTTATCAAGGATACAACAAGGGAAGAGCGTGAACGCATCGTAGCCGAGTCCATAGGAAATATAAACGGTGCCTGTGACGGATGCGCAAGTGGTCTGGCCGAAATGTATCAGGATTATATAGACGGAAAGCGTGAGATCAGGGATATCAATATGTCTTTTAAGGCGAATTATGAATCCGGCGAGGAAAGCCCGGTCAGGAGTACATGCGGATTTGTTCGCGGATAAAACCATTCGTGTTTTTTATTGAAGCCGGAAAAAGATTTTATGTTGACAGACAGAAAGGTTTCGGCTATACTCACAAATCAGAGACAGGCACGAGTCTCTTTGTAACTATCAAACCATGCTGCAGAAAGGAGGACAACATGCTGCATTTATATGTGAATAACAGAATGATGAGAACAGCAGAGGCAACAGTTGTCCCCGGTGTATTTTTGCGGTAGTTTCCATATAGGATTTCCCAATTAAAAATATAACGCAGGGATGACAGACACCTCGGCTCGTCAGGCAGACGGCGAAGGTGTTTTTTTGTTGTATAAATATGCGACCGGCACTAGCGTTTTGCAAAAGGAACGCTTGTTAATGTATGAATTTTGGAGGTTAACGAGATGAAAGACAGAATGAATCCCTGCATTCACTATGTATGCAAAGGTGAAGATTGTAATAAAGGATTTGTAAAAGTTGATATGAAGAAGTGTAAGAACTGTCCGAAATATGAGCCGCGAAGGAGCGCGAAGAAAACGGAATCCGTAAAAACGCGCAGGCAGAAGGACAGGGACAGACATGACGATTGGAGATGATTTATTATGATAACGATATACGGAAAATATACAAACGCACTGGTGTATACGGTGGAGAATGAGCAGTATGCGCTGGATGAATATGCGCGCGCGCAGATACAGATGATATGTAATCATCCGAGTGCGGAGGGCAGTAAGATCCGCGTGATGCCGGATGTGCATCCCGGAAAGGTCGCAACCGTAGGGCTCACGATGACAGTCGGTGACAGCATACTGCCAAGTCTGGTGGGCGTAGATATCGGATGCGGCATGACTCTGGCTAAAGTAAAAACTAAGGGGCTGGAGTTTCAGAAGCTTGATACCGTGATACGGGAAGATGTTCCGGTGGGACCGGGGATAAGAGCTGCTTCGCATCGTTTTGCCGAGCGTATCGATCTGTCAGAGCTGCGTTGTTATAAGCATATCAACGCAGGAAAGGCGATGCGAAGTATCGGTACGCTTGGCGGGGGCAATCATTTTATAGAGCTGGATAAAGACGAAGAAGGAAAAGTTTATCTGATAATCCATTCCGGCAGCAGGCATCTGGGAATGGAAGTTGCTGAGTATTATCTGCATGCCGGACAGAAGGAAGCGCAGATGAAAAAAGAAGGTGGCTATGCGTCTTATGAGATGACCTGTATCCGCGGCGGCCTGATGGAAGATTATCTTCACGATCTGGAAGTGATGCAGAAGTTTGCAGAGCTTAACCGTGAAGCGATCTGCGATGCCATCGTGCAGGGAATGAAATGGAAGATCGAAGACAGCTTTACCTGCATTCACAACTATGTGGATTTCAGCGATGCTCATACGCCTATTCTGCGCAAGGGTTCTATCAGTGCAAAAGAGGGAGAGAAGGTGATCATTCCGATCAATATGAAGGACGGCGTGATACTGGGCGTTGGCCGCGGGAATGAAGACTGGAACTGCTCTGCGCCGCATGGTGCCGGCAGGATATGCAAAAGGACGGAGGTTGATTCGCTGCATACGGTATCCGAGTTTAAGAAAGTGATGAGCGGGATCTACTCAAGCTGCATAAATAAAGATACGCTGGATGAGGCGCCGTTTGCATACCGCGGGATGGAAGATATCAAAAATGCCATCGGTGATACGGTGGAGATCACGAAGGTGATAAAGCCTGTTTATAATTATAAAGCAGGGGGAGA
>CAMOEK010000175.1:0-5254 GCA_946612125.1 uncultured Lachnospiraceae bacterium | reverse complement strand
CAGTCTCCGGGGACGCAGGAGCACCGCTCCCAGGGCCACAAAACCAAAGAATCAGCATTTTATTGTTTGACATGACAATATATGTTATAATGCTTTCCGATGATCAAAAATATAAGGAGGAACGCCATGATATCGATCGTAGTGCCTACCTATAACGAAAAAGATAACATCTGTCCCCTGCTGGCGCGCATTCACGGCGCCCTTGGCAGCATCCCTCACGAAGTGATCTTTGTGGACGATTCCACCGATGACACTCCAAAGATAATAGAGGATATTGCGAAGGACGATCCCACTGTGGTGCTTCGTCACCGCGATGATGAAAAGGGACTTGCCACCGCCGTGGTTCTGGGCTTTAAGCTGGCCAAAGGCGATTATGTAGCCTGCATGGATGCGGATCTGCAGCATCCCCCGGAGGTTTTGGTTGATATGTACGCCGCTATGCGCGCGCATGCCGATATGGCTATACCCAGCCGTTTTATTCCCGGCGGAAGCGATGGAGGACTCGACTGGTTCCGCAAGCTGGTATCCGGCACCGCCCGATACATGGGAAAGATCATACTTCCCTGCCTGCGCCGCATAAGCGATCCTACCAGCGGTCTTTTCATGATACGCCGCGAACTGCTTGAAGGCGCAGAGCTCAATCCCATCGGCTGGAAGATAATGGTGGAAGTTATCGCCATGTGCCCGGTTAAAAAGGTGCTGGAGACTCCTTATGCTTTCCACGACCGTGAAAACGGTGAATCCAAGCTGTCAACCAAGGTTACGCTTCAGTATATACGCCAGCTCATCAACCTTTTCTTTGCTGCAAAGAATAAGGGACGCGGAATGCGCGTTGCGCGCTGGAGCCCCAAAAAACTGTCAGAAAAGAAGGCTATACTGGCTAAGGAATCACAGATCAGCCTTTGATCCACTGCGCCCACTTTTTACGGTAATCTTCGGGACTCATATTTTCATTTTCCATAAAGAGGCTTCTAAGCTTTTCTTCAGAACCTATGCCGGATTCAGAAATGACTTCCTGCATAGGTTTTATTGTAAAGCGCAATAATTCCTTCGCCTTATTGAGCATGCGGTTAACCGCATACCCTTCTATGCTTATGCCGTAACGCTTGCTGAAAAACTCATCCAGACTGTCAAAATCTGCGCCGTAACGCTGGATCAGAGCTTCCTTTATGCCTTCTACAGTGGGAGCAGCCTTGCCAAGCTCCTCGTTGAGCGCTTCTCTTATACCCTCATATACGGCCGCGCCTTTCTTCTCTCCCGCAAGCTGTATGCAGATAAGCATCAGGCGTGTAAGTATCTCATCAGCGCGCAGCTCTGCATCAGTGCTGTTCTCCCCTTTATCCGAAAGAAGGCTTGAGATAAACTGCTCGCTTTTCCTTTCTTTTTTACCCAGCGCTATCACAGGCGAATCCGCATTATGCTTTCTGAAAATAGAATACACTGCCTCGGCCTTGGCCCCGTCAAAATGCACCCAGGCCAGTTCCCAGGGCGAAGTAACACTGCTTTCATGCTCGTAATGCTCACGGCAGTCCAAAAATACCGCATCGCCCTTTTTCAGATCATAGCTTTTGCCTTCATAGCGTACACAGCCTGTTCCTTCCAAAACCTGAAAAAAGAGAAACGATTCCACATTTTCACGCACGGAAGCATGGGGCTTTAAACTCTTAAGCCGTCCCACCTCCTGCGCATAGCAGAGATGTTTACGCGCAAAAGAAGAGGGTGTATAGAAATAACGTTCCGAACTTGTGATCCCTTCCGCATCAAACAGCTTCTCCATTTTCTGCCTCCTTCCTGCGCCAGTCTGCCAGCACTTCATCTATAGTCTGTTCAAGAGGGATCCGCGGTTCCCAGCCGGTCGCCTCTTTTATCTTGCTTATATCTGCTTCTATTATGGGCACATCCACCGGTCTTATCTTGGCCGGATCCGTCTCGACCCTTATTTCCGCAGGCGAACGGCTGATGATCAGATCCAGTATCTCCCTGATCTCGTGCGCATGACCGCTGCCCACATTATAGGTCTCTCCCTTAACTCCGCTTTCCGCCAGCGCAGCATAAGCCCTTACCACATCACGAACATCGGTAAAATCCCTTTTTGCTGAAAGATTTCCCACGTACATGACAGGTTCTTTTTTGCCCAGCTCGATATCAACAACCTGCTTGCAGAAATCGGAAACCACGAAGATAGGCAGCTGCCCCGGCCCTATATGATTAAAGGCCCTCACCATGATGAGTTCCAGATCGTATGCATCTGCATAGATCCTTCCCAGCATGTTCTGAGCGGCCTTCGTGGCGGCATAGATATTGCCGGGGTCCAAAAGCGTATCCTCCTTTATCGGAGTGCTCCCCGGCTTGATATGCCCGTATTCTTCGCCGCTTCCCACCATGATAACCCTGGGTTTGTAGAATAATTCCCTCAGGGCTTCCAACAGATTAACGGCGCCTTTTACATTAACATCCACGGCCAGCTGCGGATTTTTCCAGGCTATGCTGACCGAGCTTATAGCTGCCAGATGATAGATCTCATCCGGTCTTTCTTCAAAAAGGATCTCTATTATGCTTTCCTTTTCAAGTATATTAAGGTCGAGAACTTTAGCAGGCATGGGGGATAAGCTCTCATTCGGAAGCTTGGTCACCACCACATCCATGCCTTTTTCATCATGCAGATGTGAGACAAGATACCTGCCTACAAATCCGGCAGCGCCTATTACCAGCGCTTTTTTACGCGTTTGTTGCATACTTGATTTCCTGCTTTACCAGAGCCAAATCGGTGGCTATCATGCGTTCTACCATCTGATCAAAAGTGATCTCCCTCTTCCAGCCCAGCTTTTCTTCGGCCTTCTTGGGATTTCCTATAAGCAGTTCTACCTCTGCAGGACGGAAGAACTTGGGATTTACCTTTACCACAACCTTACCGGTCTTTTTATCCGTACCGATCTCATCCACACCGGTACCCGTAAACTCTACATCCATCCCTACTTTCGCGAATGCGATCTTTGCGAAATCCCTTACAGTGCGGGTCTCGCCTGTAGCAACCACATAATCGTCGGGCTCATCCTGCTGCAGCATCAGCCACATTGCGCGGACATAATCTTTGCTGTGTCCCCAGTCGCGCTTGGCGTCCAGATTACCCAGCTCCAGACAGTCTACCAGTCCGCACTTGATGCGCGCCACGGTATCAGTGATCTTTCTGGTAACGAATTCCTTGCCCCTGCGCTCACCTTCATGATTAAAGAGTATGCCGCTGCATGCAAAGAGTCCGAAGCTTTCGCGGTAATTCTTGGTGATCCAGTGTCCGTACAGCTTGGCTACGCCGTAAGGACTGCGGGGATAAAAAGGCGTGTTCTCATCCTGGGGTATTGCCTGCACCTTTCCGAACATCTCGGAAGTGGATGCCTGATAATAACGGCACTTGGGATTTACGGCTCTGATAGCCTCCAGTATATTGGTAACGCCCACCGCGTCTATCTCGGCTGTCGCTATAGGCTGGTCCCAGCTGGTTGCCACGAAAGACTGCGCAGCCAGATTGTAGACTTCATCAGGCATGGCGATGCGCATTGCGCTGATCAGCGACACCACATCCGTCATATCCGCATAGATAAAATGTATCTTATCCTTTATATGGGTAACATTTCCGTAATCCACCACGCTCTTTCTTCTCAGGATACCATACACTTCGTAGCCTTTTTCAAGCAAAAGCTCCGATAAGAATGATCCGTCCTGTCCGTTGATACCTGTTATAAGTGCTCTTTTCATTATTCTTCTCCCTTGTGTTGATATATAAACGACTTAAAATTATACCTTATTTGCCGGGTGTTTGCAAATCTGCCCCTATGCGGTAAACGCCCAGATCTTCCAGTTTCCGTCCACATTGATAAAATATACGCGGAATAACTGATCGCCGCCGGAATAATCCTTGCGCTGGCCGTTAAGTGTAGCGTATGCATGGTAGAAGAAATCAACTCCCACGCAGTTATCCGCCCAACGTATGGGACCTCTTTTTTCCATAAGCCCATACTCATGATTGCTGTATGCCAGACCATAGCAGGTGCTGTCAAATGCCTTCTGCAACATTGAATAAGCCACGCTGTCCGTAGGAGTATACTGAGTACATCCGCCCAGCCTGCCCAGCACGGGATTGCCCGGCGCCGGCTGTCCCGCTGCATCCGCAGCTTCTTTTGCAGCCTTGTAATCCTTCCATCCGGCTCCGCCTGACATAGTATAGTTCATATATGCATAGAAAAATTTTTCTGCCCGTTCGGACACTTCATCGGGTATATCCTCTGCCAGAGGCAGATAGCAGCCATCGTCCTCAGACCAGATATAGGCATCCGCGTTTTCGTAACTAACTTCCGGATCGGCCAGCATGCCCTGAATGTCATATTTCTGCCATACCACCTGACCGCTCAGCACGTCCTCTATGCCCTTGTAAGGGAAGTGATCCACAGTCTCTTCGGTGGGTGTAACGGGAACACCGTTTACCAGAAGCCCCATGCCCGCAGGCAGCTCGTCCTCTACACTGTAGTCTCCTTCCAACAGCAATTCGAAGGTTCCCATGCCCCACTTTCCGACAGCATCCTTCAGCATGCTTACTCTGGCAGCATCCTTATCTCCCAGCTTGATCTTATATACCGGCGCTGCTTCATCGTAAGAAAGGTCCAGATAGTAGCTTATGCTGCCCTTTTGCAGGGCGTCTGCAAAGTACTGATGCGCAACATCTTCGTTCTCGGGATCGCCTTCTCTTGCCTTCATCCAGAAGTTTGTCCAGTCGTCCTCACTCAATCCGTCTGCATATTTTTCAAAAGCCTCCTGGGCTGCCCTGCTGTTATCCTCCGCCGATGGCGTGGGAGTCGGCGTGGGTGCCGCAGCCTGAAGCCGTTCACGTTCATCCAGACCTTTCTGATAATCCGCCAGTTTGATCCACAGCACTGCCAGAACAATTGTTGATAGTATTATCAAAACAGCCAGATATATGAAATATATACCCAGCGCTCCCTTCTTTTTGGAACGCTTTTTCTTTTTGCCGTTGACCACACTCTTTTCATCTATGGGAGGCGTTTCGCTGTATTCGCGCTCCATTTCGTGCACGTTTCGCACGCGATTGTTATGTGTGGATTTAACTTTTGTGCCATCACCGTTTGCCGCCCGTTCACCTGCCGCATATTCTTTTGAAGGTTTTTCTTTCACCGGTCCTTTTTCAGACGATGACTGCGATCTGTTCGCGGATCTGCCTGCTTTTTCGGACTTTCCGGCACCC
>CAMOEK010000174.1:0-5356 GCA_946612125.1 uncultured Lachnospiraceae bacterium | reverse complement strand
GATAGCAGAGATCATCCGTGATATGCCGGCGCTTGAAACGATCAGGCTTATGACAGATGAGGGTGGATCGAAGCTGGCGCTGGAGGATGTCGCATTGCTTACGGATGCGGCGCCGGACGCAGAGTTCATCTATAGTTTTGATCTTTATGAAAAGAGGATATCGCTTTCTGATAATGAGGTGAGATTTAAAGATACTGATATCGGGAATGAAGGCGAGGAAAATATCCGCCGGGCGCTGTCGGTGCTTAACCGGTGCGATCGATTTGTTCTGGATGGCTGCGGGATTGATGATGAGGTGGTGGCACAGATCGATGAGGACTTTCCTAATACCAGAGTGGTCTGGAGGATATATGTGGGAAATAAGTCGGCGCTTACGGATGATCCTATCATACGCATGACCCACGGTATAACCGATGACATGACCGGGCCATTAAAATACTGCAGGGATGTCGTGTATATGGATCTTGGGCATGACGAGGGGATAAGCGATATCTCTTTCGTGGCTAATATGCCCAAACTTGAATGCCTGATACTTTCGGCAGCGGGGGTAACCGACCTTTCGCCGCTTAAAAACTGCGGCGCGCTCACCTGGCTTGAGCTGGTAAATTGTGTAAAGCTTAAGGATATTTCGCCCATTGCCGGGATGGATTCGATCAAGTATCTTAACATCAGTGATTCGGGCGTGCGCGATATAAGCCCGATCATGGATATGCAGCTCGACAGGTTCAGCTGCATTGGTAATGGCATAAGCAATGAAGTTTCGGAAGAGTATATCGAAAAACATCCGGACTGCATGGTAGCATTTAAAGGAAATCCCTGGGGCTATGCATGGCGCTATGATGATTACGGATATCATTTCTTTTCATATTATGCAAGAATGCGCGAAGTGTTCAGATATGAGGAGAGGAGCCCCGGCGGTTATGTATTCCCTGAGGATGAAGAGCCGGAAGAAGAACCGGCAGAAGCTGAGGACGAGAATTCTGAAGATACTTCCGATGAGACCAAGGATGATGGGGCGGAAGATGTGTCCGGTGAAGTGCAGGAGAATGGAACTGCGGAAGAGGCAGCCGGTGAAACTCAGGAGAATGCAGCTCCGTAAACAGCCTGCGGACAGGCAGATAAACATATAGTTTAAGCAGAAAGAACGCTTCCGGATGAGAGTCCGGGAGCGTTTTTTTGAAGCTTATAATATGAACTGCGTGACGAAATCAGTTTTTTGAAGTAAAATAGAAGTGTTTGTTACAATTTACGGTCTGAGGTCCGTAAATTGTGATAATTGTCTTGAGGAACAGCCTGAAGCTGCATTGGGTTTAAGCATGCGGCCTTCGGGGAAAATGAGTGGGGAAGCTTAGGTATGGACAGGCTTAAAAAAGCTATCGAGGAAAGGAAATCTCTGGAAGACAGGTTTTTTGCCGTGGTCGTAATGGTGGGCCTGGTGATCGTTACCGTCTCTGAGATCGTGACTTTTGTTGAAGGAATAGGCTATATAGCCAACATAGGCACGGCGATAGGCGGCGTAATGCTCCTTATCGTCGTTTTCGAGGCGTATGTTCGCAAAAAGATCGATACGGCAAGGCTTATGCTCTGTTACGCCTTTAACTGCGTTGTTATCCCCATAGCATTCTTTTCATGCGGGGGGATAGATTCGGGCATGCCTATCTATATGATAGCCGGGATATTTACGATCATCCCTGTGCTTAAAGGGCGCCGCAGACTGATCTGCCTGCTCGTAAGCTTTGTGATGGATATACTCTGCATGGGCATATCCTATTATCTTATATATGTCGATACCGGCGCGGAAAAGCGCATAAACTTTCCTGTGCTTACACCCAAAGCGCGCTTTATCGACATAGTATGTTCGGTTATCCTTATCTCACTGTATATAATCATTACGTTTGCACTGGTCATGGATGCATATCAGAAGGAAAGGACCAGCAGAGAAGAACTTGTTAAAAAGCTGGATGAGCTTTCCAAGAGAGATGAGCTTACGGGGCTTTATAACAGACGTGAGCTGTTCAGCTTTCTGGAAGGGATGACGGTCCTGGAAGGACATTACCTGTGCATGACGGACATAGATCATTTTAAAAATGTAAACGATACCTACGGGCATGTTTTCGGAGATATGGTGCTCAGGACTCTGGCGGGCATAATAAAAGGGGAGATACATTCGGATAAGGGTGAACTGGCTGCCAGATACGGAGGGGAAGAATTCCTTATAGTTGTTAAAGCAGGTACCAGGAAGGAAGCGGCAGAGAGGATAGACAGTATCAGAACGCAGTTTGTGAATACAGGATGGGAGGAAGATCCCGCGCTGCATACTTCATTCAGCGGCGGTCTTGTGGATTGCGGAGATTTTAAGAATTACAAAGAGGCCATCAGTCAGGCTGATAAGCTGCTGTACAAAGCCAAAGAAGGCGGAAGGAACAGAGTGGAAAGCTGACAGGCTGAAACTCAAAGGTGAAGATTGTTCAAAGCGAAAGCCTGCTGCCCGAAAGTGCATCTGCGGGCAGTCAGATCGAGAGTATGCTGTTATACTGACGAAGAGCGGCTTCACGGTTTTTATAATCCGGGAGCACTTTTGCCACATCGGCATAAAACTGACTGCTGTGATCCATATGCAGGGTATGTGTCAGCTCGTGCACTATAACATAGTCGATCTCGTAAAAAGAAAGGCAGATGAGCTGTCTGCTGTAGATTATCTCTTTTCTTGAACTGCAGGATCCCCATTTGCGTCTGGCGGAAGTTATCTTTACGCTGTTGCATTTAAGACCGGTCTTTGAACACCACAGGGCGGTCCGTTTTTTTAATATATCAAGAGCCACGCTTTTATACCAGTGCTCCAGCATAAGCATATTCTGCTTTATCTCGGTTTCACGGGGAATATCGTAGTTAAGCTTGAATTCGCGCACCCGCAGCCGCAGATCCGGTATCAGCACGCGTATGTCGTCGCGGGTTTTAAAATCTGCGGGATGCGGCAGGGCTTCGGGCAATTCGTTCATTCCCTCAAGCTTTATATAATTCCGGTCGTGATAGCAGAGTCTGATCATCATCCCCAGGAATGGGATGTGACTGTCCTCCTCCCAGGAAGGGTGGGGAGAAGCGGCCGAGCGCTTTTTGGCGTTTGCCTGCTTTTCGGCTATCCAGCTCTGTTTGGAGGTCACAAAAGCATCTATCTCCGTAAGAGACGCTTTTAAAGGGGCACGTATGATAAGCCTGCCCTCGTCGTTTATCTCAAGCGCTATGCTGCGGCGCCTGCTTCTGATTATCTGGTCTTCGTGTATCATAACAGTGATTATAGCAGAAATTGTGCATGGCGTTAAGAGTGCGTTTGTGGTAGAATATCTGAGGCGTGTTATTCTGTGACAGCGATAGTTCTGTCAGGATCCTTCGCTACGCTCAGGATGACAGGACGGTCGGTCAACCCGGGGGGGCTTTGGCCCGAGGGAACTTCAGGAGGATTAATTATGATCCGTAAGGATTTTAAATATATATTGGCAGCAGCGGCTGTGGCGGCGCTTCTTGCCGGCTGCGGTAAGAACGGATCTTCACTGCTGGATGAGGGAATGGAGGCTGTAGCCAGGCAGGAATACCGCATAGCGCTGGATGATTTTTCGGGAGCGCTGCGGACTGATGCGGATAAAGAACAGGTTTACAGGGGCATGGGCCTGGCCTATATGGGCAGGGGAGAGTATGCCAGGGCTCTGGGAGCCTTTTCAAAGGCGCTTGCAGAAGCGGGGATGTATCCCGGCGAGCTGGAGTTTGACATCAATTATTATATGGCCATCTGTTATTACAAACTGGGCGAATACGACGATGCCATAGCCTGCTATGATGCGATAACCGATCTGCGGAAAAAAGAGACACGGGCATATTACCTGAGGGGCAATATGCGCCTGTATCTTGAGGATGTTGAGGGCGCAAAGGCCGACTTTGACAGCGCAACGGCCTTGAAGAAGAACGATTATTCGCTTTATCTTGATATCTATGACAGTCTGATGCAGCACGGTTACGATTCAGTGGCGGACGGTTATCTTCAGTATCTGATAGACAGCGAAATGAAGGACGCCACGGATTATGAGAAGGGACGCCTGTGCTTTTACAAGGGCGAATATACCCAGGCCTGCAACTATCTGGAACGCGCCAGGAGCGGGGAGCCGGATGCAAAGCTGATCAGCCTTCTCTGCGAATGCTATACGCAGATGGGGCAGTATGATTATGCCACGATAGCTTATTCGGGCTATGTGGAGGACAATAACGACGCCCAGATATGCGATAAGCTGGGCCTGTGCTATGTTGAACAGGGTGATTATGAAAAGGCACTGGAGGCCTTCCAGAGGGGCAAGGAGATCAAGGAGAACAATACCTGCATGCAGGAGCTTAAACTTAACGAGATAGCCTGCTACGAATATATGGGCAATTATCAGAAGGCAGCCGAATTGCTGGCGGATTATATTGAGATCTATGGCAGCAATGAGGATCTTGATAGGGAATATGCCTTTTTATCCACCCGCTAAATATGCTACAAAAATTTACATAAAAATTCTTTAATCTTCAACAAAAGGTCAACAAGATATGGTAGTTTGGGACACAAGTCGACATAATATCTTGTGCTTTGCGGCTTGACTTTTTATCCGGGCTTTGATATTATAAGCATGCACGGTCGGAATAAGACTTATGTAAACATAATTCTGAAGCATTCTATGTAAACGGATTTACACTACAAAGCTTGAAAAGGTTGATTCATAATGCGAACTTGTTTTCAGCTACGCCTCAAAAGTGGTTTACATAACTTGGAAAGACCGGGAAACTATGAGGGATGATAAGTAAAGAGAGAGGGTAATGTAAATTATGTTCAGTGTTATCAAAAGAGACGGGGAGAAGACGGATTTTATCTTAAGCAGGATCGGCGACGCAATGAGAAAAGCGTTTGAAGCTGAGGAGATGCAGTATAACAATGATATCATTGATATGCTCGCATTGCGCGTGACTGCAGATTTTCAGCCCAAGATCAAGAATGGAGAGATCCACGTTGAAGAGATCCAGGACAGTGTTGAAAAGGTTCTGGAGACAGCCGGCTATACCTCAGTGGCCAAGGCATACATACTCTACCGCAAGCAGCGCGAAAAGATGCGCACAATGAAATCCACAGTGCTCGATTACAAGGAAGTTGTAAACAGCTATGTTAAAGTTGAAGACTGGCGCGTTAAAGAGAATTCTACCGTTACCTATTCCGTAGGCGGACTTATTCTTTCCAACTCCGGCGCTGTAACAGCAAATTACTGGCTCTCTGAAATATATGATAATGAGATAGCAGAGGCGCACAGAAACGCCGATATACATATCCATGATCTTTCCA
>CAMOEK010000173.1:0-5389 GCA_946612125.1 uncultured Lachnospiraceae bacterium | reverse complement strand
TTAATTAATTTATCGTACACTTCACTCAAAACCTGAATCATTTTTGACGCCATATTGTATTGCTGCTGGAATTTTGTAAGATTAACAGCCTCTTCGTCATTATCCACGCCGCTTACGGAAAGCCTCTGATTGCTGATCGTCTTCTGCATATAGGTGTAACTATCCGTAAATTTGTGCGCTCTCTGGGCATTCAGAGCCACATCGCCCAGTATCGTGACCAGATACTGATCTGCGCTGCAGCCGCGGAAACTCATCATCGTAGTATCCTTGCTCAATCTTATCATATCCTTAACAATATCATTTTTTTCAACGCCATCGGATACATTGGCATTTTCACGGCGGGTAGCCAGCAGATTTGCGTCTGTCACCAGCTCGTCTGCAACTCTCATGTTTCCGGCGGTCAGCAGGTAATAATCAGCCCTGTCTTTAAGTGTAATATTACTCGTTGCAGGATTTCCGTCTTTATCCGTATAAGAAAGAGTCAGTTCCGGAGGGAGCTTGATCTTTCCGTCTTCCAGCTTTACATCGTCTACGGTATATTCCACGCCCGAAGCATCCTTAAGCTTGCTGCCTGCAGCAGGGACACGGTAAGTTCTGCCTTCCTTCGACATAAAATGTGTAATGCCGGCAGATTCCGTTATATCGTAGAATGCTCCGCTTCCGTCCACAATGCGGCTGCTCTTTTCCAGATCCAGCTCAGTGCCCTTTATGTCATGTGTGCCCACAAACATATTATGGCCGGCGCTTCCGTCATCGAGGGTGCCGCTTCTTAAGATATCGTTAGAAGCCGTGGAATAGAGCCTTACCCACTCATTCATCTGTGAAAGATAATAAGGTATGCCCTGATAGCTGATGCCCTGTCCCACCTGGGCGTTATCGGATGCGTCACGCGCCTGCTGCACTTCTATAAGGCTGCCGTCACGGCTCTTATTGCGCGTATCATCGAGCATAAAGGTGAACTTAGCCTTGCCGCCTTCAGTATATTCGTAACTCCAGTCAGTAAAGTAAAGATTGAGGCTGGATACGGTGATAATACCGCCATCCCTGGTAAGATTAAGTTTATTAAGATCTTTCAGGAAATCAGCGCTCGCTTCAACAGTAACGGTACGCGTGGTCAGCTGTATGCCGTCTTCATCAAGCACCGGATCGCCGTTATCATCGGTCACGGGAACGCCGGTCTTCACATCGGTCACACGGCCGGTAAAATTTTCATTATTGTTACCGTCACGCATCTGTATCAGACCTGCCAGCTTGCCGTAGGAATGCTCCGAATTGATATTCAGCGCATCTCCTTTCTTACGGTAATCATCGGCAGTCCAGTCGCTTTCATAGCCGGTAAAATATATATCATACAGCCCGGTTACATCAGTCTGATTAACCTTCACTTCCGGTTCACGTGTTACGCAGGTCAGCGTATGATAAGTATTGGCATCTACCAGAGACTGCCCGCATATCTTTACGATATATCTGCTGCCGCCGGTGTTGCGGGTGGTATTGTTCAGATCGATAACATCCTGTTCTTCCGCTTCCACGTCCACTATCTCGGACAGCTCGTCCACCATCAGATCGCGCTGGTCGCGCAGCTCATTGGCAATACGCCCCGAGTTCATCTCTATGACGTTTATCTGCTTGTTCAATGAGGCTATCTCTTCCGCTAAGGAGTTTATGCGGTCTACATTTACCTTTATCTCCTGGTTTACATCATCCTGAAGCTTCTGCATATTAGTGTACATATCATTGAAATATGTAGCCAGGTTTCCCGCTTCACCTATCATCTGCTGGCGGTATTTGGTATCGTAAGGATTCTTTGCCAGCTCTTCCAGCGAATTGGAATACTCGCTGAAGATCGTAGTAAAGCCTTTAACAGTGTCATCATCACGATAGTACTCTTCTATGCAGTTCATGTAATACTCTTTAACTTCATATGTTCCCAGCTTGGACTGGTTCTGCCAGTATTTCTGGTCGTAGAAACCATCCCTTATGCGCTCTATCGCCAGTGTTTCAACTCCGGCTCCCACGCAGCCGTAGGTCGTGAAAGCCCTTATGGCTTCCGCAGCCTGCGTAGTCACGTTCTGGCGGCTGTAGCCCTTGGTCTCCACATTGGCTATGTTGTTTGCCGTGGTATTAAGAGCTGCATTGGCAGCCTGAAGTCCCGTATATGCTGTATTGAGTCCCATAAAAGTAGATGACATGGCTTACTCCTTTCAAGCACCCAGAGTGGTGACGATGTGTTCTATACACTCATCTATAACATTAATGAATCTGCTGCTGGCATTATAAGCATTCTGGAACTTGATCATATTTGAAAGCTCTTCGTCGGTAGCTACGCCTATATCGCCCTGGCGGTTGGCCTCGATCGCATCAACAGTCAGATCCTGGTTTTCCTTAAGATTCTTATATACATTGCCCGAATTGGCTATCTGAGCAACAAAATTAGCATAATACTTACGAAGAGAAGTCTTATTGGTAAGCGTAGGATTAAGCACATAAGACTCCTTTGCGAATGCATCCCTGAATGCTTCTGCACTGGCACGGTCTTCCGATCCGTCCGGAAGCCTGAATCCCAGATGTGTGGGATACTGCAGCAGATCCGAGCATACCACCAGGTTTGCTGTGGTAAACCAGGTACCGTTGTTATTGGGATCCTCACCCTTAAGGTTCAGATACTTCCCATCTGCATCACGTCTGCATTCGTCGGTACTGATTCGTTCGAATATCTGTACGGGCTTGCCGGTCTCATCCCTCATATAGCCCAGTGTCTTGTTATTTGAATTATCCCTTCCCATAAGGCCGTCCAGGGCCTTGCTTACTTTATTATACAGCTCACTGTACTGGGTATAAGCCTCAGTATCGGAGCGGAAGTTCTTATCTATATTGAAGAATTTATTATCAAGCGCATCCAGCACACTCTTCTTAAGTGCCTCATCCACCACCTTGCCTTCAAGCATACCCTTAACCGTGTCTATAAAAGCATCATCAAACAGCTGAAGTTTTGTGTAATCCTGATCGGTAGTGTTGTATGCATAATAGTCCTGAAAATCAAGCATCAGGCCTTCTATACGCTCATCTGCAGTCATGGTCACGTTCTTGAGCACATCATTTACCGTCGTGGCAAAGTTATTTACCAGGCCGTCAAATTCTGCCATAAGATTGACCATAACGGAATCGGCCACTTTTGCATAAGTCTCTTCATCTGCCAGGTCCCTGTAGGTCCCGCGGTGATTGCCTCGCGCCAGCAGCAATCCCTTAAGCTGTCCCACATCGGTATCAAGCTTTGAAGATATGGGCAGATCCCAGTTGTATACCTGACCGGTAGCCGTGATATTCGAAAGAGGGTTATTTCTTACGGTATCCGGGATATATCTTCCGTCTCTCATTGGATCCGGAGTGGCGCTGTCCTTCCAGAATACATTATAGAATCCGGGAGTTCCCACACGGTCATCTTCCTCTGTCTGATAACCCATCTCATTTACTGTATTCATGGTAACGAAGTCATGTCCTTCAAACTTGACCAGTATGTTACCGTAAGCATCCTCTGTGTAGCTTATATTTCCAAGCCCCCCCAGCTCATCGAGCGCCAGATTGCGCTGGTCATAAAGATCGTTGGGATTCTCTATCCCGCCGGTAGCTATGGCACGGATCTGTTCGTTGAGCTTGAATATCTGCCTTCCTATGCTGTTTATCTTATCAACGCAGCCTTTAATCTGCTCATTCAGCTTATCCTGATAGGAGCTCATATCTTTGTATACGTTCTGAGCCGCCTCCACGAAGGACTGCGCATACTGCATTACCATAGCCTGATTAACTTCGCTGCAGGGCTCCTTTGCCAGCTCGGAAACCGAATACCACATATCCTCCATAGCTTCTTCAAAGGTGGGGCCGTCCATCTCACCAAAGATATCCTGTATCTCTTCTATTGCATTGTTCGAAACGGTATAAAAGCTCTGGCGTCCCGCCTGATTACGGTAAGAAGCATCCACAAAACGGTCCCTCACCTGGCGCACTTCCGTGATAAATACACCCAGGCCGGTCTGCTTCATGGACACGCCGGCATTATTCTTTGAAAGGAAATTGTATTCTCTGGTACCCTGGGATACCTGCTGCCTGGTATAGCCCTTTGTGTCCGTATTGGTCACATTGTGGGCCACTACGTTAAGGGCTTCCTGCCCCGACTGCAGTCCCGATACTCCTAAATATAAGCTTCCGAACAATCCCATAGTATCTACCTCACTAAGATTCCAAAGAATCTGTCTACTGCTTAGCGTCGAATCGTTTTGTGCCACTGCCCATTATAGTCCCTGTGGCATATGCGCTACTATTATAATCGGCAGTTTCGGGCGCTGTCTTTAGCGATTGGAGCAAATTCATCTCAAATTGGACCATTTCCAGGGAACTCTGCAGCAATTCTCTGTTCTGCTCATTCACCTGCTTCATGTTATTCATGGTGGTCTTAAGCCTGTCATGAAGCGCAGTCAGCCTGGCCTGCTCCGCGGGGCGTTTCTCCATCATTTTGATCAGGTCTCCCAGCTTTATTTCATCCGCCTTCTTATTGGTAACTTCCGCGATATCCTTCATAACCTGGATACGCTCTTTCTCAAGTTTCTGGATAACAGCCACTATCTCCGTTTCCGCCTCGGTTATCCTGTTAAGCTCATCCAGCTCTCCCTTTATGATAACAGGCGTTTTCTTCTCCGAAAGCTCTATAAGCCGGGTATATTCCGCGTCTTCTTTCTCCAGTACATCAATGATACTGTCCATCAAACTTGCCATTTTTAGCTTACCTCCGATCTTCCCCCTACTACAAGAAGCGCCTGTAAGGCTTATACTTCCCTACAGGCACCTCCATGGTCCCATTAATTCGTTTCCTGCTTAAAATGCAGCCTGTGCAAATTTCTCCAGAATCTTATCGGCAAAATCACTGCTGCTGACATCATAGGTATTGTTCTGGTAGCTGGACTTAAGCTCAGCGATCCTGTCTTCCCTGACATCAGGCGTTGATGAAACTGCCTGTTTCGCAACCTGCAGATCCTTCCCCGCTCCCGAAATATTCAGCTTATCTCTGAAATCAGGTGCGACTGCAGGGCTCGTCTTACCCGCCGGCCTGGAAACATTGTACAAATTCTGGATCTGCGAATATGCCTCTATCCTCATATCGCCATCCTCCTCCTTACATGAAACTGATGATTTTGTGTTCTTGCATTATGTATCGGCATTATATCGGGAGACTTTATAGGAATCAAGAAAAGTTTTGTCTTTTCTGCACTTCGATATCGCTTTTCATGCAAACTGTACAATATCCCCCCATCTTTTATCGCTTTTTATGTCAACTATTTGCTTCTTCCTTCATTGTCGCAACATACTGTCACTGTAACAAGGATATGATCCCCTG
>CAMOEK010000172.1:0-5443 GCA_946612125.1 uncultured Lachnospiraceae bacterium | reverse complement strand
CCGGTTACGCCAGTTTCGCGAACATGCTCGATTTTACCTTTGACAGGATAAAGATAGCAAAGGAACTGGTGGATGATATAGAGAATAACTGGAACGCCTATGTGGTGGTAAAAGTTATCGTGCTGATGGCCCAGGGCCTTAATCTGCGGACTATAGCCGAGGGCGTGGAGACTGCGGAGCAATTAAAGATATTGCGCGAACTCGAATGTGGGCAGATACAGGGTTATTATTTCGGACGCCCGCTGCCGGCAGACCAGTTCGAAGAAAAGTGGCTTAAACCGCGTGCAAAAAAGCGTGACGGATGAGGTGATAGAAAGGACCAATTCAATGAAAATACTTATAACCAACGACGACGGCATAGATGCAGAAGGACTTTTGCTTCTGGTTCAGGCCGTATTAAAGGCAGGAGACCATGATGTTACCATCGTAGCTCCCGCTCATCAATGCAGCGCCATGAGCCAGAGGATAACTCTGAGGGAAAAACTTATCCTGAAAAAAACAGATTACAAAGTGCCCGGGGTGAAGGCGTATTCACTGACCGGAACACCGGCTGACTGCGTTAAGGTGGCCCTGGCGCATGTGATGAAGGGCGATTGGCCGGATGCGGTCTTTTCGGGGATGAACTTCGGATACAATTCGGGTTTTGACATCATTTATTCGGGCACCGTGGGCGCGGCAATGGAAGGAATACTGCATGGCATACCTTCATTTGCCTTCTCGAATGCAGCATATATCTCGAATGATCTGGCTGTTGCCAGGCTGCCTGAGCTTATCAATATCCTTCTTGAAAAGGAGAAGGATGTGAGCGGCATATGGAACGTAAATATTCCGGGCTGCCCGGTTGATAAATGCAGAGGGATATTGTGGGACAGAAAACCGGCAGCGATGCAGTTCTATGCTGATAATTACCTGGCCGAGGAAACTTTGGAGGGAATGGAGCTTACGGTTGAAGGTGTGCCTTTCGAAGGCATGCTCGAAGATGACAGTGATATTGCTGCTCTGCAGAAGGATTATATATCCATAGGCAGGGTACAAAATATGATAACAGGAGTGGACTATGATAGGAAATAGGGAACTTATGGGCTTTGCCCTGGCGGCAAGACACATGGCGTATGCACCATATTCGGGCTATCAGGTGGGAGCTGCGCTGCTTACGGACGACGGCGGACTCTTTACCGGCTGCAATGTAGAGAATGCTTCTTACGGCGCGACCAATTGCGCGGAGAGAACAGCTGTATTTAAAGCCGTGAGCGAAGGAAAAAGGAAAATAAGCTGTATTGCCATAGCCGGCGGCAAGGGTGATGAGCTTAATATGGCTTTTCCCTGCGGCGTGTGCAGACAGGTTTTAAGGGAGTTTTCGGATCCCGCAAAGCTTAAGATCCTGGTGGGGACTTCAGCGGAGGATTATAAAGAATACAGCCTGGAGGAATTGCTTCCGAACAGCTTTGGTCCGGAGGCGCTTGATTGACATGGAACAGACAATAGCTATTCTGGGAGTTTTTGCGGCAATTATTGCCGTGATCACATTATTTGGACTTGCCGAGCGCAAAAGATACAGAGAGTACATTAAAGGACGCATAAGGAGGGAATACGGAAAGTTTCAGGAAAAACCTATAAGCCCGGAGCGCGCGCAATGTGTGCCGGTTTATTTTAAAAAGCACAGGTCGGAACTCTCCATAGATGATATAACGGCATCCGACCTGGAACTGGATCGTCTGTTTACGGTAATGGATCTGACTTATTCTTCGGCAGGAGAAGAGTATCTTTATCATACTCTGCGCACGCCGCTTTTTGATGAAGAGGAATTAAAGCACAGAGATGAGCAGATCAGATATTTCGACGAACATAAGGAAGAAAGGGAAAAACTTCAGTATTTCTTTGCGACCATGGGCAAGAGCGAGCGGTATACGCTCTACGATCATCTGGATTTTGCCGATACCCTTGAGGAAGATAAGTCGCTGGGACTGCATTTTATCGCACCGCTCCTTTTGCTGTTTTCTGTTGTACTTGTGATAGTCAGTACCCAGATCGGGATCCTGGCGCTTATAGGAAGCATTATCTTTAACATGGCCTGGTATTTTAAGACCAAAGGAAAGATAACTCCCTATGTGGTCACGCTCAAGTTTATTATTAGGGATATCTATTCAGGACGCAAGGCGGCGCAAATGGATATTCCCTGCTTAAAGCGCGAGCAGGAAGTGATGAAGAAAGCGCTGGATGAGCTAAAGAGCTTTACTCGCGGAGCCGGCACTGTATTTAAGGGCGAAAACAGCGGCGGAGACCCCATGGAGATCATGGGCGATTATATGAATATGGTCTTTCATATCGATCTGATCTGTTTTTATCATATGTTCAGACAGATGCAGACGCATAAAGAGCCCATCGATACACTGCATGCACAGCTGGGATATATTGAGATGCTCATCGCAGTGGCTTCATTTAAGCGCGCGCTGGGGAACAGCACCTGTTCTCCTGTTTTTGATGGTAAAGAGGCGGCAAAGGAGCTGTATCATCCGCTGATACCGGATCCTGTCAAGAATTCCTATGAGCTAAATGGCAGCATACTGCTCACCGGCTCAAATGCTTCGGGTAAATCGACCTTCTTAAAGACCATGGCGATCAACCAGCTGCTGGGGCAGTGTTACTATTTTGCATGCGCGGACGAGTTTCATACCGATATGCACAGGATCTATACGTCCATGGCGCTGCGTGACGATCTGGCCAGCGCTGAGAGCTATTTTATGGTAGAGATAAAGGCTATGAGGCGCATACTGGAAGCAGCCACTGCTCCCGGACCCAGGATAGCCTGCTATGTGGATGAAGTGCTCAGGGGGACCAATACCGTAGAGAGGATCGCTGCTTCAACAGTAATACTTAAGTCCATGATAGGAAAGGATATTTTTGCCGCGGCAGCCACACATGACATAGAGCTTACGGAGCTGCTGGCAAAAGAATACGAGAATTATCATTTTGAAGAAGAGATAAAAGACGGAGATGTGCTTTTTAACTACAGGCTTATGAAAGGAAAAGCCACATCCCGTAATGCGATCAAGCTGCTTTCCGTAATGGGCTACGATAAGAAGATAGTTTCGGATGCAGAGGAGCTGGCAGAAAAGTTTATAAAGGAAGGAGTATGGTCATGACGAAGGTGACGATATATACGGACGGCGCAGCCAGGGGAAATCCCGACGGCCCGGGCGGTTATGGGGCAGTGCTGCAGTTTACCGATTCCAAGGGCGTGCTGCACGAAAAGGAGCTGAGCGCAGGATATAAGAAGACTACAAATAACCGTATGGAGCTTATGGCGGCGATAGCGGGCCTGGAAGCCCTGACCAAACCCTGCGAGGTGGATCTTCATTCGGATTCGAAATATCTGGTAGACGCTTTTAACCAGCACTGGATAGATTCGTGGCTTAAGAAAGGCTGGAAGCGGGGGAAGAACGAGCCCGTCAAGAACATAGACCTGTGGAAGAGGCTGCTGAAAGCCAAGGAGCAGCATAAAGTAACCTTTATATGGGTAAAAGGACATGCCGGAGAAGAGATAAATGAACGCTGCGACAAGCTGGCGACCACGGCAGCAGACGGAAGCAATCTATTAGATGATGTAGTAAGTGAGTGATGCAAAATCCGCGTCATCCAGAGATAACAGCTCTTCCTCGTGTCATCCTGAGGGCGCAGCCCGAAGGATCTTGATAGAGGTATATATTTCCAAAGAACTATATCATTCACCCAACGAAAGGAGATAATTATGTCCCGAGGCAAACTGACAATGGAAGAAACCAAGAAACTGGGCTTTGGCCTGATGCGTCTGCCTAAGAAGGGCCTGGGCATTGATGTGGCCCAGACCTGCCGGATGGTGGATATGTTCCTGGATGCAGGCTTTACCTACTTTGACACGGCTCACGTATATCCGGGTTCTGAAGAGGCTACGGGAAAGGCGCTTGTAGCAAGGCATAACAGGGAAGATTTCACACTGGCTACCAAATTGTTTGCGATGACGGCGCTTACGGAGAAGATGGCCAGACAGCAGTTTGAGACATCTCTTACACGCATGGGAACCGATTACATCGATTACTATCTGCTCCATACGCTGATGGAGAACAACTATAAGAAATATGACAAATTCCATCTTTGGGATTTTGTCAAAGAGGAGAAGGAGAAGGGCCGCATCAGATATGCAGGTTTCTCTTTCCATGACGGTCCTGAACTGCTCGAGGAGATTCTCAAGGCGCATCCGGAAGCAGATTTTGTGCAGCTGCAGATCAATTACGCCGACTGGGAGAATCCCCATGTCACGTCCAGAGCCAATTATGAGATGGCCAGGAAATACGGAAAAAAGATAGTGGTAATGGAGCCTATAAAGGGCGGAGCGCTTGCCAATCCTCCAAAGGAGGTAAAGAAACTTTTTGATGAATACGCTCCCGAAGCATCCTATGCTTCATGGGCTATACGTTTTGTAGCTTCACTGGAAGGCATACTTACGGTACTTTCCGGTATGTCGAACATAGAGCAGATGCAGGACAATCTCTCTTATATGAAAGATTTTAAACCGCTGAATGAAGAAGAACGGAAGATTATAAGAAAAGCCCAGGAGATCATGGGCCGCAGCGCTACCATACCATGTACGGCATGTTCTTATTGTACGAAGGGCTGTCCTAAACAGATACCGATCCCGGAGATCTTTGCTGCCATGAATAAACGTCTTGGCGACGGTCAGATGTCGGAAGCGAAAACGGCGTATGAGGGGATAATCGCAAAAGGACCGGGAGCTGATGCCTGTGTAAGCTGCGGACAGTGTGAGAGTGTCTGCCCGCAGCATATAAGCATTATTTCAGAGTTGAAGAAGTGCGGTGAGGCTTTATCCTAAGCCTGCTGACGCTGGCGTATCGCTGCTACGCGCAGATGTGATGAAGGAGCGCAGAGCAGGAGCGATACCACAACACCAAAGAGTGCCTGTATTATCTCAAAAGGCAGTTTGAGCAGGGCGTATTCCGGGGTAGAGTATACATAGGCGCGGCCTAAAGTATATCCGATGACCATGATCACGGCGCCAAGGAGTACGCCTGTAGTTTGTGATACGATGATGGCAAGGTGGGGATGTTTTTCGCGCAGGCTTCCCTTTGAAAACAAATGGGAGCTGCAGAGCGCGATCACCGCCGCCTGCAGTCCGTGCGTAAACAAAGACACGAACATTGAGGGTGGATTAAAGAAAAGGTCTCCAAGGAAGGAGCCGAAACCTCCCATTATAAAAGCGGCTACCGGGTTGCCTATTAAGATAGCTCCGGTACAGATGGCTGCATCACAGAAGTAAAGATGGCCACCGGGCACCGTTATGCTGACTGTCGACAGTGCAATGGTGAGAGCCATAAATACTGCTGAGAGCGTTAAGGTCTTAACAGAGAAAGCATTCTTAGATGTATTCATTTATGACACCTCCTTTTTT
>CAMOEK010000171.1:0-5527 GCA_946612125.1 uncultured Lachnospiraceae bacterium | reverse complement strand
CTCCGGGCATCGGAAGCTCGTAGTTTTCATGAGCTATATGCCGTCCAAGCCCCATTACCAGAACCGCTCCTGCCGAATAACCGATCCAGACGATTCTTTCAGGATCATAAGTTTGAAGCATTTTTCTATGCAGTTCATAGCCGAATTTCACACCATCATACATATCCTTTGCAGGGTAAAGCGGATATAAAGGTATCCAAAGGTCCCCACCGATCTGATCTATAAGGTTACGGATGCTTTTCTTATTTGGCAATTGGTACTTTATATATCCGCCTCCTGCATAGTAAACGATAGCCTTGCTGTGATCGCTCCCATTCTTTGAATACACAATGCAGCGACAGCCGGCAATCTCACGCTCCTGTTTTTCATAACCGGCTATCTCAGAGAATGTAAGATTACGCCTTTGCTTTTTCTCAGCCTGTCTTACAAAATCCTCCCTTGTCATGGCAACTCTCCCCGCTGATGCCTTCTTTAAAACCGGTTTTAAGATACTGTAGATAATGCTCATATCAAAGTCTCCTTATCTTTTCGGCAAACAGCTCCGGCTTCAACAGAACCCGTCCCGCATAATGTCTTTCCGCTACCTGTTTCTGCAAAGACACAAACAATGCATCATATCTTTACCGATATGCGAATTAAGCCTTATGCCATGCCTCACCTCATCGGTTAGCCCCGACTAACATTATATAATAACACTCGTTTTCATCTCTGTCTATAATCCGGATAAAAAACGGGTAGCCACGCACAAAACGCAGCTACCCGCTATTTGGGGGATCAATGATCACAATTACGCTTTTCTCACAAGAATCAAACTACACTTACGTTACCGTTTGTACCATCCACCATTACGCTGTCTCCATCCTTCAGTCTGCCTGTGGCATTTCCGGTAGCCAGGACACATGGGATCTTATATTCTCTCGCTACAATAGCTGCATGGCTTAAGCTCCCTCCCGTATCCACCACAACAGCTGCCGCCAGTGTAAACAGCGGGGTCCATTCCGGATCGGTATAGGGGCATACCAGTACCTCCCCCTGTTTCAGCCTGTCGAACTCTGCAGGCGAGCGCACTATCCGCACCTTTCCGGCTGCTTTCCCGGCACTGCCACTCACACCGCTTATCTTATCACTTCCGTTATCCAGCGTCTGTTCTATGCAGTGATTCCAATAAGCCAGCGCAAGCGGGCGCGCCGCCTTACGCTTTTCTATCAGCCTCCGGTGCGTATCATCCGGCTTTCCCATCCGGCATAAATCATACAGCTCGTCTGCGAACAGATAAAGAAGATCATCATATTCCATATCCAACTTATCCGCGCACTCTTTAAGCAATCCTCTGCAATATGCAAAAACACTTTCCCACAGATACTGCGTAGCCTCACGTATGTAATGATAATGACGCACCGCTTTTACTTTTTTCTCAAAAGCCGGATATGCGCGTGTTCCCAGTGTATGCTGCATCCTATTCATCAGCACTTTCAGCTTTTCCTTTCCTTCGCTTAAAGAAGGAACATGAAACTCCTCGCTTCGTATAAGCGTCCTTAATGTATGCAGGAATCTGTCCGGATCCTCATTCCATGAATGTGAAGTGAAACAATAGCAGTTAAAATCGGATCTGTTACCGTATTTTTTCAGGAAGTCATCAAAGCTTTCCTTAAGGCTGCTTCGTTTTTCGCAAAGCTCACTATATCCATACTTCATCACATCTGCACAAAGATCCTTATCCTCACGGATATTCTCAGCTATCACGGCCATATCGCGGTTTATGTCTGCCGTAACATAGGAAAGTCCCTCACACAGATCAAAGGAATTCAGCTTCCGGTCCAGCCTCTTAAGCTTCTTTCCAAGGCTCATATTCTCCACTACCTGCGGAAAGATTGCATAACGAAATCTCGAGTATGCGATATCTCCGATAAGGATCTGCATCCTCTTCAGTGCTTCTCCAAGCTCCCGAACGCTTTTGTGCTCTCTGTTCTTTTCTTCCTCAAGCCTCTCTCTGCATTCCTTATACTTAGCATCCGCCATCCTGCAATTTGCTTCATCATCCTTAAGCTGCCTGACGCTTCGCCTTATCATAAGAATATTCTTATTCAGCCTGAAGCCACCTATTTCAAAAGAAGATATCCCGTTTTCATCTATGGGTTCCATCTCCCTCATATTGATACCAAAGTCCGCCAACAAGACCTGTTTCTGTTTTCCAACATTATCTCCAAAATCATGATCAAGCGGCAGATAAGGCTTGGGCATCTTTTCCAGATTAAAAAGCACATTCTCGCGCATTCTTCCGTTTGCTGCACTGATCTTAGGCAGACCTTCAAAATCCGCATCACTGAATACTCTCTTTTCATCCGTATCGATCGTTGTGATGCTCCGCGCCTGCAGAATATACACCTTATCTTCACACACCGCCCATTCGATATCCATAGGCTGTCCGTAATGCTCTTCTATCTTAAGTGCTTCACGCACAAGACGCCCTGCCATCTCATCGTCAAGTACCCTGTCCGCTTGTTTTTCTTTGCTTACCGCTTTCTTCTCTGTTCCGTTTCCGCTGTAAACGATCATTACTTCCTTACTGCCGATCATGCATTTCTTTATTTTTCCATCACGATCGCAGCGGTATTCATCAGGACTTACTATGCCCGATACCACGGCTTCTCCAAGTCCGTAGGAAGCGTTGATCACTATGTCATCTGTCAGACCTGAGGGATCTTTGGTAAACAGTACTCCCGCACTCTCGCTTTCGACCATACGCTGGATCACCACTGCCAGAGCTACTTTCTGTTTATCATAGCCTTTATTTTTACGATAGCTTACTGCTCTTCCTCCCCATAAGGAAGCATAACATTCCTTAATTTTTTTCAGCAGCTCATCATCTCCGCATACATTAAGGAATGTCTCCTGCTGTCCGGCAAAACTTGCATCTTTAAGATCCTCCGCAGTTGCCGATGAGCGCACAGCCACACGCACATCCTCTCCCATCGAATGATACAGCTCAAGGATCTCTCTTTTAAGATCCTGTGGGATTGTACCGCCAAGTATCGCTTCTCTTACGGATGCCGCATTTTCTTCGCTGATATCTTCCGTATCGATGGCATTTTCCTTCATATAATGCTCATATGTTTGCGCAGTAAGCACAGCTCCTTCAGGCACCGCTATGCCCGCCGAAGTCATCTCGCCAAGATTCGCACCCTTTCCTCCCGCTATGGAGATATCCTCCTTTTTGATCCTCTCAAAGCCTAAAACATAATCGTTCATGCCATACCTGCCTTTTTGTTAATATATTTACCACTTATCCTGCTGCCTAAAACAATCGAAAACAGCAAAGCGCATATATCGGATGCACTCCTGCACCATACCAGTCCTGCGTATCCCCCTGCTATCGTCATTATCAGAGCAATGGGTATAAGGAATGTCCCGTTCTGTGCTATTGTCACACAGGTCGCCGCACCAAAACGCCCTATATTTTGCAGCTGCATACCTATCAGTATGTAGTAAGCCATAAATGGAAGGCTTATGCACTGCGCCCTTAATATGTCGCCTGCACATCCGAGAACCGTTTCATCCGCAGAAAACATTCCGCATAATGTATCCGTCCAAAGTGCAAAGACGGCTGTCGCCACTATCAGAAAAAACGTAGCGGTAAACCAGGTCTGTCTAAAGCATTTTTTGATGCGTTCATATTTTCCTGCTCCATAGTTGATCGCGCATATGGGCTGAAATCCCTGACCGAAGCCAATAACAAGCGCATATCCCATTTGCACGATACGTGTTGCTATACTCATACCCGCGATCACCGCATCACCGTATTTACCTGCCATATTATTGAGTATTATGGCTGATATACTGCTGATCCCCTGTCTGCAGAAGTTCGGCGCACCGCCGGTAAGTATTTCTATTATGTATGAAAGCTGAGGCTTTACCATAGATAAACGAACCGCTGTATTACCGTTTTTTCCCATTCTTGTTATCAGCAGGACAGTTCCGCACATCTGTCCGCACAAACTGGCGATCGCCGCTCCCGCCACCTCCATCTTAAAGATAAGGATGAATACAGGATCAAGAAGCATATTGATCAGCATTCCCACAAGCATCCCCAGCATGCTGTCTTTGGCAGCCCCCTGCAAACGCAACACATTGTAAAGTACATTTGCCAGTAACATCACCGGAACAGTAATAAGCGTGATACGCAGATACGAAAGAGTCGTATCCATCAGACTGCTGCTTGTTCCTGCCCCCAAAAGGATAGCAAGAGGTCTTATGAATACAAATCCAAGCATCATCGCTGCAATACCTGTAACAACTGCAAGTGCTGAAGCGATCGAGGTCATTTTATCCGCCTCATTTATCTTCCTTGCACCTATCTGCCTTGATACAAAATTACCTGCCCCGTATCCAAACCAAAATCCCACTGCCTGTACAATGGATATGAAAGCAAATACCAGCCCCACCGAAGCGGTAAGTTCCGTACGATTCAGTTTCCCGATAAAGTAGGTATCTGTCAGGCTGTATACCGCACTCACCATCATTCCGATCATCGACGGTACCGCCATTCTCCACAGCAGCGGATACAGCTTATCCTCTGTTATGCGCCTGTACTTTTCGCCGGAATCCTTATCTTTCATCTGCTTACCTTCAGGAAATCATTCACCACGCTTTTACAGAAAGACTCTAATATCTTCTCCATATAATCCTTATCCATACTGGAAGCATTTGTTATCATAAAACTTTCCATCCTGACCGCCCACAACAAGCCTTCAAGATCCGCCTTAACCTTGTATCCGTTCTTACTCCAGAAGGTAAAGAGTTCCTCATAATACTTCCGATACAGACTTCTTATCCGTCCCGTAGTCTCTTTATCCACATTCTGATAAATATCAAGTGTACCGCTGATCGTATTATCAAATGCCTTATTCTGTGTCAGCCGCATACCCTCTTCATACATCTGCCCGGCCAGATACCCGGAAGGATCTTCTAAAGATGCATCCCATTGTGCTTTCATATCTGCCAGTTTTTCATTTATACGAAACTCTATTATATCCAGCAGAAAATCGAATTTATCTTTATAAAACGTGTAAAAGCCCCCTTGGGCAATACCCGCTGCCGCGGTCAGCTGCCTGATCGATACTCCCTTTATGCCCTGTTCCCTGAATAGTTTAAGTCCTGTTCTTCTAAGCTTTTCCTGTACTAAAATACGCTCATCTTCCGTAAACGCTTTACCCATTTCATCCCCCCATCCGCATATCTATGAACATTCACTTTATTTGTTCATAGATATAAAATATAATAATTACCTGCATTTGTCAAGCCGGAAATCACAAAACTACATGACAGCAAAAAAAGACCTCCCGACACGATATCGGCAGGTCCACGTTCAAAGACCGGACACCTGATCCTCTATCCGTTCGGGCTCATAGGAGACTAAGTCATCAATCCTCCTGCTTGAGACTTTCAACCATATCAACTTTGTCAAGCTTGCGGCTTCCGAAGTAAAGCGACACGATATATGCACCCACGACTATAAAAAAGTACATTA
>CAMOEK010000170.1:0-5546 GCA_946612125.1 uncultured Lachnospiraceae bacterium | reverse complement strand
GATGCCGTTTCTGCCTTCTTATCAAGCGCCGCCTGCACTGCAGGAACTATATTCCAGCCCTCTGTACCGCGTATGCAGTGGGGCACGGGAAGCTTTTTGCCTTCCTGCGTTGCCATGTACTCTTCAGTATGCGTATCACGTGTAGCAATTATATCACCGTCAAAATCCCTGATATAATCCGCAAGCTTATCGACAATCATCTGCCCTTCCTTATTTTCCAGGGCTCCCGTGATGAAATCATTTTGCATATCTACTACAACAAGCAGTTTCTTCATGATCCCTTCCTCCTTTATCCTTTACTATTCCACAAAGCTGTACAGCTTTGCCGGTTTTCCTTTCCTGGCCACGGTGCCGTCAAGCTCCGTCACTCTTCCTTTTGATACATATTCCCTCAAAAAAATCTTTCGGAAATTCGGCAGGTCCAGAGGCCTGTTTTTTATGGTTTCGTAGATCTTCTTAAGCTCCGAGATGGTAAATGACTTCTTATCCTTCAAAAGATTAAACGCATCCGTTTCATAATCGATGCGGTTCCTTAGCCTGTTAATAGCCATTTTGATGATATCCGCATGATCAAATGCCAGATCGCTTTCCGTGATCACGGTATTTCCGCTTCGGAAAATGATGCCGTTTACATCATAGGTGATCTTAAACAGTGATGCAGCCTGTGCATCATCCCCTGCTCTGATATCCAGTCCGGACTTGGGTACCAGCGCCATGTACGCCACCGATATGACTACCGTTCTCGGGTCTCTGTCAGGGTCGCCAAAGGTGTAAAGCTGATTTAAGAACACATTGTCAATGTTGGTCTCCTCTTTAAGCTCCCTGCGCGCCGCTTCGTCGATCGATTCCTTCCCAACCTCCAGGAATCCGCCGGGTATGGCCCACTTGTCTTTGTACGGATATCCGCCTCTGTTTATCAGCAGCAGATTTAATTCATCATCATCATCTAATGTAAATATGACGATATCTGCCGTCACGGAAGGTCTTTCATATTTCGAAGCATCATAACTTTTGAGGAAATTCTCTTCTTCTTTAGATGTGCAGATATACTTCTTCAATTCCCCCTCCTTTCGTGTGGTTTTGTTTACCATTTATAAAATAGTACATTATACCATTATTGTCAAGAGTAAATTTAAAAAATCACAGGAAAACCATGGGGAAGTCGACAAAACATTAATTATGGTAGAATCTATGATCATGGGAAGAGTTCTTTGGGATATGGCTGGGCAGCAACCAAAAGTAACGCTTATTCTCCCAGAACCTTGGCCGCATAAGAACAGCTCGGTATGATGTTTTCTCCGGCGCGTTCGGCTGCTTCGATCAGCTTATAGACCAGACGCTTCGCTATGCCTTTTCCGCCGTAAGCGGGAGAAACTTCGGTATGAAATATGTTCCACCCGTCTGCAGTCTTTTCGAAATCGCATTCTCCGATCAGCTCTTCGCCTTTGTAGGCTGCGCTCCTGTTTTTTTCCGCTTCGAATCTGATATCAACTTCGTGCGTATATACGCACCCCAGCGCTCCGCTGGGGCACTTCTCTATAGTCTGCCAGATCTCTTTTGCAGGCGCCTTAGTCAGATCGATCCAGGGCCTTCTTCCGAATTCAAATGTTTTAGGGCTGCCGCTCACGCAGCGTTTGGCATGAAAGCACTTTTCCGAATTCCAGAATACCGCAATATCCCCATACTCATACAGTCTGTGCACTATTCCCCACCTCCGTTTTCAGCTGCCATGCCGGGTGCGCATTGTATTTAAGCCCCGGCGCCTTCATGATGATATTATAAAGATACAAGACATCGATTGCAACCACGGGTCACAAGCCTCTCATGTTAAATTCTGATATAACATATCCATAATTCCTTTATTTTACCCGCATGTCAAAGGCTTTTGACACGCTTATTTCACACGTTTCCCCCTCATGTCCGATCATTTGGACAAAACTGCCACCACCTAAAACCCCCTATGTCAAAGACCTTGGATAGACGAAAGCGAAAATCTTTTTTAGGATGAGACTGTAAACAAAAACACGGCTGTCACACGAACGGCCGGATAAAAACAAAAAAAGGAGAAATCAAAATGGCAACAGAAATCTTAAAAGTATTGGTATACGCTATCATCGCTTACTTTATTTCAACCATCGTCCACGAAATGGGACATGTGACCTGCGGGCTTCTTAATAAATGGAGGTTTTGGCTGCTGGTAGTCGGTCCCTTTAAGCTTTATCGGGAAGATATGAATTCAAAAATAAGATTCGGTCTGGAAAAAGATCTGACTCTGTGGGGCGGCTGCGGCGGAACTTTTCCCGAAAAGGAAGATGAAACCGCAATAGAAACCTTTGCGAAGATACTGCTGGCCGGTCCTCTGGCATCATTCATACTTGGAGTGGTCTTTATGATAATCTTTGCATTCTCAAAAAGCGAGCTTACATTAATGATCGGGATGATAGGCATCGCAGAAGGGATAGCCTGCATACTCCCCATGAACATCAAGACCGGTATACTCTATAATGACGGAAGCAGATTTAAAAGGATAGTTAAAGGCGGAAAGGAACGAGATGAAGAAAAAGCGTTACTCTCCATAGTCATCAAATCAATGCTTTATGGTGATAAGGCTGTATTTGAAGAGGAGAAGCTTGATATCCTTAAATGCTCCGACGATGTCGATTTTAAGTACTACGGGCTGTTCTACAGCTTTCTGAACGCAAAAGGCCGTAAAGACGAAGCCGCAATGGAAAGGATCCGTCTTGAGGCCGCCCCCCTTAAGGCTAAAGCCTCCAAATATACCGTACTCGTCTGCGCAATGGAGTAATGCCCGAACAGGCTCTTTTCAAACTTTCCGTTTTATGCGACAATACGTCTGTTGAGAGGAGCATAGCCATGGAAGTAGGAGAACAGATAAAGAAATACAGAGGGGAGCTTAAGCTCTCACAGGAAGCATTTGCGGAAAAGGTCTATGTATCCAGGCAGACTATATCAAACTGGGAAACCGGCAAGAATTACCCCGATATCAACAGTCTGCTGCGGATGAGCGAGATATTCGGCGTTTCCGTGGATGTACTGCTCAAGGGAGATGTTGAAGAAATGAAAAAGATCGTTAATGAGGCGGACATTGATGATTTCCGGAAGCTGAGCCGTATATTTACCGTATTAATATGCCTGATGCTGATCACCCCGGTACCGCTGGCCAGATTCCTTAAATGGGCCGGTCTGGGCTTATGGGCTGTACTGGCCGCAGTGACGATGTGGGTAGCCATCGTTGTGGAAAAGAAGAAAAACACCCTCAATATCCAGACCTACCGGGAGATAACAGCTTTTATGGAAGGAAAGACCTTAGATGAGATCGAAGCAGTCCGCGAAGAAGCCAAGCGGCCTTATCAGAAGATACTTCTGATGATCACCTTCGCCGTGATCGGACTGGTCATTTCAGTACTTATGGGCTTTTTGTTGAAATAGCGCCACGGGTGAAGACGGACCTCGTGGTTCTGCCTCAAGCCTCTTGCGTGCTCCGGTCTCTCATCAGATAAAAGAACCATATCAGGAACAATATGGAAGGCAAAATCTGCCCTATACCGATGCCGCCTATCGATTCCTCCTGGCTTACCCCATATAGCGCACCGGATATAATAAATGCACAGGCATCCTGCAGGGCATGGTACACCACGCTCGGCCAGATACTCCTGCCGGAGCGATAATAGAGTGCTCCGAATACCAGTCCCACGCAGAAGGCTGATACAGCCTGCATTGCAGCCGCAAAAAAGCTGATCTCCGGATTTATGGCATTTACCAGATGCATTGCACCGAATATAAATGAAGTAAATGCTATGGAAAGCTTTGCGCTTTTAAGCGTATCTGCGCCGAAGATCTCAAAAGCCAGCTCAGTCGCACTTCCCCTGAATATCAATTCCTCGGATACGCCTATCAGAATACACTGAGCCATAAACAGCAGGATCTGCCACGTACTGATCATATTATCTGAGACATGATCCTTTAAGCTGCTGATAAAATGTACCACTGTAAGTAAAATCATGACTATCCAGGGCAAGCCGCAGATAAGCCCTTCTTTCATCCCCTCTGCCCTGATCTTTAACGCGCTTTTCTTATGGAATACAAAAACCAGTATCAATCCTACCGCAACAGATATTGCCTGATACACAAACTGCAGTGCATAATAATCGGGAAAAAGGGCCTCTAAACCTTCCCCGAACAAGCGGGATATCACCATAGTGCTTCCTATCCCGATCATTACTGTCAAAATAATAAATACAAATGCCCTTATCTTCGTTCCCGTAATTCTGTTTTTCATATCCTTTTCCATTTCCGCTCTCCTCCGTATCAGCACGCCATTTTATTATATCATAATTTAACAAGCGTAATTGATATAATCAGAAAGAATATCACTACCACTGCCACCGTAATAAGAGCTCCCATTAAGATTTTCTTCATTTTCTTTTTCCTCCTTTTGATCTTCTGCCACGCTCATCTGCGCGGCTTATGCGATGATATTACCTCTCCGGGTCAGAAAATCACACGACACAGTGCGGGAAAAGGTCAAAAAAAGCCCCGGACATGTCTTGTCCTGTGGCAGAAATCCTTTATTTTCAGGCTTTTCAGCCATTTTCACCTGCTCTGTCAAATTTCCGGGATTTATGATAAAATACTCCTGTTTGCAAGGGAGCAGACATACTACGGGAGGGATCTATGGATACCGTAAAGATAGGAAACTTTCTAAGAGAGCTCAGAAAAGAGAAAAATCTTACCCAGGAACAGCTGGCCGAAGTATTTTCTGTGAGCAACCGCACCGTCTCCAGATGGGAGACCGGAAGCAATATGCCGGACATAAGTCTGCTGCTAGAAATGGCCGAGTATTACGGCCTGGATGTAAGTGAGATATTAAACGGAGGGCGACGTCCCCCTGCGGAAGAAAAAAATACCGCCGACGCAGCGGAAGATACGGCTGCTTTGACAGGAGTCGCCGAATATGCAGATTCCGATAAGGAAAAAATGGCAGCAAAAACCCGGCTTTATGCCATAGCCGGGCTTATAGCTGTTATATTAAATGTGACACTTACAAATTTTGCTTCTGAAAGCATGCCTGCCGTATTCTGGATAAAAAAACTGTGTACGCTCCTGATATACCTGGCATTATCTGCCAGCATACTGTATACAACCGAGCGCCTGCAGATCCTGCAACGTAAATATAAGGAAAAACTGAAAAAAAACCTGCTTGGGATTATCCTGATCGTTATAGGCGCTGTATCTCTTTTATTGGCCGTAGTCCCCTTCTTTTTGATCGGCCAAAACTAAGGTCTATACAGCCATTGCGCCTTTCATAAGCTGTTCTACCAGTTCACGCTTTTCATACAATCCTTAATGACGCTTTCAGCATGTAAACGGATGTCCCCAATCACAACTTCCTCAAGGTCCGGAGGCCCGTGCCATAGAAAATGAGTATGATCATATATACAAAAATGAAGCCCAGCATTGACTCCACTACATTCACCGTATGGAAAAGGATCCTGATTGCCCTCATGAACGCATCACCGAAATCC
>CAMOEK010000169.1:0-5566 GCA_946612125.1 uncultured Lachnospiraceae bacterium | reverse complement strand
CGGCCAGTTCGCTTAAGGAATCCTCGGTACTAAAGCTGTAATCTTCGCGATCATCGGGATCCACCGCTATGAGTATCACGGTTTCTTTTGTCTGAATGGTATCGTACATAGAAAAGTATTTTAGCACAACACTGTCTGCTGTCAAGAAAAGCCTGAACTTCAAATGGTGCTAAACAACTATATATACAGGCTTATTTAAGCATATATTTGTGAAAAAATAATCTTCCCAAATCAGCAGGTTTGGCTTATAATTTTTACTCGGACGTTTCTACCGTGGAAAGGGGTTTTATATATATATGTCAGGAACTGATATCGGCATAGATCTGGGTACAGCCAGCATACTGGTTTATATAAAAGGCAAGGGAGTCGTGTTAAAGGAGCCTTCTGTGGTGGCCTTTGACCGTGATGATAATAAGATAAAGGCCATAGGCGAGGACGCCAGGCTCATGATAGGACGCACACCCGGCAATATAGTAGTTGTGCGCCCTCTTCGTCAGGGAGTTATCTCCAATTATACCGTTACCGAGCAGATGATGAAGCATTTCCTGGATAAGGCTCTGGGTAAGAGGGGCCTGCGCTTCAGAAAGCCCAGGGTGGCAGTCTGCGTGCCCAGCGGCGTTACGGAAGTTGAAAAGAAAGCCGTTGAAGATGCAACCTATCAGGCGGGAGCCGGCAAGGTTGCTATTATCGAGGAGCCTATTGCCGCAGCTATAGGAGCAGGCATTGATATCGCCAAGCCCCAGGGTAACATGATCGTGGATATCGGAGGCGGCACAACGGACGTTGCCGTCATATCTCTGGGAGGCACCGTTGAGAGCGCTTCTATCAAGATAGCAGGTGACGATTTTGACGAAGCCATCGTGCGTTACATGAGAAAGAAATATAATCTGCTGGTCGGCGATCGCACCGCAGAGGATATCAAGATCAATATAGGAACGGCGTACAAGCGCGCGGAAGTTGATTATATGGACGTGAGGGGACGCAATCTGGTATCCGGTCTGCCGGAGACCGTTCGTGTTTCTTCGGATGAGACAACGGAGGCCCTGCGTGAGACCACTTCGCAGATACTTGATACCATCTGCTCCGTTCTTGAGAAAACCCCGCCCGAGCTGGCAGGAGACATCGTAGACAGGGGAATAGTGCTGACAGGCGGCGGCTCCATGCTGCGCGGCCTTGAGGAGCTTATAGAGGAACGCACCCATATCAATACCATGACTGCCGACGAGCCCATGACCTGCGTGGCGATCGGAACAGGAAAGTACATAGAGTTTCTGGCAGGTTATAACGACGAGGCATAAGAACAGGCTGCTTCATTACATTAAGCAGGGGACTATAAAGTTTTTTGCGGGGCTGTCCGATATAATTAGCAGTAAACCGTGCGCAGATGCATTCAGGCAGGATGACAGGTTTACGGCAGGGAAGGAAACCAAAGGCATGGAAGCCTTAAGTTACGGGTAATATGGAGGACGATCCATGCTGAAAGGGCTTTATGTTGCATATACAGGCATGCTCCAGGAGCAGAGGCGAATGGACAATCTGGCCAACAATCTGGCCAATGCCGACACCACAGGATTCAAGAAGGAAGGGCTTTCCAGCCAGACCTTTGAGACCGTGCTGGTGGATAAGATCAAAGACGATTCTGAAGGATACCGTTACGCAGGAAGAATAGGAAAGGCCAATCCGGGCGTCAAGATAGGCGAAAGCTATGTTGACTGGTCGGAAGGTTCGTTTCAGGTGACTGACATACCTATGGATATGGCCATCGGCGGCAAGGGTTTCTTCACAGTGGAATTCACCAATAAAAATCAGGAAACAACAACATTCTATACCCGTGACGGTAATTTTCAGCTTACCACCGACGGCTATCTGGTGACCACCGACGGAGATTACGTGCTGGGAAAGAGCGGGAACGCTACCCAGAGGATAAAACTGGATCCCGTCAAGGATGTGATAGTGGATCAGCAGGGTTTTATCTTTCAGGACGGTAAAAGTGTAGCCCAGCTGGCCATCACGGATTTTGACGATTATAACTATCTGGAGCATTACGGGGAGAATTATTATTACCCTGTAGAAGGCGCCACCCAGAAAGCCGCTACCGGACAGGTCTTCCAGGGATATCTGGAAACCAGCAATGTGAGCGTGGTCCGCGAGATGGTAGATATGATAAGCGTCTCACGTCAGTACGAAGCAAACCAGAAGGTTATACAGACTTATGATACTTCACTGCAGACAGCTACCCAGCTGGGCAGGATAAACGGATAAAGGAGGGATAGGGCATGGTACGTTCATTATGGTCAGGCGCGACCGGAATGCTGGCGCAGCAGACGGCGGTCGACGTTATATCAAATAATATCGCAAACGTTAATACTGCAGGTTTCAAGACCGGTCAGATGGAGTTTAAATCCCTGCTTTATCAGGAACTCCAGACAAAGACTACCAGTGCAAACGGCGATACCAAGCCTATTGATTCGCAGGTTGGTCTGGGTGTGCGCAATTCTTCGATCACCACCATCTTTACCCAGGGCGCGTTCCTTGAATCGGGAAACAACACGGCATTTGCTATCGGCGGTGACGGCCTTTTCGGGGTAAAGCTTGCGGACGGCACCACAGCTTATACCCGCAACGGTGATTTCCATTTTGCGCTGCATTCGCAGGGCCTGGAGCTTACGGATTCCAACGGTAATGCCGTTCTGGACACCAAAGGACAGCCTATCATTATCAAGGGTGAGGAGTATATGTCCAGCAGGATAACGATATCGGGCGACGGTGAGCTTTACTATCCCGATGAGGATAATAATCCCAAGTCCATGAACATAAAGATCGGCCTGTGGCAGTTCAACAACCCTGCCGGTCTTGAAAAGCGTGACAGTTCGCTTTATGTAGAGACTGCAGCCAGCGGCAAGCCCTTAAATGAGGCAGACAACAGAACTCTGTCTAAGAGCAAGGTGGTCCAGGGATATCTGGAAGGCTCAAATGTGCAGCTGGCAGACGAAATGGTCAACCTGATAGTGGCACAGCGCGCGTATGAGGCAAACAGCCGTGTTATCACCACAACGGATACAATGATGCAGCAGGCAAATCAGCTGAAGCAGTAAAGTCACAAGAAGGGGCCCGCCTTTTGGCTTCAGGAGGGACCCGCAACGCGGGAGGTACCTGATGCCGCTTAAAAGGTGGGAAGATCGTCTTGTGACCCTTGTTCAGGAAGAAATATGGTAAAGGGATCATATGAGGAGAAAGAATTATGGATATCACCAACATTTCTGCCATGACAGAATATACATCTTCGCTTGCGGCTGCGCAGAATACCGATAAGCTCAAGTCTTCCGCGAAGGCGGCGCAGACCGATGAAGAGATGATGGACGCCTGCAAGGAATTTGAGACTTATCTCTGGGAGCAGGTTATCAAATCCATGAAAAAATCCGCAGAGGTTTTCTCCGACGGTAATGAGGATCAGACGGTAAGCTATTTCATGGATGGCGCCATCACCGAAACGGCGCGGCAGATGACGGAACAGTCACTGGGCAGCAACAGTCTGGCGATGCAGATGTATGAACAGATGAAACGGAATGCCGGCGGGATAACGCTGGAGGAAATAATGGAAAAACAGGCCGCATCGGGAACGGTGACAGGCAATACGGAAGGAGAATGAAAAATCGCCCTCTTTAGAAAATGAAGAGGGCGATAGTTTTTAATATGGAGACTCTTAAAGGTTATATCGATCATATCACTTATCAGACCGAAGACGGTTATACCGTTATGACGCTTGCAGCTGCGGACGGGAGCAAGACCTGCGTGGGGCCGGCAAAGGATTACAGTGTCGGTGAGACCGTCGAGCTTGAAGGCAGCTGGGTGGATCATAACATCTACGGCAGGCAGTTCAAGTTTACTTCTATCAGGGCGGTCCCTCCGTCTGACAGGATATCCGTGATACGCTACTTAAGCTCCGGCGCCGTTAAGGGCGTGGGGGAAAAGATGGCTGTGCGCATTGTGGACAGATTCGGAGATGATACCTTCCGCATAATGGAGGAAGAGCCGGAGCGGCTGGCCGAGATAAAGGGCATATCTGCGCGTATGGCGCAGGAACTGGCAGGACAGCTTGCGGGCAAGCGCGATCGCCGGAATGCGGTCGTTTTTCTGCAGCAGTACGGCATAAGCCTGACCATAGCCGACAGGATATTCGAAATCTACGGTAATGATGTATACAATGTCATAAAGAACAATCCATACAAACTGGCGGAGGATGTGCCGGCTGTAGGTTTTAAAAAGGCTGACGCCATAGCTGTTAAGGCAGGGATAAGCATGGATTCGGAGTACCGCATCTGCAGCGCAGTGATATATGAACTGGGCAATGAAGCAGCAGAGGGACATTGCTATTTCCCTATGGATGAACTGTGCAAAAGGGTATCCGGCATGCTTTCCCTGGATGAAGAGCTTATCAGGGAGCAGCTGCCCGCCATGGCCATTGATCATAAGATAGAGATAAAGAACTGTGCTGAAGGGAGCAGGATCTATCTGCCGGGATATTTCAGGGCGGAAAGATTCTGCGCCGAAAAGCTTTTGCAGCTCAGGGATGCATATGCAAAGAGCGATGACGGCGATGATGACTGGCTGCCCCGCCTGGAAAAGGAAATGGGGATGGAACTGGATGAGCTGCAGAGAAAAGCGGTCAGGCTGAGCGATGAGAGCGGTATATTGATCCTCTCCGGCGGTCCGGGAACCGGAAAGACCACAACGATCAATGCGATCATAAGGCGCATGCAGGATAGGGGACTTGAGTTTGTACTGGCTGCGCCAACCGGCAGGGCGGCCAAACGAATGAACGAGGCTACGGGATATGAGGCAAAGACCATCCACAGGCTGCTGGAGATGGGAGCTGACCAGAGCGAAATGCGTTTTGAACGGAACGAGGATGAACCCCTCGAAGCCGACTGCGTCATAATAGATGAGATGAGCATGGTGGATATATGGCTCCTTAAGGCGCTGCTGGAGGCTATCGCGCCCGGCAGCAGGCTTATCATGGTAGGAGATGTGGATCAGCTGCCAAGTGTGGGTCCGGGGCAGGTGCTCAAGGATATAATGGACAGCGGAGAGTTTTCAGTGGTACGTCTTCAAAGGATATTCAGACAGTCCGGAGACAGCCATATAGTGGAGAACGCCCACAGGATAAACCGCGGAGAACATCTGGATCTTTCCGTCAAGCATGAGGACTTCTTCCTGCTGGAAAAGGACAGGGTTGAGGTGATACAGGAATACCTGGTGCAGCTGATATCCGATGTGCTGCCCCGGAGGCTTAAACTGGCTTCCGGAGACATACAGGTCATGACGCCCATGAGAAAAGGCGTTCTGGGGGTTGAGGGGCTCAATGCGATGCTGCAGGAGCGACTTAATCCTGCTGCAGACGGCAAAGAGGAAGTGACCTACGGAGACAAGGTATTCCGAAACGGCGATAAGGTCATGCAGATCAAAAACGATTATCAGCTTGAATGGGAGATCACGGGAGATCACAATGTCTGCGTTGCTTCGGGCAGCGGAGTCTTTAACGGCGATGTGGGAGTCATTACCCGCA
>CAMOEK010000168.1:0-5587 GCA_946612125.1 uncultured Lachnospiraceae bacterium | reverse complement strand
TAATAGAACAGCTGGACGACCGCCTGCCTGTTGAAGGCGAGACCGTCACTCTGCCTGACGGAACAGTGCTCAAGGTCGAAAAACTGGATAATCAGCGCATCGAGACTGTAAGGCTTACACTGCCGGAGAAGAAAGTCCCTGAAGACAGCGAGAGCGAAAAATCATAACAGCGTTAAAATGTATTTCTTTGAAAGGCGTTGCTTCTTTCAGGATCCTTCGCTACGCTCAGGATGACAAGGCAAATGTCATTCTGAGGGCTTCAGCCCGAAGAATCTTGAAAGAGGTATAGCCTTCCACAGAAGTACATGCCTGTTTCCTCATGACAGCGCCACTACCAGCTTCAGGATCCTTCGCTACGCTCAGGATGACACGATGCACTTTATGTCATTCTGAGGGCTTCAGCCCGAAGAATCCTGACAGAAGCGCAGTTCTGCAAAGAATTGCCGGTTTATCATTATGACAGCGCCACTACCAGCTTCACCCGATCATGTATCCCCGTCTTGTCATAGATCGAAGAAATATAATTCTTGACCGTTCCCTCTGAAATAAAAAGTTTATCGGCTATCTGCTTATTGTTCAGGCCTTCCACCAGCAAAGAAGCTATCTCCCGCTCCCTGTCCGTTAATTCCTCGTACAGGGACTTATTATTATTCTTACTCATCATCGCAGTAAGCCGCTGCATGACCTTGGGATCCAGCACGCTTACACCGTTCATAAGCTGGGATATGGCGCCAAGTATGGCATCTTTCCCCGAGTCCTTTAAAAGATATCCGTCAGCGCCGTTGCTGATAGCCTCGGTGATATTACCGTCATCATAAAATGTTGTAAGCACCAGTATGCGTATACCGGGATATTTCTTCTTAAGGTGCCCTATCAGTTCGATCCCTCCCATGCCCTTCATATTCAGATCAACCAGGGCGATATCACAGGATACATCTTTAAGCAGCTTAAGGCATTCATTACCGTCGTGCGCTTTCCCCACTATCTCCATGTCATTTAAAGACAGTATTATCTCCAGACTGTCAAGGAGCATTTCTTCATCATCTACCAGTAAAACCCTGTACATAAGCTTTTCCTTTTCTTTCATTTTATCTGCATAGGCAGTTCTATCATTGAACAGAATCCGTTTTCATTCTTAAACTCTGTATTTCCACCGCAGCGCTGTGCGTAGGACGCAAGCTTCTTAAGTCCGAATCCGTTTCTGATCAGTTCATCAGCATTCTCTTTGTTATAAACACTGTGCCCGTTATCCTTAACTTCCAATCGGATATGTGCGGAATCCGCCGTTATCTTTACGATAAACTGCGTTGCTTTGCCATGTTTTACCCCGTTGGTAAGCATTTCACTGAGTGCCCCGCTTAAGAATTCCGCATGTTCCTTCGGGAGCATCAGACTCTCCGAATACAGATCCTTTATCAGATCGCAGCTTATCTGCGTATCCATGGTAAATTCATTTATGATATTGTCAGTATAGCATAAGAGGTCTTTGATGGAAACATCCTCATCCTCCGTATCCAATGCCCTGACAGCGCTGCGTATCGCTTCCAGGCTGCCCCGTATTCGTCCTGCGGCATCATTCATGCGCTTATGCGCCTCCTGCGGATCCTTCTCAAAGAGCATGTCCGCGGCATCCAGTGTCATTATAGCGGCCGTGATCGAATGCCCCACGCTGTTATGGATATTACGGCTTATATTCTCACGTTCCATCAGCCGCGCGTTTTTGTTCTCATAAAAGCTCTGCCTGATCATTTCATTATTTCTTTTTATTTCATGCATTTCCGATAAGCTGGCACGCTGAAGTCGTTCCCTGTCGGTTCTTCTTCTCTTTTCTTCCTTCTGCCATGCTGTTTGAATGAGCAGGATAATGACCGCTGCTGCTGTCAGCATCATGATCTCTGCCAGCTTATGTGCCAGAAAGTTTGCAATGTCAATATCAACACTCATACGCATCATCAGTCTTACGGCAGCCGAACATATAAAGGCCGCTTCGGCAAGCACCACATTTTCCCATCTGCGCTTTATAGGAAGAAGCATAAATATAAGGCAGCTATACCACTGTCCAAGTGCAAAAACAAAAGACAATACCATCTGCAGGATAATGACTCTCTTATCCTCATCATCCTTCATATATGACATCGTGGCAATGATCATAATAACGCTGCCAAGCAGCAGTACCGGATATGTATGTTCCGATACCGCTGCCGAGATGATAGTCAATATCATAATGCTTATGTTTTTAATAATGATACCTGTCATTAAAAAGCTTCCTTTAAAACTCTGTAACATCCGCCTTTGACATCGCTTTTGATCTGCTGATCACATTAGGTATCAACACACACAGATCCGATATCGCAAATGCTGATAGTCCCAGCTTTGAAAAGTACGGAAGGTACTGTCCTTTGGGTATATAATACAATTCATTCATCATAAATGTGAAGACCAGACTTATCAATATGCCCGCAGCTATCCCGCACAGATCCGTTGCCAGCATTTCTGAAGCACACTTTCTGAATATCCTGCCTTTACTCATGCCCAGTGCCCTGTATATGCCAAACTCATATGTCCTTTTTATAAAGTGCCCGGTCAGCACCGTACCGACTGTTATGGCATGTATCACCGAAAGCAATACTATTATCGCCAGGAAAATATAATCAAAAGGCTTCAGCTGTTCATCTATTGTTTCCGACATCATCTGTTCTACCCAAACCATGCGGCTGCCGGCTTTTTCTTTAAGATACTCACGAAGATCATTTCCGGACATCTCATCGCTCATCACATAGGCCCGAAGCAGCGTATCGTTATCATTTATCACATAAAAAAGCATGTAACTGTTATCATCCGTAAGGGCAGCAACTTTATATGATCCTCTGATATTCTCACTTGTTTTTTCATCGATCACATCGCCTTCTTTAAGACCGTATTGCGCTGCCAATGCTTTGGACATTATCACACTCCGGTTACCTGCATTTGAAAGATCACAGTCTATCCCCAGATGATCAAATGCTGTCTTAAGATCCCCGACACTGTTAAACACCATTGAGCTGCTGCCCATTTCAATGCCCATTGTCGTCATCCAGTCAAGCCCCGAATATCCTCTCGAAGTACGCATCAGCACAGTCAGCTTATTGTCATTCTTAAGCTCTGCGATAAATGATCCGAAGTCTTTGAAATCTTCATCTTTTGTCATTGCATTTATCAGGCATATCTTTGAGTCATACTCTTCGATCTTATCCCAGTAATACTGCATGCTGCTGATATAGTTTCCCGCAACAAACAGCAGCACGGTACACATAAACAGAATGATCAGTATGCCCGATCTTAATTTATTCTCTTTGATGTAATAAAAAGATGATAATGGATTCATTCTGCTTCTCCGTTCACACTGATCTCTCCGTCCCACATCTCTAAGACCGAATCTGCATCCTTTAGTATGCTCTTATCGTGTGTTACTACCAGCACCAGCCTGTCTTTTGAATACTCTTTTAAGATCTTCATAACATTGTACGCGTTCTCATGGTCTAAGGATGCTGTAGGTTCATCTGCAAATATGACCTTCGGATCATTAATGACCGCCCTGGCTATGGCAACCCTCTGGCATTGCCCGCCTGAAAGCTTCGCCGGCTTTTTGTTAAACTCTCTTTCGCCTATGCCCAGCTCTTTAAGTATATCTTCAGCCTTTTTACGAAGCTCTTTATCTTTCCCGTTAGCAGCAACCATAACATTATCTACAGCTCCCATATACGGTACCAGATAGTGTTTCTGAAAGACAAAACCAAACTCTCTGCGCCGCAGCTGTTCTCTTTGCGCATTGCTGCATTCACACAGCTCCCGGCCATTATAGACTATGCTGCCTTCTGTGGGTTTCTTAAGAGTCGAAATACAATACATAAGCGTACTCTTTCCGCTGCCCGAAGGTCCTATGATACCTATAAGCCCATTATCGGGAAGTTTAAGGTCAAAGCCCTTTAAGGCATACATCTTTTCTTCTTTTTCCATGTCGTAGATCATACAGATCTTTTTTATATCGAACATAGATTTCCTCCCTAGTCTTCTATTGCATCTATTGTTTTTACTTTATTTATCCCCAGTATCACCGGTATCTGCAGGATCCCCATGATCATTACATATGCTGCAGCTATCTTAAATATCACTTCCGGCATAAATATGCGGCAGTATAGTCCCTTTGCCTCTATGAGCAATTTAAATATGATCCATCCTCCGCACAGACCAAGTACCATTCCTATCAGACTTCCGCTCAGGAAGATAAACAGCATTTCCCTCATGATCATTCCGTAGATCGCGCTGCGGCTGTATCCGATCGACATATACAGACAGTATTCGCTTATGCGGTTTCTGATATAAGCTATATAGGCGATCAAAACCGTAAAGGCCAAAAACAGCATTGCTGCCAGGTACAAAACATCAATAACTTTGTCTAAAACGCCTTTTACCTCTTCATCATAGTATTTTTTATAATCCACTTCGTCTGTTACTTTATCTGTATCCGATGCATTTATTCCAAGCTGCTTAAGCACAGCTCTCATATCATATATACTCTCATCTTTTTCTACTGCGATCGCCCAGCCGCTGTTAGTATATCCGTTAGGGGTGCCGACTCCCATCATTGTGGGCGAGCTTATTATCCCCACTATCGTAAAGGTCTCACCGTAAGCATTGGGGTTAAAATGATCACCTATCTCTTTGCCGTTATTCTTCATCACTGTTTCATCCACAAGTACCTCTCCGGCGCCCAACGGCATCCTTCCCGCTGTAAGGCGCGCATTTAGATGGTCCAGAAAGCCCGGTATTTCTTCCGGCTCCAAAAGCGGTATCTCATAACCTATCATCCCGAATACAGCCTGATAGGTACACATTATTACCTGCGTGTAATACACGTCCGTAATGCCGTCAACGCCTTTCAGCTTTTCTATCAGTTCGTTCCGCTTCTCATCGTAGGCCGCCTGCAGCGACTCGGTATCGGTATAGTTATCAGGATCTATGCCATAACTCTCAAGTGACAGAGAAAGATATGCGATCTTCTTCGGAAGCGTAAATACTATCGGTTCAAAGCTTTCGATCGAAGCGTTTAAAAGCATGGCTATCAGATACATTGCGGTAAATACCATCATCAGCGCCACTACCATCGCGCCTACTCTCTTTTTATTATTCTTAATGAATTTCCATGCGGATAATTCTGCCTTCATCGCCGCTCCTTTATCTGTATCGATCATTCTTAGCATCATAATAAAGCATCCTCTCATACAAAAAAAGTGACCGCGGTCATATCTTTGTATGACTGCGGTCAGATTATTAAATGATCGTGTTTATTGGCTGAATATACTCAGGATGATATGGATGTAGTTCTTTGTCTATTGTGCTTCTATCAAGATCCTTCGCTTCGCTCAGGATGACATTCCCGTGGGGGCTTCGCTCAGGATGACATTACTGTGGGTGATTCGCTCAGGATGACATTATCGTGGGTGATTCGTTCAGGATGACATTCCCGTGGGTGACTAGCTCAGGATGACATTCCCGTGGGTGACTAGCTCAGGATGACATTCCCGTGGGTGATTCGCTCAGGATGACT
>CAMOEK010000167.1:0-5589 GCA_946612125.1 uncultured Lachnospiraceae bacterium | reverse complement strand
GGTGCTATAATACAGCTTATGACGGAAGCAAATTTTACACATCTGAATCAGTATTACATTGCTGGCATGCGGCCTGTAATCAGGAAGCATGCCCTTTATTCGGATGTAAGCGATAATTATATCTCACCGGCCCAGCCGGCGGCTTTCGAAAAGGTAAAGATACGCTTCCGCAGCGCAACTAACAACATCGACAAAGTCTATCTGGTATCCCGTGGCGAAAAGCACATCATGGAGATAAGCGCCAGGGATGAATTATTCGATTACTACACCACGGAGGTACAGCTGGATGACGCGCCTTTTGCCTACTATTTTGAAGTGCATGTAGGCAATCTTACGGTGCTCTTTGATACCCGCGGCGTGGTGCGCAATCTGGACGAGCACTTCAAATTCAAGCTGATACCCGGCTTTAACACCCCCAAGTGGGCGGTAGGCGCCGTGATGTATCAGATATTCGTGGACCGATTTTATAACGGCGACCCCACCAACGATGTGCAGACTGATGAGTTCAGCTACATAGGCGAGCACTGCGTACAGGTGCAGGACTGGGATAAGCTTCCCGATGCAATGGGCGTGCGCGAATTCTACGGCGGCGATCTGCAGGGCGTTCTGGACAAGATGGATTATCTGGAACAGCTGGGAATAGAGGTGATCTATTTCAACCCGCTTTTCGTTTCGCCTTCAAATCACAAATATGATATCCAGGATTATGATTATATAGATCCCCACTTCGGACGGATAGTTGACGAGCGCGGCGATCTGCTTGCTCCGGGTGATAACGACAATCAGCATGCCACACGCTATATAAACCGTGTAACAAACAAGGCCAATCTGGAAGCCAGCAACGAGCTTTTCGCAAAGGTAGTGGCCGAGGCGCACAGCCGCGGCATCCGCGTGATACTCGACGGCGTTTTCAATCACTGCGGCTCTTTTAACAAATGGCTGGACCGCGAGCTCATCTACGAGAACGCCGAAGGCTACGAAAAGGGCGCCTATGTCAGCAAAGACAGCCCCTATCACGATTTCTTCCGCTTCCATGACGAATCCGACAATAAGTGGCCTTATAACCGCACCTATGACGGCTGGTGGGGGCATGATACCCTTCCCAAGCTTAATTACGAAGGCTCGCAGGGCCTGCATGATTATATACTGCACATAGCGCAGAAGTGGGTCAGCCCTCCCTATAACGCGGACGGCTGGCGTCTCGATGTAGCGGCCGATCTGGGCCATTCGACGGAGTATAATCACAAATTCTGGCAGGATTTCCGCAAGGCGGTGAAGGAAGCGAATCCCGATGCGATAATCCTGGCCGAGCATTACGGTTCTCCCGCAGCCTGGCTGCAGGGAAATGAGTGGGATACGGTCATGAACTACGACGCCTTCATGGAGCCTCTTACCTGGTTCCTTACCGGCATGCAGAAGCACAGCGATGATTTCCGCCCCGACCAGCTCAACAATTCCGATAACTTCTGGGCGGCCATGATGTATCATATTGCAGATATGTCCATGCAGTCGCTTATGATAAGCATGAACGAGCTTTCCAATCACGATCATTCCCGTTTCCTGACCCGTACCAACCGCAGGGTGGGGCGCACGGGCACGGTCGGACCCCAGGCGGCGTCGGAAGGCATCAATAAAGCGGTCATGAGGGAAGCTGTGCTCATGCAGTTTACCTGGATAGGCGCGCCTACCATTTATTACGGCGACGAGGCCGGACTCTGCGGCTGGACTGATCCCGATAACCGCAGAAGCTATCCCTGGGGCCACGAAGATAAAGAGATGATCGACTTCCATAAGAAGATGATCAGCATACACAAGCGTTATCACGAGTTTAAATACGGCTCCATCAAAGTGCTGCATTCGCAGCCGGGGCTTATAGCGTACGGACGCTTTGACCGCGAAGGGCAGAGCGCGATCTTTATAAACAACAACGATCATGAAGTGACTCAGGAATACCAGCTCTGGACGCTGGGCATCAGAAAGAACGCAACGCTCAAACTGATCATGCTCACAACAGAGGACGGCTTTGATGATACTTACGAAGAATACTGGCTCGAGGCAGGCAGGATCACGATAACCCTGCCCAAATTCTCTGCTATGATCCTTCGTCACAGCGGTGACGGCGGACTGGTGTTCTGATATCATGCCCGGTTTTGAGAGAAAAATCATCGATTTCATAGAAAAGCATCTTTCTCTTTTCTTTTTTATCGTAATCTCACTTATAGCCTTTTATGTGCGCTATGTCGGACGTATTTTTCTGTCGCCCGATATGGACACTTTCCTTCTGCCCTGGTTCGACGGGATGAAGGAGGCCGGCGGCTTTAGGGCTTTAAACGAGCAGATGGGCGATTATAACGTGCTCTATCAGACGCTCATAGCCGCAATGACTTATCTTCCGCTTAATCCCATGACCATGTACAAGTCCGTATCCTGCGGCTTTGATTTTCTCATGGCCTTTATCGCGGCGGAATATATCTGCAGGATAAAGTCTGCGCCGCGCTTCGGCGTGCTCTTTAACTGCGTCTATACCGTGATACTGATGCTGCCCACCGTGGTGATCAATTCCGCCCTGTGGGGTCAGTGCGATTCCATCTATGTATTTTTCATACTGCTTTCCGTATTCCTGATGTATGAGGATAAATATCTTCCGGCCTTTATATTCTTTGGCCTGGCCTTTGCGCTCAAGCTGCAGGCGGTCTTTGCGCTGCCTTTCTTTCTGGCCTGCTATTTTGTAAAGAAGAAGTTTTCGATAGCGATGTTTGGCGTGACGGTGTTGAGCTTCTGGGCGAGCGGCATTGTGGCGTATATCTTTGGCCGCGATCTGCTGGCGCCTTTCAAGGTATATCTGGCGCAGACCGAAACATATAAGAGCATGTACCTTAATTCCCGCAGCATCTGGTGGGTATTCGGCAATGAATACGGCTTTCTGGGAAATCTTGCGATCATGCTGGCCTTATGCGGCTGCGGACTCTGCTTTTATCTGCTGCTCGCAAAAAAGAAGAAGATGGATACGCCGGTCACTTTTTTCAACACGGTGGTATTTTTCTTCTGGGTATGCATTTTCTTCCTTCCGGATATGCACGAGCGTTATGCATACGGCCTGGACATCCTGCTGATAGTCCTTGCTTTTCTTGACAGGAAATACATCAAGTTCGCGGCATTTTCCGCCTTCTTGAGCTTTATGTCCTACGCGCCCTTTATAGTGCATGCAAACGGTGTGGGCAGGGAAGATGCGTTCATCGAGTTCTTTGTCTTCATCTGGTACGGCATAACCATTATGAAAGAAGATATGAAGCAGGAGGCAGCGGCATGATATCTGTCATAGTTCCTGTTTACAACGCGGAGAAATATCTTCCGGCATGCATAGAGAGCATAATAAAGCAGGATACAGGCGACTGGGAGTTGATACTGGTTGAGGATGGATCGGCAGACGGATCGCCGGAGCTGATCGATGAATACGCCGCAAAGGATGAGCGTATCAGAGCCCTGCATCCGGGACACGGCGGCGCTGCGGCAGCCCGTAACAGGGGCGTGGAAGCATCCCGCGGCGAATACATCTGCTTTGTTGACAGCGATGATACCGTGGAACCGGATTATCTTTCCTATATGTATAAAGGCGCGCAGCAGTATGATGCGGATATAGTCTGCTGCGGGCATGATGAGCCCGAAGAAGGGGCAGGCTTTGCGCGCGGCGACGAAGACGACGGCTACAGCTTGTGCGGTCTTGAGGATCTGCTGTACCAGCGCGGCATGATGAGCGTGCCCTGGGGATATCTTTACAGGCGCAGTCTGTGGGATGAAGTGCGCTTTCCCGAAGGCACCGAAGCCGAGGATATGGGCACGATATACAGGCTTTTTATGGCGGCGGAGCGCGCTGTAAAAGGCGGCAGGATATGCTATCATTATATACAGCGCAGCAGCAGCACGATATATTCGACCAGCCCTTCGCGCATGAGGGCCTGCTATAAGCACAGCCGCCGCATGCTGCATGATATCAGGACAGAAAGGCCTAAGGCGTGCCTTGCTGCAGCCAGCAGACATTTTTCCTGCTGCGCCCAGAGTCTTTCCGAAACCCCCTTAGATAAAAAGGGGAGGTTTACAGAAAGGCTTTATAAGGATATGATAAAGCTGTCGGGGCCTGTGATGGGCGATAAGGATGCAAGGCTTATGAACCGTGCCGCAGCCCTTATAACAAAGGTAAGCCCCGCTCTGCTGCATGTGATGCTGAGGCTGTATTATCGCAACAAATTACGGAGAATAAATAAGACATGAAGATAGAAAACCTGCTTAAAAAGATCGAAGATACAAAGTCGCTGACCATACTTGATGAGAACGGAAAGAAGCTGGCTACGCTCAGCGCCGACGATCTCTTTGAAGTGATGGGAAAAAAGGACAGCCCGGAGAAGCTTTATTCGGACATCATAGAGGATAAGTGCAGCGCAGTCGAGATCAAAAACCGCGCCGCATCCCTGGGAGTCAAAAAGGACGCCCGCAGGGGGCTTTATCTTCTGGAGCTCGAAGCGGATATAAGCAGCGACGTGAAGGAGCAGGCAGCGGAATTATTGAGGGAACTTTATGGGACAGATAAAAGCGCCGTTATAACCGACAGCGGCAGCCACAGTCTGGTCCTTATACATACCATGCCTTTAAAGAAAGAGACAGAGCAGCTAAAGGAAAATGCGGGAAAGGCGCTCAGCATGCTCAATACAGAGCTTATGATCAAGCTGAGGGTTTCCTACGGAAGCGTGGCAGGCGAACTGGGAGATTTATTGGACAGTTACAGGGAAGCACGTTTTGCCATGGATGTAATGAAACTCTTTTACGAGGAAAGGCTGATAGCGGACTATGCGTCGCTGGGCATAGGCGGTCTGGTAAACGATCTGAGCAGGAAGAGCTGCGAGCGTTTCCTGGCCGAATGCTTCGGAAACAAGATGCATTCGCGCCTTAATGAAGAAGAGCTGCAGATGGTGACGAGGTTCCTGGAAAAGGATCTTAACATATCCGAGACGGCCAGGGAGCTTTATCTGCACAGGAACACCCTGGTATATCATCTGGAAAAACTGCAGAAAAAGACCGGGCTGGACATAAGGCATTTTGATGACGCTATGAGGCTCAGGCTGGCTCTTATGGTGGAGCAGCGTCATAAGAAAAAAGGAGAGCAGTGATATGGCCGGAAAGAGGGCGCGAAGGGCGGCCAGGCGCGAGCGCAAAGCAATAGAGGCGCAGGAAGCCGCGCTCAGGCAGCAGGAAAGCGACGAAAGATATATGAAGGAAGCCCTTAAACAGGCAAAAAAGGCTGCAGCCCTTGGGGAAGTCCCCATAGGCTGCGTTATTGTATATGAGGACAAAGTGATAGGCCGTGGTTATAACCGCCGCAACACGGATAAGAGCACCTTTTCGCATGCGGAGATAACGGCCATGAAACGCGCCGGAAAGCTGATAGGCGACTGGAGGATGGAGGGCTGCACCATGTATGTTACCTTAGAGCCCTGCCAGATGTGCGCCGGAGCCATAGTCCAGGCCCGCATACCCCGTGTGGTCATGGGCTGCCGCAATCCCAAGGCCGGCTGCGCGGGCTCTGTCGTGAACCTT
>CAMOEK010000166.1:0-5624 GCA_946612125.1 uncultured Lachnospiraceae bacterium | reverse complement strand
TGCCCTCATGTCCTGAAGTGCTGGGACAGAGAGCGCTTGACTGCATGCCTCATATCATGCAGGCATTTATCGAGAGGCCTGAAGATGTAGAGAGGGGCCTGGCCTTTGACAGGAAGCTTTACATAGCAAGAAGAGAGTTTGAACAGAGTAATGACAATACGTATGTAGTATCCATGAGCAGCAGGACCATAGTATATAAGGGCATGTTCCTGGTCGGTCAGCTGCGCACCTTTTTTAAGGATCTGCAGGATAAGGATTATGAATCTGCGATCGCGGTGGTGCATTCACGTTTCTCTACCAATACAAATCCAAGCTGGGAGAGAGCTCATCCCAATCGTTTCATAGTACATAACGGTGAGATAAACACCATTCACGGCAATGCCGATAAGATGCTTGCGCGTGAAGAAAACATGGACAGCGAGTTCCTTAAAGATGACCTGCACAAGGTGCTGCCCGTAGTAAACCGTGACGGATCCGATTCATCAATGCTTGATAATACTCTGGAGTTCCTGGTGATGAGCGGAATGGAGCTGCCGCTCGCAGCTATGATCTGCATTCCCGAGCCCTGGGCGAATAACGATACCATCTCACAGGAGATAAGGGATTTTTATCAATATTATGCAACGATGATGGAGCCTTGGGACGGACCTGCATCCATACTGTTTTCGGATGGAGATATAGTGGGCGCTATATTGGACAGAAACGGTTTGCGCCCTTCAAGATATTATATCACCGATGATGACAAGCTTATACTTTCATCGGAAGTAGGAGTACTTCCCATAGAAGAGGAGCATATAGTATTAAAGGAACGTCTGCATCCCGGAAAGCTTTTGCTGGTAAATACAATAGAAGGCAGGGTAATAGACGATCACGAGCTGAAAGAGAGATATGCACATGCTCATCCTTACGGTGAGTGGATCGACAGCAATATGCTCTCTCTCAGGGATATTCATATACCCAATATCAGGACGATAGAGTACAAGCCCGAAGAGAGGGCTAGACTTCAGAAGGCCTTTGGTTATACCTTTGAACAGTACCGTACCTCCATACTTAATATGGCACTCAACGGCGGAGAAGGCATAGCTGCAATGGGCTGTGATACGCCGCTGGCAGTGCTTTCGAAAGAAGACAGACCGCTCTTTGATTATTTCAAGCAGATGTTTGCGCAGGTTACCAATCCTCCCATCGATGCGATCCGTGAGGAGATAGTTACTGCAACGACAGTTTATGTGGGACGTGACGGAAACATACTTGAGCCTGCGCCGGAAAACTGCCATGTGCTTAAGATAAACAATCCCATACTTACAAATACCGACCTGCTCAAGATAAAGCATATCGATCATGAAGGCTTTAAGGCAGGAGTGGTATCTACATTGTATTATAAATCTACCAGACTGGAGAGGGCTATCGACAGACTCTTCGTTGATGTTGATAAGGCATACCGCGACGGCGTGAATCTGCTGATATTATCTGACCGCGGCGTTGATGAGAACCATCTGGCTATACCCTCGCTTCTGGCTGTATCCGCAGTGCATCAGCATCTGGTACAGACCAAGAGACGCACTTCTTTAGCGATCATACTTGAGAGCGGCGAACCCAGAGAGGTACATCATTTTGCAACACTGCTTGGCTTTGGTGCGAGCGCGATAAATCCTTATCTTGCACTGGATACCATTCATGAGCTTATCGATAACAACATGCTCAATAAGGATTACTATGCAGCAGTTGATGATTATAATCACGCAGTACTTTCGGGCATAGTAAAGATAGCGTCAAAGATGGGTATCTCCACGATACAGTCTTATCAGGGATCAAAGATCTTTGAAGCAGTGGGCGTTTCAAAGGAAGTAATAGATAAATACTTCAGCGGTACCATAAGCCGTGTGGGCGGTATCACGCTTAAGGACCTGGAAGATACTGTTGACAGGCTGCATTCGGAAGCATTTGATCCGCTGGGACTTTATACGGATCTTACTCTGGATTCCATCGGCGCGCACAAGATGCGCAGCCAGGGCGAACAGCACAGATACAATCCCGCAACCATACATCTGCTGCAGTATTCGACCAGAACCGGCGATTACAATAAGTTTAAAGAGTATACGGCAAAGGTTGATGAAGAAAACCACGGTAACTTAAGAGGACTGCTGGATTTTAAGTATGCAGATAAGCCTATAGATATCGATGAAGTGGAATCCGTTGACGAGATAGTAAAACGCTTTAAGACCGGAGCAATGAGTTACGGTTCGATATCGCAGGAAGCGCACGAGACGCTGGCTATAGCGATGAACCATCTGCACGGTAAGTCAAACACCGGTGAAGGTGGTGAGAGCGACGAACGTATAGAATCCGCAGGTTCGGAAAATGACCGCTGCTCGGCTATAAAGCAGGTGGCCAGTGGACGTTTCGGTGTTACCAGTTCTTATCTGGTATCCGCTAAAGAGATACAGATAAAGATGGCGCAGGGTGCAAAGCCCGGTGAAGGCGGACATCTTCCCGGAAAGAAGGTTTATCCCTGGATCGCTAAGACCAGACACTCAACGCCGGGCGTAAGCCTTATATCGCCTCCGCCTCATCATGATATCTATTCGATAGAGGACCTGGCGCAGCTGATATATGATCTTAAATGCGCGAACCGCTATGCGGATATTTCGGTCAAGCTGGTATCGGAAGCAGGCGTTGGTACCATAGCTGCCGGCGTGGCAAAGGCTGGGGCACAGGTAATACTTATCTCAGGTTATGACGGAGGTACCGGCGCAGCGCCCAGATCTTCGATACATCATGCAGGACTTCCCTGGGAGCTGGGACTGGCAGAGACGCATCAGACGCTTATACAGAACGGCTTAAGAAGCCGCGTGCGCATAGAGACCGACGGTAAGCTGATGAGCGGCCGTGATGTTGTTGTAGCGGCTCTGCTGGGCGCAGAGGAATTCGGTTTTGCAACTGCTCCCTTAGTAACCATGGGCTGCGTGATGATGAGAGTATGTAATCTGGATACCTGCCCTGTGGGCGTGGCTACGCAGAATCCCAAACTGCGTGAGAGATTCAAAGGCAAGCCTGAGTATGTGGAGAACTTCATGCGCTTTATCGCACAGGAGATGCGCGAGTATATGGCCAGGCTGGGCGTAAGGAGTGTAAATGAGCTTGTAGGCCGTACTGACCTGCTGGTAAGAAATAATGAGGTCGGATGTCCTCATGAAGGCGGTGTAGATCTTTCTGCGATGCTGCACGGATGCGAGAGCGCAACATTTGATCCCAGGGATGTATACGACTTTAAGCTGGAAGAAACAAAGGATATGAAGGAGCTGCTTAAGAAGTGCAGGAAGGCAGTAGAGGACGGAGAGAAGCTCGAGATTAAGATCGATGTAACGAATACCGACAGGGCTTTTGGTACCATACTGGGCAGCGAGATAAGCAGGAAGCACAAGGAAGGCCTGGAAGAAGACAGTATCGTAGTACACTGTAACGGTGCAGGCGGACAGAGCTTTGGCGCGTTCATACCCAAAGGACTTACGCTGGAGCTTACGGGTGATTCCAACGACTACTTCGGAAAAGGTTTATCGGGCGGCAAGCTGATCGCAAAGGTTAAGCCGGGGGCAAAGTATAAACCTGAGGAGAACGTGATAGTAGGTAATGTGGCGCTCTACGGTGCTACCAGCGGATATGCATTTATAAACGGTGTTGCAGGCGAGAGATTTGCGGTACGTAATTCCGGTGCGCATGCAGTAGTGGAAGGCGTTGGTGAACATGGCTGTGAGTATATGACCGGCGGACGCGTGGTAGTTTTAGGACACACAGGCAAGAACTTTGCAGCGGGTATGAGCGGCGGTGTGGCTTATGTCCTGGATGAAGAAAACGTGCTTTATAAAAACCTGAACAAAGAAATGATCTCGCTTGAAAAGGTTGAGAATAAGTATGATATACAGGAGCTTAAGAGCCTGATAGAAGCTCATGTTAAAGCTACGGGATCTGCTATCGGCAAGAGAGTGCTGGATGACTTTGATAATATGCTCCCCCATTTTAAGAAGCTGATACCTCATGAGTACAAGAAGGTGATGAGCCTTTCCACCACACTTGAGGAAAAAGGTTTATCGGCAGAAGAAGCACAGATGGAAGCATTTCTTAAATTACACGGGGAGGTATGAGACAATGGGAAAAGCAACAGGATTTTTAGAGTATGAAAGAGAAGAGGGAGCAGTAGTTCCCGCAAAAGAAAGAATAAAGAATTTCAAGGAGTTTCACGGAAGGCTCAATATGGAGAAGCAGCGTGAGCAGGCTGCAAGATGTATGGCCTGCGGTGTGCCCTTCTGCCAGTACGGACAGATGATAAGCGGAATGGCCAGCGGCTGTCCTCTGCATAATCTGGTGCCCGAAACAAATGATCTGGTATATATGGGAAATCTGGAGCAGGCTTACAGGCGTCTTTCAAAGACCCATCCGCTGCCTGAATTTACCTGCCGTGTATGTCCCGCCTTATGCGAGGCGGCATGTACCTGTAACTTAAACGGTGATCCGGTATCGACTAAAGAAAATGAAAAAGCGATCATAGAAGCTGCGTTTAAAGAGGGATGGGTACAGCCGATAGTGCCCAAGGTACGAAGCGGCAAGAGTGTGGCAGTCATCGGCAGCGGACCTTCCGGACTTTCTGCGGCAGTGATGCTTAACCGCAGGGGACACAATGTTACCGTGTATGAAAGAAGCGACCGTATAGGCGGACTTTTAAGATACGGCATCCCCAATATGAAGCTTGAAAAGAATGTGATCGACAGACGTGTGGCTCTTATGGAACAGGAAGGTGTAAAGTTCATAACCAATGTTAATGTGGGTGTAGACATTACAGCAGAAGAACTTAAGAAACAGTATGACGCTGTAGTATTATGCTGCGGGGCTTCCAATCCCAGGGATATAAATGCACCCGGAAGAGACGCGGAAGGAATATACTTTGCGGTGGACTTCCTTGGAAAGGTAACGAAGGCGCTGCTTGATTCCGATTTTGAAAAGCCTCCCGTTGAGCTGGCCAAGGATAAAGACGTTATAGTCATAGGCGGCGGTGATACCGGTAACGACTGCGTAGGCACGGTTATAAGACTGGGGGCAAAGAGTGTTAAACAGCTGGAGATGATGCCCTGTCCGCTGAAGGAGCGTGCTGCAAACAATCCCTGGCCGGAGTGGCCGAAGGTCCTCAAGACGGATTACGGCCAGGAAGAAGCTATAGAAGTATTTGGCAGCGATCCCAGGATCTATACCACTACAGTTAAGGAATTTATAAAAGATAAGAAAGGTAAGCTCAAAGAAGCTGTTCTGGTAAAGCTTAAGGCACAGAAGGATGAGAAGAGCGGCCGAATGATGATGGTGCCTGTTGAAGGCAGCGAGGAAAAAGTTCCCTGCCAGCTTGTTCTCATTGCTGCAGGTTTTCTTGGAAGCCAGAAGTATCTTACTGACGCATTTGCTGTAGAGACCGATGCGCGCAGTAATATAAAGACTGCTGTGGGAGAATATGCGACTTCCGTAAATGGAGTATTTGCGGCAGGTGATGTGCGACGCGGCCAGTCGCTTGTGGTATGGGCTATCTATGAAGGGCGTGAAGCAGCAAGAGCCGTGGATAAGGCGCTGATGGGTTATTGACA
>CAMOEK010000165.1:0-5740 GCA_946612125.1 uncultured Lachnospiraceae bacterium | reverse complement strand
GGCGGAGCTGCCGGAACAGCGCAGGAGGGTAATCCTGACGATTATCGGGAAGGCGATGGCGGATACGAAGGAGAATACCCCGAATATGAAGGCGAATATCCTGAGTATGAAGGAGAGTACCCCGAATATGAAGGCGAATATCCTGAATATGAAGGAGAGTATCCTGAATATGAGGGTGAATATCCCGAAGATTATCAGGGCGAAGGGGAAGACCCTTATTCAAACGGACCTGTGCTCGAAGAGATAATAAGCGGCCGCAAGAAGAATAATGAACAGACTGCTAATAACCGCAGAAAAAAGAAAAAGAAAAGACCTGCAGAGGCAGAGAAAAATAACGGAAGAAACGCTCAGAATAACAACGGCAGAAGAGCGCCCGCACCCGATGTGCCCAGAAAGAAGCGGACCACGTCCGAGCATTCCTCTTCAAGAAAGCCTGACAGCAGGCGCAGAAAGAGATCCAGGGATGAGCGCTATGAGGATGAGAATGATCCCAGGATGGAGATACTTACAACCATACTGATCATAATCGCTGCAGTAATACTTGCTATAATCTTCCTGTATATCGTTTGGCAGGCAATAGGATTCGGAAGGGAAAAGGATAATAATCCTACGGCTGCGCCTACAGCTGCGGCTGCTGAAGACGCCACGCCTACTATAGCGATGGGCAATACGGAAAAGGGAACTCTTCCGGTGCCTGATGTTGTCGGACTTTCACGTCCGGAAGCAAGAAAGATGCTTGAAGACGACAGCTTTGATGTTGAAGTTCAGAATCTTAATGATGATGAAGTAGAAAAAGGAAATGTTATCAAACAGGAACCCGAGGCCGGGAATTATGCTGCTATAGGCAGCAAAGTCACTATTTACATAAGCCTCGGGAAAGAACTCATCCAGGTTGCGATGCCCGATCTTAAGGGACATACCGAGGAGGAAGCTAAGCTTATTCTCGAAAACGCAGGACTCTCCGCTACAAAAGGAAATGATGAATACAGTGATACTTACGAAGAAGGTAAGGTATGCTATCAGAATTATTCTGCCGGCACCACCATCAGCACTGATTCAGAGATAGAATACAGGATAAGCAAGGGCCGCGAGAATGCGATGTACATGGTTGATAATTATATCGTTGATGCGCCTGAAGGCTATGTCGGAGGTAATGCCACCATTTACCTTAAGGATGAGGCAGGCGGACAGATATGGGCTCAGACGATTGACTTTTTCCCTGTATCCATGCAGGTTACGGGTATAGCCAATATTCCCCGGGGAGTGCTTACCATAGAGTTTACCGTTATGGAAGAACAGGAAGTGACCGATGAGGAGGGCAATACCTTTATGCAGCAGGTAGAAACCCGCAAGACCAGCCAGCCTAAGACCATCGAATTTAAGAAGGTAGCGCAGAATTAAGGATGGAGGGCAGGATACTCAAAGGCATAGGCGGTTTTTACTATGTGCTTGCAATAGACGGCAGGATATATGAATGCCGCGCAAGAGGGATCTTCCGCAAGGACGGAGATAAGCCCTTAGTCGGAGATGTTGTAGGCATAAGCGTTATCGACGATGCCGCATCCATCGGCAGCGTTGAGTGTATATCCGAGCGTAAAAACAGACTGATCCGTCCCGAAGCAGCAAATGTGGATCAGGTGCTTTTAATATTTGCTTTTGATAAACCCAAGCCCAATCCGGTATTATTAGACCGCTTTCTGATAAGCTTACGACAAAACGGGGTACCGTGCGTTTTGCTTTTTAATAAAAGAGATCTCACGGATGAGCTGGAAGCGCGCTTTTTAATGGAAAGTTACAGATATGCCGTTTCGGATGTGAGAGCGGTATGCGCTTTGGAAGATGATTTCAAAGATACTTTAAAAGAGATCTTATGCGGAAGGATAAGCCTTTTAGCCGGTCCTTCCGGTGTGGGAAAATCCACGATATTAAATGCATTGTGCCCGGGAGCTTCTGCTCAGACCGGAGAGATAAGCAGGAAGTTAAAAAGAGGGAAGCATACCACCAGGCATTCGGAGCTCTTTGCCATTGAAGGCGGCGGATATCTTATGGATACCCCCGGCTTTACGGCTCTTGAGCTGTATGATATAGATGCCGAAGATGTCAGGCATGAATATCCGGAATTTGAGGCGTATACGCCCAAGTGCAGATTCGCGGACTGCATGCATATAAAAGAGCCAGACTGTGAAGTGAGAAGGGCGGCTTCGGAGGATATCATACCCAGACTCCGTTACGAAAACTACTGCGCTATTTATGCAGAGCAGAAAGAGAAAAAAAGGTACTAGAATATGAACAGAAAAAATATACTTGCGCCTTCAATACTTGCAGCCGACCTTATGAATCTTTCGGATGAGATAAAGAGGATAGAAGCCGGAGGAGCCGAATATGTTCATTTTGATGTGATGGATGGAAGCTTTGTGCCGGCCATCTCGTTTGGCATGCCTCTTATGCAGCTTTTAAGAAAGGCAACGCAGCTGAAGATCGATGCACATCTGATGATAGTAAAGCCTGACCGCTACATTGAAGAATTTGCAGAACTCGGAGCGGATATTATTACCGTGCATTATGAGGCCTGCGACGATCCGGTATCGGTGATAAAGATGATCCATAAGTGCGGGAAGAAAGCGGGCATTGCATTAAAGCCGGCTACTGCAGTAAGCGAGATCAGAACACTGCTTCCCGAACTGGATATGGTGCTGCCCATGACGGTTGAACCCGGCTTTGGCGGACAGCATGTGCTTACGGAATGTCTTAAAAAGGTAAGACATTTAAAAGATATGATCGACGAAAAAGGCCTTGCCTGCGACGTGGAGGTAGACGGCGGCATAACAAAGGAAAATATTCTGTCGATAATGGAATACGGCGCAAATGTTATCGTTGCCGGCTCTGCGGTATTTCGCGGAAATGCGCTGGAAAACTCAAGAGAGCTTATTGACCTGATGAATAAATGACTGAGCCGGTATGTCAATGACCGCGCTTTGTATCCTTTTTAGGAAAGATATATGGCATATGATGGTTTCGCCGTAGCGGCGATAGTTAAGGAATTAAATGAAAAGCTTACCGGCGGCAGGATAGCAAAGATAGCCCAGCCGGAAAAGGATGCTCTGATATTAACGATCAAAACAGCAGGCGGACAACTAAGACTTCTGATGTCTGCGGATGCTTCATTACCCCTGGTATATCTGTGCAGCGATAACAAGCCCAGTCCCATGACTGCGCCTGCTTTTTGCATGCTTTTAAGAAAATATCTGGCAAATGCCAGGATCATTTCCGTTAAGCAGCCGGGACTGGAACGCATAATACGAATAGAGCTCGAGCATTATGATGAGATGGGAGATCTTAAGAAGAAGACTCTTGTCTGTGAGATAATGGGAAAACATTCCAATATCATACTGCTTGATGAGAATGAAAGGATAGTTGATGCGATAAAACGCGTATCTGCCATGGTCAGCTCCGTGCGTGAAGTGCTTCCGGGAAAAGATTACTTTGTGGCCGGCGGCGGAGAAAAGGCGGATCCGCTGATGGCGAAAGAAGAAGATTTTCTGGCGGGCGCAAAGGGCGGCAGGGATGCTGCAGACTGTCTTATGGATGTATATATGGGAATATCGCCCATGATGGCCACAGAGATTGTCAGACAATCAGGCATAGAAGAAAGAATGGACGCTGCCGCGTTAAAGATCGCCACGCAGGATCGCAAAGCTTTATATGATGTATTTGCGCTGATGATGGATAAGGTCAGAAAGGGTGAATTTTCGCCCTGCATATATTATGACAAAGATGAAGTTGCGGAGTTTTCGGCGATAAATACCGGGGCATATCCGGATTATAAGGAATATGACAGCATGTCTGCCCTTCTGGAAGATTATTATTCACAGCGTGAAGAAATGGTGCGCATCCGTCAGAGATCTGCCGATCTGCGGCGTATAGTCGTGAGCGCAATAGAGCGCGCCGCAAAGAAATTAAAGCTGCAGGAAAAGCAGCTTGCGGATACCGAAAAGCGTGAAAAGCTTAAACTTTGCGGAGAACTGATCACAGCCTATGCATATCAGATAGAAAAGGGCGCAGCCGAATACGAAGCGCTTAATTATCATGATAACAGCATGATGAAGATAAGCCTGGATCCGGAGCTTTCCGCAATGGAAAATGCCGGCAGGTATTACGAAAAATATCAGAAACAGAAGCGCACTTACGAAGCGCTGAGTGAGCTGATCAAATCGACAGAATCTGAGCTTGAGCATCTTCGCAGTGTGCAGCTTTCACTTGATATAGCACGCAGGGAAGCGGATCTGGCCGAGATAAGGCGTGAGCTTAAGGATACAGGAGTAATTAAGAAAAAGAGCAACGAGAAAAAAGAAAAGACTGTCAGCAGGCCCATGCATTATGTGACTGAAGACGGCTTTCATATATATGTGGGCAGGAATAATTATCAGAATGATGAGCTCACATTTAAATTTGCTGATAACGGCGACTGGTGGTTTCATGCAAAGAAGACGCCGGGCAGCCATGTGATAGTCAAAACAGAAGGCAGAGAGCTGCCTGATAAGGTATACGAACAGGCGGCGGCACTGGCAGCTTTTTATTCTACTGCGGCAGAACAGGAAAAGGCCGAAGTGGATTATCTGAAGCGCAAGGATGTTAAGAAGCCTTCGGGCTCAGCTCCGGGGTTTGTGGTATATTATACCAATTATTCAATGGCGGTTAAGCCGGGGATCGTTGATCTGACGGAAGTGTTATAAAATCTTTTTACAGGAGGAAGTATAAATGAAGAACAAAACAAATGCCATATCCGAGAAACAGCTGGCAGAAATGAGTAAGGATTTTAATTCTGACCGCGCCAATCTGATCGCGGCATCGGCTGCCGTAAAGAGCGGGATAATGGAAGCTTCTACGGATTATTCAAAGGCTGCGGAATTCCCTTTTACCTTCAATATTGATCTGAAGCAGGGAAAGATCACAGACCAGAAGGCCAGCGGAAGATGCTGGATATTTTCGGCATTGAATACCTTCCGCTACGAGATAATAAAAAAGTACAAGCTTGACAGTTTTGAGCTTTCACAGAATTATCTTTTCTTTTATGACAAGCTTGAGAAGGCAAATTATTATCTGGAGAGTGTTATAAAGACAGCAGATGAAGCGCTTGACAGCCGTTTGTTCCGCTTTATAAACAACGATCCTCTGTGCGACGGAGGCCAGTGGGATATGCTTTCGAATCTTGTTGAGAAATACGGCGTCGTTCCCAAATATGCATTCCCTGATGCAAGGGGAGCTGAAGCGTCACGCTGGTTTGATATGTATCTTACTTCCAAACTCCGCGAAGACGCATATGTACTGCGTGAAAGCGTTAAGGACGGCGAAATGGGAGATAAGCTGCAGAAGAAAAAGGCTGATATGATGAATGAGTTCTACCGCATGCTCTGCATATCGCTTGGAGAGCCGCCTAAAAAGTTTGATCTTATCATGAAGAGCAAGGATGATAAGCTTACGCAGGAGTTTGGCATCACGCCTGTGGAATTTTTCAAAAAGTATGTCGGTATAAAGCTTAAGGATCAGGTATCCATAATCCATGCACCGACTAAAGATAAACCTTACGGAAAAATGTATACCGTAAAGTTTTTGGGGAATGTGATCGAAGGCAGCCCTGTCAGGTATTTGAATCTGCCCATCGAAAAAATAAAGAAGGCTGTGATCAAGCAGCTTAAGGACGGACATCCCGTATGGTTCGGCTCAGACTGCAGAAAATACG
>CAMOEK010000164.1:0-5833 GCA_946612125.1 uncultured Lachnospiraceae bacterium | reverse complement strand
CCATGCGTCCTGTATGTACGCTCGAGCATGTAAGCATATTCCCGGCGTCTCATTATGTCGTGGCTCAGGATAAGCTTCTTAAGGCGTGTGATGCTATTGAAGAGGAAGCGCGGGAAAGGGTTGCCTATTTTAAAAGAGAGGACAAGCTGATAGAAGCGCAGCGCATTTTTGAACGCACCAGCTTTGATGTGGAGATGCTGCGCGAGACGGGAGTATGTTCAGGCATAGAGAATTATTCCAGACATCTGACGGGACTGCCGGCAGGTCAGCATCCTTTTTGCCTGCTGGATTTCTTTAAAGATGATTTCCTTATGATAGTTGATGAGTCACACATGACCATACCGCAGGTGCGCGGCATGTATAACGGTGACAGATCCAGAAAGACCACGCTTGTGGATTATGGTTTCCGTCTGCCTTCGGCACTGGATAACAGACCGCTGAATTTTTCCGAGTTTGAAGGTTATATCGATCAGATGATGTTTGTTTCCGCGACGCCGGCGCAATACGAGGAGGAGCATGAACTTTTGCGCGCGGAGCAGATCATACGTCCTACGGGATTATTGGATCCGGAGATAAGCGTGCGCCCGGTGGAAGGGCAGATCGACGATCTTCTGGCAGAGATAAAGAAAGAAACCGCTAAAAAGAATAAGGTGATGATCACCACCCTTACAAAGCGCATGGCGGAGGATCTTACGGACTATCTTACCAATGTGGGAATAAGAGTCAAATATCTGCATTCTGATATAGATACGCTGGAACGCGCAGAGATAATACGCGATCTGCGGCTTGATGTGTTTGACGTACTGGTCGGGATAAACCTTTTGCGTGAAGGTCTGGATATACCTGAGGTCACATTGGTTGCTATACTGGATGCGGATAAAGAAGGCTTTCTTCGAAGCGCCACGGCGCTCATACAGACGGTTGGACGCGCTGCGCGCAACAGCGACGGACATGTGATAATGTATGCCGACAGTATGACCGATTCAATGAAAACATGTATCGATGAAACGAACCGGCGCCGCAGCATACAGATGAAGTATAATGAAGAACATGGCATAACGCCTACCACGATTAAGAAAGCGGTGCGTGATGTTATCGCGATAAGCAAGTCTATTGCAAATACCCAGAAAGCTCTGGAAAAAGATCCCGAATCGATGGATGAGAAAGAGCTGAAGAAAGTTATAGCCGATACGGAGAAGCAGATGCGCAAGGCTGCTGCGGAGCTTAATTTTGAGGTTGCCGCAGAATTAAGAGACAGGCTTATAGAGCTTAAGAGGTATCTGAATTCATGATAACTTATATCCTTACAGGTGGGACAATAGGCAGCAGCATAGGCTCAGACGGTGTGGCACGGCCTGATGCCGATATGAGCGCGCTTATTGATAAAGATGCAAAGATCCGCGTGCCATATACCATATTAAGCGAAAATCTTGATGCAAAGCATCTTAATCTTCTTATAAAAGAAACAGCGGATGTGCTAAGAGAAGGAGAGAGCGAAGGGATCATAATAACGCATGGCAGCGATACTCTGCAGTATTCGGCTGCGATGCTTGATATAGTATTCGGCGGGGCGCAGATCCCGATAGTGTTTGTGGCGGCAAATTATGTTTTGGCAGATCCGCGTTCGAACGGAAAAGCAAACCTGTATTTTGCGCAGCGGTTTATAAAAGAAAAAAGGGGATGCGGGGTATTTGTCTGCTATAAAAATCCGGGTGAGGAAACGAAGATCCACAGCGGCAGTAAACTCATGCCGCATGAAGTGTTTTCGGATAAGATAAAGAGCATCGACGACGGGATATTTGGATGCTACAGAGACAATACAGACATGTCTGATGCAGAATATATACAGGCGGGAAATGCTGAGGAAAGAGAACCATACGATGGAAGTGTTTCCCTTCTAAAAGAGGATCCGGGCTGTATATTAAGAATAGAGCCGTATCCGGGAATGTGCTATCCGGAGATGGGAGCAGGCGTAACGGCTGTGCTTCTGGGAAGCTATCATTCGGGAACGATAGCTGTTAACAGCGCATTAAAGGAATTTGCGGATAAAGCATGCGGGCGCGGGATAGCGGTATGGCTGTGCGGTATCTCGAGTAAAGGGGCGGAATACGAGACCATAAGTGAATATGAAGGACTTGGTATCCGCCCCATATATGATGTCTCGCCGGTATATGCTTATTGCAGGCTGTGGCTGAAAGGCGCTTTTTAGACTTTTGGGATCCTGGGAATGACATATTGGTATTTGATAATCATGCTGTTTTATGTTATCCTTAAAGTTGGCATATTATAGGGGGACATACAGACGTGATTACCGATCCATATCTACAGTCGTTAGTACAGATAAATTTCATTCCGGTGCTCATCACCGTTTTTTTGCTGTTTTTCATAAATGTAAACTTCAAATTTGAACAGCATCTGGCAAAACAGATGGTGCCCTGCGTAGTGCTTTTGTTTTCCCTTATCGTAATGGATAACCTGGATTATTATTCCTATGATGCTTCTGTGCCGGAGATCTGGCACAGGTTTTTTGCAATGCTTGGATATGATATCCGCATATTCCTTATGGTGGGTTTGATCAATATAGCCTATGGCAGGCAGGTCACAAAAAAGATATTCACCCGGGTTACATATATACCTGCAGTGATCAATGCGCTGATGATACTGCCCTGCCTGTTTTCGAATATCGTATTCTATTATGATAAAAGCGGAGAGATAGGCCGCGGGCCTTTGGCTTTTACCCCTCATATTATATCCATGATGTATATCTTCTTCCTTTTCTATCTGGCGTTAAACAGCATCAGACTGGACAGAAAGACAGAGGCGGGGATACTTTTTCTGTGCGCTATGGTAACGGTCATGGCTGTGGTCGTGGAGATGCTTTTTAATCTGAGAGGCATACTGATAGGCGTTATAGCTCTTGATATTACCTTCTATTATCTGTACCTGCATATAGAACATTTCCGCTTTGATAATCTTACCAAAGTGCTCAACAGGGACAGCTTTTATGCCGATCTGAAGCAATATGGCGAAGAAAAGATCACGCATATACTCAGTATAGATGTGAACGATCTTAAACTGACGAATGACAGCAAAGGACATGCGGCAGGAGACAAGCTGATCAGGGATGTTGCCGATATCCTGAGGGATTCGCTTGATAACGCCTGCTATCTGTATCGCGTGGGAGGCGATGAGTTTGTAGTGCTTTGCCTGCTTCGTTCAAATGATGAAGTGAAGGATATGGTCAGCCGCATGTATAAGAAGATCGAAGAGGCGGGATATTCGCTTGCAATAGGCTGGCAGACGGTCAATTCTGATATCGGTGTTAATGAAGCTTATAAGCAGGCTGACAGGGCAATGTACGAAACTAAAGCAAAAATGAAGGCAGAAAGCCGGAAGGATCTGTCTCAGACATAAGCGGAAAGCGCTTATATGGAGGTGAACCATGGCAGATAGAAAAAATAACCATATACGCAGCAGCTATTTCAGATATATCTTGCTGGCATTGTTCATCGTATTTACTGTTATATTTGTTATTATCTTTATTCTTGGAATGCGCGGGAGTGTGTTTGACCCTGAAAGGGTAGAAGCGGTAAGCGTTCCTATCGTACCTTATGAATCAAAAAAGGATTTCCCTGTTCGTTTCAGCGCAAGTGTTTCTTCAAAAGATGCTAATTTTGTCGATCCGGGGAAACTTATAGGTATGACTCCCAAAAGTCTTAAAAATGATCTGAATTTAGACACGGATACGGATCTTGATACCGTGATACCTTCCGGCGCTCTTTCTGAGGAGTTCAGTATCTATAATAATCACGGAGAACTGAGCATTAAAGCTATCAATGTATATCAGACGCCTGTTTTTTTGAAGGATTGTACGATCTGTTCGGTCCGCTTTGATGATAAAGCGGGAGTCTACGGACTTTCGGATGAGATACGCTGCGGTACGGGCAGCATGGATCAGGTGCATGATCATTATATAGAACGCAGCCTTTATCTTGAAACGGATGACATACTGATATATAAGACCAATAACGAGGATATACGTTTTTACGAGATCAAGGATTCTTCGGGCAAGAGCACTTATCCGATACTGACGCGCGTCAATGAGGTCGACGGGATATTCAGTTTTGAGGAGGGGAAGCTGGATACATATCGCATAGAAGCTCCGGAGCTTTTGTATTACGATCTGCTGCATAATGTAAATGTATATGAACAGGAGCAGATGAGTCCCGAGGAACTGGCTGCGCTGCGCAGGCAGAGGGATCATTATCTTGATGAACTGAGAGCAGCATTTGCAGCCGCCGGTGTCGAAGTGGAAATAGATAAAACAGATGGCACCGTGGCTATGAAGAGCGATATACTCTTTGATTTTGATTCGTATGTAATAAAAGAAGAAGCGAAGGATTATTTAAACTCCTTTTTCAATGTATATATGAGCGTGCTGATGCGTGAAGATATCAACACTTCGATAAGCTCGGTGCGTTTTGAGGGGCATACGGACACAAAAGGCACTTATGCCTATAATAAGGATCTTTCATTAAAGCGCGCGCAAAGTGTGCTGGATTACTGTGAGTATCAGAGCAGTCTTGATGAGGATGAAAAAGCCGAGCTGGCAAGACTGGCTGAAGCGGTCGGATATTCTTATGATCATCCCATTTACGGAAGCGACGGTAAGGTGGATATGGCGGCGTCCCGAAGGGTTGAGATCAATTTTGTGATAGGAACAAAATACAGGTTGAGCCGGGAGCAGGAGATGGCGCTTAACGGGGAGTATATCCGGACCGTTTCGGCGTCTGAAGTTTATATCGGTAACAGTTATTTCCCTTCGCAGTGGACGGTGGCAAAACTTACGGACGATTATTCGAATGATCCTGATGTTAATGTTTACGAGCAGCTGTTTACGGATACAATGTGCCTGTTTGTCGGAGATAAGACTAAAGTGTCGGCGGTAGGCAATCCGGAGATCGAAAGCTATCAACTGTCTGATGAAAATGTCGGGCAGATAGTAAAGGCGCAGTCTGCAGAAGGCAATGCTGAGAGCACGGATGTTGATTTCTTTGAAGCGTTGAATCCGGGGATTTGCCGCATAGACGCCTACAGCCGCAAAGCTGGTTATAACGGGGCGGATATGAAATGCCATGTTACGATCCATGTGCTGGAAGAAAAGAAAGATCTGCCGCTTGAATTGATACCGGATAAAACTCGTTTTAAGAAAGGCGAAAGTGTTAAATTCAATATGCAGGGAGTGTATGACGGAGATGTATGGGCCTTTGCATATTACAGCGGGATGCGGCGCGGAAGTCTGGACAATAAAGCGGAATGGCTTGATGCACATACATTTTCGCTGGATATATTAGATGAGGAAGGGCTAACGATCATACTTACGCCGGCCGGTGATCCGGATACTTTATTGGGGTATTTTAAACAATAAAAAATTTTTAAAAAAAAGTATTGACACCAAAATTGAAAGGTGGTAGTATATGCAAGTCGCCCGCAAGAAGGCAAGAAACAAAAACCTCTTAAAAGCGGCAAGAACCTTGATAAATAAACAGCTATCCAACCCCGAACATTCCAATAGCAATGAGACGAACGCTTGAGGAAAAAAACAGATTACGCGTGCTTGCACGCAGTAAGATGTTTTTTGACGAAAGCACTCGGCGAATGCCGAGGAGCGAAAAATGCGCAGCATTTTGAGCTTCGGATCATTGCGACGAGAATTTTCGAGAACAAAACAAATGTAAATCATGGATTTTTAGCCAGTTAAAACTGGTTAGGAAAACAAACTTTTTTAGAGAGTTTGATCCTGGCTCAGGATGAACGCTGGCGGCGTGCTTAA
>CAMOEK010000163.1:0-5849 GCA_946612125.1 uncultured Lachnospiraceae bacterium | reverse complement strand
CATTCCCCATACACCACAACGCATACAAAGGCACCGAACGCACCCCATCCATTTCTCCGAAATTTCTCTCAGAAACCCTTATCGCATAAGACGGTTTATACTTGTCGATATAATTCTTAAGACTGGTAGACCTTTTATGCCTTCCGGATTTTATTTCTACAGGAACTATATCGTTCCCGTCATCATATACCAGGTCTATCTCCATACTGTCCGAAGGCTTGAAATAATTCAGATTTCTCCCCCTTGCCCTGAATTCTTCCACTACATAATTCTCAATAACAGCGCCTTTATAGATATTATTCGCATCAGATAAAAGATCTCTGTATTTAAGCCCGCACATATTCCCCAGCAATCCTGCATCGGACAGATATATCTTTTCACCGCTTTCGCTTTCATAGCCTTTTAATGGCGATAACGGCGCATCCAGCTTCTTTACTGCTATAACCAGTCCGGACGCTATAAGCCAGTCTAAAGGGGCAGAAAAGTCCCTTTTATTGGCTCTTGGACGCACCTCATTATATTTAAACTTTGGATTCTCCTTTGCAAGCTGTCTTGGAATCGACTGATATATTTCGGTGATCTTAACCCCCTCAGCAGCACTGATAGTATATTTGGTCATGTCTGCCAGGTACGCCAATCTCAGATTTTCGTGAATTGAATTATTGAAAAGGATAACATTTTTCTCATGCTGCAGGTAATCTGCTACTGCCTCCGGCATGCCGCCTATCATAAGATAATCATGATAGATACGAAGTGCCTTTTCATGGATCCCCGCAGGTAATGCCTTCATTTTGTCACAGGCTTCACAGATTCCGCGCCGTAATGCTTCCTCACCGCACGCAATAAGAAACTCTTCAAAATCCATCGGATAAAGTGTTTTTATATCCACTTTCCCGACAGGAAACGAACTTTCAAATCTTGCCAGTTTCACCCCCAACAGGCTTCCGGCGCCTATAACCGGGCGTTTGTTATCAGATTCGCAAAAATATTTTAAAGATGCGACCGCACGTTCACTTTTCTGTATTTCGTCAATAAATAAAGGAGTATCAGCTCCTATCTTCCGGTCAAGCAGCTGTTCCAGATACTTTATAACCGCCGAAGGCTCCAGCGTGCTGTCAAAAATGCTGCAAACATCGTCCCGGCGTTCCAGATTCACATATATATAATCCCCATATTTTTTTTCACAAAACTCCTTTATAATCCAGGTCTTCCCGACCTGTCTCGCTCCCATTACAAGCAAAGGCTTTCTGTTTTCTGAAGCATCCCACTCATTCAGCTTTTCATAGAAATTTCGAAACATACCGGAACATCCTCCAATTTGCCTGCCCGTCTTACCGTTATCCGTTTCGATTATATCACAGTACGGCCTTTCCTTTCAACATTTCATGAATAGTTTCATCTTTTCTGTGCTTTTTTCTTGAAACATTTCATCTTTTTCGCACTTCGCTCACCATCTAAGAAAAAGCAGCTTCTGAATACCCTTCAGAATATATTTCCCCAATTATCTTTACACTTTGCTCACCAGATCCGCCTTAAGTTCTATCTTCACCTTATTCCCAAAAAGCTCCATTTCGGTACTCACTTTTCAACTATCGCGCGCCTGTGGGGTATATCCAGTTTAACGATATTTGCCGCATGCTCCGCCAGCGGCCCTTTTATGGTTTCGATCCTGCCGCCTTTGTTCATGCGTATGTAGCTCACATGCATCACGCCATCTTCCAGCAGGCTCTTAAGGAAAGCTTCCTCATCCTCTTCCACCGGATAGAAAAGCTTCTCTCCGTCTTCTCCGGGCATGGACAGCAGCCTGGTAAAACGCTGTATCTTCTTCTGCTGCTTGTATATCTCCCCCGGATCGTCCGAATCAATAAAAACATAGCCGGGAAAAAGCCTGCGCATGTTTATATGCCCTACTCCTCCCCGGCGCCATACATCCTCATACAAAGGAATAATACAATCTTTACATATTTTTCTGTCAATCCTTGCCAGCAGCTGTTCCTTAAGTTCCGCCTCGGTGCCGCTGACCGTCTGCATTACATACCACATAAAGTGCTTCTTATTTCTTAGCCTCAGCCTCTTTCTTAAGCTTGTCCTCAGCCTTCTTTGCTGCTTCGGGATTCTGCTCCTTAAGTATAGCTACCATTTCCTTGAGAAGCTTGATGTCAGCGGGATCCTCAGCAGGCTTCGCTGCTTCTTCCTCTTCCTTTTTCTTAGCCAGCTTCTTTGCCTTTTCGGTAGCGCCGTTGATAGCCTTGAGCATTATGAAAAGGATCAGCGCGATGATCAGGAAGTTGATAACTGCGGAAATAAATGCGCCGTATGTAAATTCCACGCCGTTTACGGTAAATGAGCCACCCACTACCTGCATAACGCCGTTCTCATCCTTGGTAACGCCGCCTGTGCACGCCTGGATCAGAGGGTTGATAAAACTGTTCGTCAGCGCCGTTACGATATTGCCGAATGCAGCACCGATGATAACACCGATAGCCATATCCATAACATTACCTTTAAGCGCAAACTCCTTGAATTCCTGCATAAATTTCTTCATAACAAGCCTCCTTATTTTTGTTATTGATAACTTTTTAAAGTATATTCTCTTTAATTGAGCTTTTCAAGTTTTTTCGTTATTTTCATCCTTATCTTTACGGCTTAGTTTTCTGTAGATAAGGGCTCCGGCTATGCTGATCACGGCAAGTATCCCGAAGAATATGGCAGCTTTGCCGTAGCTCGCTTCACTCAGCGCATCACCGCCCAGACATGATGTCAGTATGGCAGGCAGGCGTCCCAGTGTACACAACAGAAAAACGCTCAAAGGCTTAAGCTCACTGATCCCGGTCAGATATGTCAGCACATCCTTCGGCGATCCCGGTATCATGAATATCACCACAAAGAGTATCTTCCATTTGGGCGCATCCAGTATATGCTTAAGCTTATCGATCTGCTCCGGCGCTATAAACAGGCCTATGGCCCTGCTGCCAAACAGCTTTACCATAGAGTACACCAGCATGCTTCCCAGCCCATTGCCGATAAGGCTCAGCACCGTTCCCCAGAAAGCTCCAAAGGCGTATCCCCCTGCCACCTGGAACGGCCCCGCCGGTATTACCGCCACAACGACCTGCAGCGCCATTATCCCGGCATAAATTCCTTTTGAAAAAGCACCGTAACCGTCAAGCCAGGCCTTAAACCTCGGCGGATCTGCCACCAGTTCTATAAGCGGTTTTCCTACCCGGATAAAAAGCAGGACCAATGCCGCTATAAAGCCCAGCAGAACCGCCAGAGCTATCAGCCGCCTGGCTTTTTTTTGCTTATCTTCCTCGCTTTTCACCCTATCCTCTCCACAGGCGCAAAGCCCTTGGTCTTCTTAAAGTCCATCTTGATGGGGAAAGCGCTCAGCGCATCCGAAGGATCCAGTCTGTCAAAATCCACGCCTTCCAGCTGGCTGCGGCCTACCGATACGGAAACTATGGTATTCTCCTCTTCCCTGCCGGTTGCAGTATTGAGCGACTTATCCACGGCATGTATCACCACGCGCTGTATGGGAAGCAGCGCAAAGCTGTCCCTTGCCACCCTCAGCATGCAGCTGCACACATAATCCTGCAGCATATCGTAATAAGCAGTCTTTGACAGGTCCTTTTCCTTAAGCTGTCCCTTATCATCCAGGATCAGCTCACGGTCGGGCACCACTTCTTCACTCTTAACATGAAATTCCACCTCAAGATACGAGGGATCATCGGTACCCACTTCAAAATCACTGCCATATTCAAGTATATCATCAAAAGGGCGAAGTTCATCTATCAGCGCCAGATAGGTATCGATATCTCCTGCCAGCACCTTCTCTGCCGCATCATGCAGTTCCTGCCACTCCTCATGTTCTTTCTTGGTCTCCGGCCTGAGACTGCTGAGTCCGCTGCTGGCCGGCTCCGGTCTGCTCAGTACTTCCTCCCAGTCAATAGGCTCATCCGCCTGCTTATGGATGGCGCGCATCAGGGTTATCTGCTCGATATATGAATCATATGTTTCTTTGTTTTCTTTTATTTCAGCCGCGCTGAGCCCTTTGCTCTCAGCCTTCGCCTCAGCTGTTTTTCCCTTCTTTTCTTCTTTCTTATCGTCCTTTTTATCCTTATCCTTGTCCTTGCTGAAGAGATTTTTAAAGCCCTTCTTCAGATTAAAACTCTTGGTATAACCCACGCCGGTGCCGGGTATGGACAGCGATGTGGTAGTCTTTCCCGTTGTGGAAAAACTCTGGTGTATGCCCTTGCGTCCCACGCTGATGGATGCGCTCTTCCTGCCCAGGTTGAGCTTCACCCCCTTACATAAGCTGATGCTTTTTCTGAATGTTAAACCCATAGTTTTGCTTCCTCCTCTACTCTTTCAAGATTCTTCGCTTCGCTCAGAATGACTCGCCCAAGCCAACTCTGGCGCCGCCTGTCCTGGGTGACTCGCCCGGAGCAACTCTGATGCCGCCTGCCCGCCATGACTCAACCGGGCCAACTCTGATGCCGCCTGCCCTGCGTGACACGACAGGACTATTAGCGAAAGGATCTTCACTAACTAACGCTCTAAATTATACTACACTCTTTCGAATAAATCGAGTGGGGAAGATGGATTCCCTCCCACCGGCTAACACCTCGCCTGTTTTCCCGACTTGTGGTAGCCGCTTCCTCCGCAATACGGCCTGGGAACAAACTATAACAGGGCTCCGCCTTTCAAATAAGTCCTTGACGAGAAGTACATTTTAAATCGCGCCCGTGCGTAAAAAAAGGCGCAGCCTTACGGCCACGCCCCTTGATATTTCTTGATATTCCGTATGGATTACAGCTGAGGGCCTGCAGCAACAAGTGCCTTGCCTGCCTCGTTGGTCTCATACTTCTTGAAGTTCTTCTGGAATCTTGCAGCCAGATCCTTAGCCTTGGTCTCCCACTCAGAAGCATCTGCATAGGTATCTCTGGGATCCAGGATGCCGGTGTTAACGCCGGGCAGCTCGGTAGGAACTTCGAAATCGAAGATGGGGATCTTCTTGGTAGGAGCCTTCTTGATATCTCCGCTAAGGATAGCATCGATGATACCGCGGGTATCAGGGATGGAGATACGCTTTCCGGTTCCGTTCCAGCCGGTATTTACAAGATAAGCCTTAGCTCCGCTCTTCTGCATCTTCTTAACCAGCTCCTCGCCGTACTTGGTAGGATGCAGCTCAAGGAATGCCTGGCCGAAGCAAGCGCTGAAGGTAGGTGTAGGCTCGGTGATACCGCGCTCCGTACCTGCAAGCTTAGCGGTGAAACCGCTCAGGAAGTAGTACTGGCACTGCTCGGGAGTAAGGATGGAAACGGGAGGCAGTACGCCGAATGCATCTGCTGAAAGGAAGATAACATTCTCTGCAGCGGGGCCTGAAGATACGCCGTTAACATTCTTGGCAATGTTCTTGATGTGATCGATAGGATAAGATACACGGGTATTCTCCGTTACGCTCTTATCTGCGAAATCGATCTTGCCTGCCTCATCAACGGTAACGTTCTCGAGAAGAGCATTTCTCTTGATGGCGCCGTAGATATCAGGCTCATTCTCCTTGGAAAGGTTGATAACCTTAGCGTAGCAGCCGCCCTCAAGGTTGAACACCCCGTTGTCATCCCAGCCGTGCTCGTCATCACCGATGAGCAGTCTCTTGGGATCGGTTGAAAGGGTTGTCTTACCTGTTCCTGACAGACCGAAGAAGATAGCGGTGTGCTTACCTTCCATATCGGTATTTGCGGAGCAGTGCATGGAAGCCATGCCCTGCAGAGGCAGGAAGTAGTTCTGCATTGAGAACATACCCTTCTTCATCTCACCGCCGTACCATGTGTTGAGGATAACCTGCT
>CAMOEK010000162.1:0-5883 GCA_946612125.1 uncultured Lachnospiraceae bacterium | reverse complement strand
TGTGTCCGCCGGGTGCCTGTCCGCCGGAAAGGATAACGCCTACAACCTGCTTCTTTGCAGCGGAGGTGTTTGCGCCTTTTTCAAAAGTGATCTCGCTCTTGCCGTATGTATTGGGGAACAGCGCTTTGATCTTGTCCTGATCTGCTACGCTCGCTGTAGCGCTGCCTTCCTTAACGCAGATTTCGGAGATGCCGTTACGCAGCATTCCGGGCAGCTTGGGTGAATACTCATATCTTGCTTTCTGAAGTGGTGAAAGGTTCATTTTTTTGCTCCTTTATATTGTAAAATGTTTATTGCAACCAACGGATATTGTAGTACATACGCTATGAAATTTCAACTATTCTCTTCCGTCCCAGCAGTATGTACAAAGCTTGTCCTTATCGATGCCGACAGCATCCATCATGTCATCCAGACGGTTATATGCCAGGCTGGTGAAGCCCATCTGCTCCCTTATCTTATCCAGCATCTTATGATAGCGGTCCGAATCGGGATTGCAGTAATCGTCAAGCACGTCGCGGCTTACATCCTCGCCTTCCTCCTTAGCTATCACCCTGCGTGCGATAAGTTCCATTTCCGAATTGGAACGTGAGAAGTTGATATACTTGCAGCCAAACATGATGGGCGGGCACGCGGGACGCACATGAACTGCCTTTGCGCCGCTCTTGTATAAGAATTCCGTAGTCTCCCGCAGCTGTGTTCCGCGGACTATGGAATCATCGATCAGCAATATGCTGTGTCCGTCGATCAGCTCATGAACAGGCAGCAGCTTCATTCTGGCGATAAGATCCCTCTTGGACTGTATGGTGGGCATAAAGCTCCTGGGCCAGGTAGGCGTATATTTTACAAAAGGCCTTGAAAAAGGTATGCCTGATGCATTTGCATAGCCCACGGCATGAGCGGTACCCGAATCGGGCACGCCGGCCACTATATCGGCACCCGGTTTGTTCCCGCTGTCTCTCTGCGCCATCTTGGCGCCGCAGTTATAACGCATGCGCTCAACGGATATGCCTTCATAAACGGATGAGGGATAACCGTAATATACCCAGAGGAAGGTGCATATGCGCATTTTGGTACCGGGCTTTGCAAGAGTCTGCACAGCCTCGGGCGTCATGACTACTATCTCGCCGGGGCCCAGTTCGCGAAGGGGCGAATAGCCCAGATTCTGAAATGCAAAAGACTCAAAGGAAGCGCAATAGCCTTCTTCCTTCTTGCCCAGGACGATCGGCGTTCTGCCCATCTTATCCCTTGCGCAGTACACGCCCTGGGGAGTAAGCAGCATAATGCTCATGGATCCGTCTATCGAATCCTGCGCATACTTTATACCCTCTATAATATTATCCTTCTGATTGATGAGAGCCGCTACCAGCTCGGTAGCATTGATGGTTCCGCCGGAGAGCTCCATGAAATGGCTCCCGCTGCTTATGATCCTGTCTGTGAGAACTTCCGTATTGTTGATCTTTCCTACTGTGGTTATGGCATAGGTGCCGTGATGTGAGCGTACTATAAGGGGCTGAGGTTCGTAATCGGATATACATCCTATACCCATATAGCCTTCCATTTCATGCGTATCTTTGTCAAATTTGGTTCTGAACGGCGCGCTTTCTATATTATGAATAGCACGGTTAAATCCGTTCTTTCCGTACACTACCATTCCGGCGCGTCTGGTGCCTAAATGTGAATGATAATCCGTTCCGAAATAAAGATCGAATACACAATCTTCTTTTTGAGCCGTAGCAAAAAATCCGCCCATCTGTCCTTTATCCTCCTTAAAAATTGCCCCCTGCTACTTTATCATAAGCACCGTCAGGTATCAAGTTGTTATTTTATCCTGTACAGATAGTATTGTTCATGCCAGATGCTCTCTGCGCTGTTTGAAAAGACCAGATCGGCCATATCGCCCATATCCAGCTCCTTACGGCTTAAATAATAGGCTCCGGCCTCTCCCGCCACTTCTTTGATGGCGGCGCAGATCTCATCTTCAGCAGGCCGTTCATACTTCATCCAGCGATAATATGTATATCTCTCCCTCTTCCAGGCGTTAAAATACTCAATATCGGGTCTCTTATCTGACAGATAAGCATAAGGCGCTTCGGAATCCTGTCTTTCCTCCAGGCCCAGCATAGCTCCTTCGGGAAGCTCACGGATCATAAACGAAGCCGCTTCCATGCTACCCGAATAAGGTTCGTTGATATCCTTAAGGGCGTCGGTAAGCGTAAAGCGTATCGTTGACGCCGCAAACAGGATCAACAGCGCGGCAGCCACGATATTCTGGGCTTTTTTCAGATACCGCAGCTCCGCAAGTATGGTATAGAGCAGGAAAAATATTATCATTATAAGACAGGCAGCCATCTGCACATGCTCAACCGGTCTGATAAAAAGCACTATCAGCACAAACCAGCCCACTCCGCATAATGCAGGTATGCAGGAGCGGTATCTTGCCGCTCTCCTGTCTGCGATCGCTGAATGCGTAAAATAGAACAGCGTTGCCAGTGTAAGTATCATAAGAACGAATTTGACCACATTACCGTTATAATAGAAAATGGAAAGCAGCCCTTCCGTAAAGTGTTCCTTACCGGCATATTCCGCAAGGCTCTGAGCATCAACAGGCCTTGAGCTGGCCGACGGATCGAACTGCCATACCTGTAGCACCATCAGCGCCAGTCCTGCAAAAAGAACAATTGATGAAGGTATAACCCCTCTGTTCCTTTCTTCTTTATTATCTTTAGAAAACCAGAGTTCCAGCAGAATGCCGCCGCAGAAACCCGCAAATATCACATGTGTCCAGGACAGCAGCACCGCGGCTATGCAATATCTAAGCGCATGCTCCCTGCGGCTCTTCCAGAAACGCATCAACAGCACTATCATAAGCACCGAAAGGCAATATGGCCTCGCCACGACTGTATTGTAAAAAAAGAAAACGGAGCTTCCCAGGCAGACCGTCTTAACGGGCCACGAAACCTCCTCATCGCTCATAAAAATATAAACCGCCGCTATCATCGGCACAGCGCTCAAAATACCAAGACATTCAAAAGGCAGACCAAGCTTTGCAAACGGAAGCAGATAAACAAACCACAGACAGGGATGGCCTACAACAGGCAGCATCGAAAAGATCTCTCCGACGGAAGCATTCTTAACCATCACCCATACATAAGCTTCATCACGCCACATCTCGTGTCTGAAAAGCATAAAAATATGTATCAGCGCATAAACGCAAGTGAGGGCAATGGCCAGCCACTGCCCTCCGTGCTTATCTTTTTTTACCTTCTTTCCCTCAGTCAAGGGTATTCTCCTCTGCTGCATCATCCTCACCGGATGCAGGCGTATTTACAGGAAATACCATCTGATCCAAATCTCCCAGATCCTCTCCGTAAAGTATCTTTGCTATCTCCGAATCACGATCCAGGATCAGGGTCTTATTGTTGCCCTTAAGAGAAGCCTTGATGGCATCCAGACTTCTGATAAAGTTGTAGAAATCAGCTTTATCGGCATCATTATACGCATCGGAAAGGATACGCATGTATTCAGCCTCACCTTCTGCAGTTAAGGTCTCTGCCTCTTTCTTCGCGTTCGCAAGAGTAATGGCAACCTGTTTATCGGTCTCGTTCCTTATCTTCTGCGCTTCAGCCTCACCTTTTGCCGTGTAGCCGGCTGCGATATTTCCGCGCTCGGATATCATACGCTCGTAAACTGCTGCCTTGTTATCTTCCGGCAGATCAAGAGCCTTTATCTCCGCGGTAAGTATCTCGATGCCGTAACCGCTTATATCCGTATTTGATTTCTGGGTGATCAGGTTGGTCAGCTCGATACCGCGTGCCTCAATGACCTCATCCTGCGTCATGGAAGAAATGATATTCTTCGTAGCATTGTATACCGCTGCATCGATACGCTCTTCAGCTCTGGCGCTCACTCCGCCCAGGGTCTGATAATACTTGACCACATCCTTTACGGTCCAGATAACATAGTCGTCGGCGATCATTGATTTTTTATCCCTGGTTATGACATCACTCTGGGGAATATCATAGATCCTGTTACCTACATAAATAGCCTGTACATCCTGTATAAAAGGGATCTTAAAATGCAAGCCTGCATTCGTTTCCACCCTTACAGCTTTTCCGAACTGCTTAACTATCCCTGCATCATTGTACTCTACCGTGTATACCGACGCTCCCAGGGTTATGAGCGCCAGGACAATGATTATAGCAAGAAAAATCTTCTTCATATTTCTGCCTCCCTCCTTATTCATTCACGCCGCCAAACGAATCCAGAGGCAGCATGGTCTGGGTGCTTCCGTCGCTTATGATGACCTTGAGCGAAGGCAGCACATCCTCCATTGCCTCATAGAACATACGCTTCTTGGTAATATAAGGGTAAAGCTTGTACTGCTCATACATCTCTTCAAATCTTACCACCTGGCCCTGCGCCTCAGCTATTCGGGACTCCTTGGTTGCTTCTGCCGTCTGAACTATCTTATCCGCATTTGCTTCAGCCGAAGGAAGCTGCTCGTTCTGATATGCCAGCGCATTGTTCTTTGCGGTATCCGCGCCCTGCTTAGCGGTTTCAACAGCCTTGAATGCCTGCTTGATCTCGTCGGTAGGCGGCTCGGAATCCTGAACGGTGATGTTGACCACCGCAAGACCTATATTATGCTCTGTAAGCTCGCGCATCATATCTTCCTTAACATCCGCCTGGATCTGTCCCTTTGATGTGGTCATTGCTTCGTCAACAGTATAATCCGCAACAATGGAACGTATGCTCGAAAGTGCGATGTTCTTGAGTATCTCTTCCGGTTTGTCCGATGAATACAGATAAGCCACGGGATCCGATACCCTGTACTCCAGATAGAAGTCAATATCCAGAAGGTTCAGATCGGAGGTTATCATTATACCGTTGCCCGGATCCGGAATATTCTGTCCGGAGTTGTCAAGGGTATATCCTACGCCTGTACCGTGAGTGGTGATGTCAACCATCTGCACTCTCTGTATAAAAGGTATCTTGAAGTACAATCCGGCAGTGTCCGTCCTTATCACTTTACCGAACATGGTAACTACCGCATTCTGCTGCTCGGATACGTTATAGAACGATCCGCTCACTGCGATCATGATCAGGATTATGATCACTATCACCGGGATCATCTTTTTGAACTTCCCCATGTCAAGCTTGGGCGGCTCATTGATGATCTTTTTGTTAAAGCTTTTGAAATCACCTTCCATAATTTTTCTCCTCCTTTATCCTGAGGAATTATACCCAATCCACAGGAATGTTTCAAGTATGCGCCGTTAGCATTTTTGCTACCTTAAGGCGCCTCTGTGCATAAAAATACCCCTTCCGGTCAGGAAAGGGGTAAAAGAAAGGTCAAGATTCTTTGTATCGGAATCCTATCACTCTTCTTCCACATGCTCACGGCCCTGCGCAATGATGGAATGTACATGATCATCCGCCAGCGAATAGTAGATGCGCTTGCCGTCGCGGCGTCCTTTGATCAAACGGCTGGTCTTAAGTATGCGCAGCTGATGGGATACCGCAGACTGACTCATATTAAGCTTGTCGGAGATCTCTTCCACGCATAGCTCCCCTTCTCCCAGTACAAAGAGTATCTTTAAACGGCTTTCGTCACCGAATATCTTAAAAAGCTCGGCAAGGTCGTAGAGTTTATCAGCTTCGGGCATGTTGTTGGTATTAGTGTTGTTTTTCATAATGATTTACCTCACACCTTTTTTACAAACAGCGCTCTGATGGCGTTTATGACTGCAAGCACCATCACGCCTACATCAGCGAATATGGCCATCCACATATTTGCAAAGCCTATCGCTCCCAGAAGCAGGCACAAAAGCTTGATCCCTATAGCAAAGTATATATTCTCATATACGATGCGCATGCACTTTC
>CAMOEK010000161.1:0-5891 GCA_946612125.1 uncultured Lachnospiraceae bacterium | reverse complement strand
AGCGCTGTATGAGCGCATTGATGAGCGCGTTGATAAAATGATAGATGCGGGATTGGTGGAAGAGGTGCGCGCGCTCAGGGAACGCGGCGTGCCGCGCATGTCCACTGCCATGCAGGGGCTTGGATATAAAGAGATATATGCTTATCTTGAGGGCGAATGCAGCCTGGAGGAAGCGATATATACTATCAAACGGGACAGCAGGCATTTTGCAAAGCGACAGGTGACCTGGTTCAAGCGTGAAGCCGACGCCATATGGATAGACAGGAGCTGCTTTAAAGATCCTGCTGCCGGTATAGTCGCAAATATGCTTGAAAGGCTGTGGTAAACAGCAGGAAGGAGTATCATATGATAAGCGCCAATAATGCGGTGTGGATGGACTGGTTCAAACATACGGAAGAAATACGCGCGGAAGCAGCGGAAATGAGTAAGGAAGAGCTCATTGATAAGATACTTTCTTACGAAAACATCGAGACCGAAAAGCAGAAGAAAGTATATGTCAAAAAGCTTAAATGGAAGAATAAGCAAAAACTTACGGATCTGTGGATTGAAAAAGAATATGTAAGGGTGCATTCGTAAAGGCGGGAGAGGCAGATGTTAGCTGAACAATACAAAAAAATGGGACTTGATGCCGATATCATCGCCATGGGCGAAGAGATACGCGCATCTTTAAAAGCCAGATTCGAAAAAATAGATGAGATGGCGGAATTTAACCAGATGAAAGTGCTTCATGCGATGCAGCAAAAGCAGGTGAGCGAAGCCTGCCTTCTGGGGACTACCGGATATGGCTATAACGATCTGGGCAGGGATACGCTGGAAGAGGTATATGCTGATATCTTCAAGGCGGAAGATGCGCTGGTGAGACCACAGATAACCTGCGGCACACACGCCCTGGCACTGGCACTCATGAGCAATCTGCGCCCGGGGGATGAGCTTTTGAGCCCTGTAGGCAAGCCTTATGATACGCTTGAGGAAGTTATAGGCATCAGAGACAAGGGAAACGGACACAGCAGCGGATCTCTTAAGGAATACGGCGTAACTTACCGCCAGGTGGATCTTAAGGAAAACGGTGATTTTGACTTTGAAGGAATAAGGGCAGCCATCAGCGAAAAGACTCATATGGTGACCATACAGCGTTCAAAGGGATATCAGACCAGGCCGACTTTATCCGTGGAGCGCATAGAGGAGCTTATACGCTTCATCAGAGGCGTCAAAGCGGATGTGGTGATCATGGTCGATAATTGTTACGGGGAATTTGTGCAGGAGCGTGAACCCATTGAAGCCGGAGCGGATCTGGCTGTGGGATCGCTTATCAAGAATCCCGGAGGGGGGCTTTGCCCCTCGGGCGGTTATATCGTCGGAAAAAAAGAATGTGTTGAGAATGCCGCATACAGACTCACTTCGCCCGGGCTGGGCAAGGAAGTGGGGGCATCCCTTGGGATATTGCCGGCATTTTACCAGGGGCTGTTTATGGCACCCATCGTTACGGCGTCGGCTTTAAAGACGGCCATTTTTGCTGCTGCGGCTTATGAAAGGGCGGGATACAAAGCTTATCCATCTGCAGACAGTGAGAGATATGATATAATTCAGGCCGTTACTTTAGGCAGCGCAGAAAAACTCTGTGCTTTTTGCGAAGGTATTCAGGCGGCAGCGCCTGTTGATTCGCATGTGACTCCCGAACCCTGGCCTATGCCCGGATATGACAGCAATGTTATCATGGCGGCCGGAGCCTTTGTTTCCGGTTCGTCTATAGAATTGTCGGCAGACGGCCCCCTGAAGGAGCCTTATGCGGTATATTTCCAGGGAGGGCTCAGCTTCCCTCACGGCGCTTTCGGCATTCTTAAGAGCCTTCAGCAGTTAAAAAACAAAGCCCTGCTTTAAGGCGGCACCATATCTTGTATTTTCGGTCGTGTATATTGCGGTATACACGGCTTGTTTTTTGTGCTAAAATAAAGATTTGACAGATTAGATTTGGAGGGATTTTTTTAGTTATGAATGCATTCGGAATAGATTTGGGATCCAGCAATATAAAGATCTATAACGGCTGCGATGATACATATTTCATGGAAAAAAACATGATAGCGATACAGGGGCGCGACAGCCTTTTCGCATATGGTGATTCCGCTTTTGATATGTATGAAAAAGCACCGGAAAATATACAGGTTTCTTATCCTGTGTCTAACGGCGTTATCGCGGATATAAATAATATGAACACGCTTATCCATTATTTTGTAAACGACCTGTCAAAGGGCGCGATAAGACCGGCGGATTATTATATAGCTGTACCTACCGATGTCACGGAAGTTGAGCGCAGGGCGTTTATGGATCTGATACGCGACAGCAATGTTAAGGCAAAACGGGTATTTGTTGTGGAAAAGGCCCTTGCTGACGGACTTGGCATGGACATAGATGTAAAGACATCACGCGGCGTGCTGATCGTTAATATCGGTTTTGATACTACCGAGATATCTCTTTTATCTCTTGGGGGCATAGTCTTAAGCAGGCTCATCAAGGTGGGAGGAGCCAAGTTTGACGATGCTATAAAAGCTGCGGTGCGTAAGGAATATAATCTGGTCATAGGGTCAAAGACATCCGAGAAACTTAAGATAATCATGCGAGAGGTAGAAAGCCAGAAGAAGAATGCCGTTGTTTACGGTATGGATCTGGTAAACGGCCTGCCTGTTCAGAAAGCTATTTCCACAGAGCTGTTGTTTGAGTCTCTTGAAGAGCATTTTAATACGATAGTCGATAATATCCGGCAGATACTCGAGCGGACCCCTCCCGAACTGGGAGCTGATATTTACCGTCACGGCATATATCTTACGGGTGGAGCCAGCCAGGTCGGGCATATATCCGAGCTGATAAGACTGAGCACAGGCATACGCGTAAACAAAAATATTGAGCCCATTTCTTCAGTTGTAAGAGGGCTTCATACGGTTATAAGCGATGCGCGTTTTGCTTCGATAGCGGTAGAGAACGGAAAGTAAAGTATGAGCCCGGTAGTCAAACAAAAAGAAGAGCGCAAGAAGATACCTCCAAAGTATCTTCTGCTTATATTTACCGTCCTCTGTATCGGGCTGATGGCGTTCACTTTTACACGCGATATTCCGCTTACTGTGGCAGAAGATGCGGCGGGAGCCGTGATCGTGCCGTTCCAGAAAGGCATCAGCGATGTCGGAAGCGCGATGGTGGCTTTTGTTACCGAAAGGCATACGATAGAAGAGCTGAAGGAAGAAAACCGCAGGCTGCAGGAAGAGATAGATGAGCTTAATCGGCAGAACGCTCAGCTTTTGCAGGACGGATATGAACTTTCGGATCTGCGGGAATTATATGAGCTTGATAACAGCTACGCCCAATACGAAAAGACCGGAGCAACTATCATAGCGGCCGGCAGCGGCAACCGTTTCAACTCTTTTATAATCGATAAAGGGCGCGATGACGGGATAGAGCGCGATATGAATGTTATCGCCGGAATGGGACTGGTCGGCATAGTTGACGAGACGGGCAAAAACTGGGCAAGAGTAAATACCATTATTTCCAACGGCACAAATGTAAGCGCCGCCATTCTGCACAACCAGAGCAACCTGATAGTGAGCGGCGATATGGAACTCATGCAGCAGGGACGCATCAGGTATTCCAGGCTTTCGGACAAAGATAAAAGCGTTCATCCCGGCGACAAGGTTGTTACTTCAAACATAAGCGACAAATATCTGCCCGGGATACTTATAGGTTATATAGCGACAGTTGATACCGATTCGAACCAGCTCACATATTCCGGGCAGATCGAACCGGTTGTGGATTTTGACCATCTCAGCTATGTTTTGATAATCAAGCAGAAAAAAGAAGCTCTGGAGGATTAAATGACGATCAAGCGTATCCTCACTGGAATAGCGGCTGTTTTTCTCTTTTTCCTTATACAGAGCAGCGTTTTAAAGGGGCTTGCTTACAGCGGGGCTCTGCCGAATCTGCTCCTGATACTTACCGTAAGCTATGGCTATTTAAGAGGAGAAAGAGCGGCGATGGTGACCGGCTTTTTCTGCGGACTCCTGCTGGATATATTCGGCATGAACGTTTTGGGCTTTTATGCCCTTATCTATGTATATCTGGGGTATCTTGCCGGCTTATGCCATTCATGGTATGAACCCATGGATTTCCGCATCCCTCTGGCTATGATCTTTACGGGCGACCTTTCGGTGCTGCTTTTGCAGTTTTTGCTTTTCTTTGTGCTGAACAGGGATTTCGGCTTCAGGTATTTCCTTACGGGAAAGGCATTGCCGGAGCTGGCTGCCACAATGATCATCTCCGTGGGTGTTTACCCTTTACTTTTATGGATAGAAGAACGCTTTGTAAATGTGGATCCGGCGGAAAAGAAAAAGAAGGAAGAATGGAATGTGGCCGATCTGGCCGAAGCAGAACATAAGGATGGCATTGAATAAATGCTTATACAGCTGATCAGAGAAAAACTAAAAGAGTTATTTGAAGCAAGGTATCTGGTGCCCTATCTGTTCCTTGTTCTGGTTCTTTGTGTGCTGATCGGCAAGATATTTGATCTTCAGATCGTAAAGGGAAGCGATTTTCAGGAAGAATTTCAGCTTTTGAGTGAAAAAGACCTTCGCATCCCGGGGGTGCGAGGCAATATATATGACCGTAACGGAGTGCTGCTGGCATATAACGAACTGGCTTATTCGGTCACTATCACGGATACCATAGAATCGGGTAACGGAAAGAATGAAAAGCTGAATAATATCATAATCAACATGATACGGCTTATTGAAAAGAACGGCGACGAAGTCATCAATGATTTCGGCATATATGTTGATGATGACAATAATTTCTGTTTTGCGGTGGAAGGCGCGCAGAAACTGCGCTTTCTTGCGGACATTTACGGGCGGAAGAATGTAAATGATCTGCTGTATACCGAGCGCACAGCCAATCCCGATGAGGTTATGGGCTTTCTGGCAAGCGATAAGAAGTTTGGCATAGGCAGCTATGCAAATAACGGTAAAAAAAACACGGGCTTTTTCCCAATGATGGGCTTTAGCAAGAAAGAGATACTGCAGATCGCTATAGTCCGTTATCAGCTGAGCCTCAATTCATTCCAGAAGTATATTGCGACGACTGTTGCGAGCGATGTTTCGGAAAAGACCGTGGCATATATAATGGAGAATTCCGATGTGCTGCAGGGCGTCAGCATAGTTGAAGAGGCTGTCCGCAGATATGATCATGCCGTTTATTTTTCTCAGGTTATAGGATATACCGGACGTATTTCGCCTGCAGAATATGAGGAATACTCCGCGCAGAGCGACAATTATGATACAAATGATTATGTCGGCAAGACCGGGATCGAGTATTCGATGGAAGCGCAGCTTCAGGGAACAAAGGGCTCGGAAACCGTATTTGTGGATAAACTGGGCCGTGTGATGGAAAGTACCGATGTTACCCTGCCAGTAGCCGGTAATGATATTTATCTGACTATAGACGCGGATCTTCAGATGGCGGTCTACCACCTGCTTGAACAGAAGATAGCCGGTATACTGGTCAGCCATCTTGTGGATGCCAAGTACCTTGAACAGAAAGGCCGCGACCGCAAGATCCCTGTCTATGATGTATACAGCGCTCTGTACGGAAACAATGTTATAGACCTTAAACATATGTCCCAGCCTTACGCCGGTGAAAATGAGAAGGCGGTATATGAAGCTTTCCTGATCAAACAGGGGGAGGTTTTGGAGAGGCTTCGCAGTGAGATGGCTGATTCCAATACGGTTTACCGTGACCTCAGCGATGAGCTGAAGGAATATGAAAGCTTTATCATCAGCATGCTTTCCTCCGATAATTACGGGATAATAAAGGCGGATGAGATAGATGAGAAGGATGAGACCTATCTGAAATGGAGG
>CAMOEK010000160.1:0-5933 GCA_946612125.1 uncultured Lachnospiraceae bacterium | reverse complement strand
CTCAGAGCTTTAAAAGAGTACAGGGGCAGCATACTTATGGTTTGCCATGAGCCGGAGTTTTATCAGGAACTGGTTACGCAGATCTGGGATTGCACCAAGTGGACGACGAAAGTTTAAACTGAAATAATGAGGACGGGAGCGCTGTCTATGCGCCCTCATTTTCCGTACATGGAAGGTGACACATTATAATAGCTTTTGAAGGCGTGGGTAAAGTGCTCCGGAGAGGAGTAGCCCAGCTCATAAGCAACGGAGGCGATGCTTTTGGAGGCGTCCTGCAGCAGAATGCAGGCGGCCGACATGCGGGCCTCTTTTTTCTTTTGCAAAAATGTTTTGTTGTAATGCTGACGCAGCAGGCGTTCGGTCTGACGGTGGCTTAGGTTTAAGAGCTTTGCCAGGCTGTCCAGGGTAATATCGCGGTAATTGTACAGAAAGGCTTCCTCGATTATCAGGTAAGTCTGATCATCCGGGAGATGCGCGCCTGCTGTTTTATCGGAAGTATCGGCTTCGGGAACGGTCACGTATAATCTTGAGATAAGCACGATCAGCTCCTGCAGAAGCGCGGAAAGCATAAGCTGCTGTCCGTCGGATTCCTGTTCCAGTTCACCGATCAGTTTTTTCATCAGATCGTAAAGTTCTATGCCTGCTGTGCCGAAGTAAAAGGACTGCTGCAGAAATGAGCGCAGCAGGCGATTTTTGGTACCCTTGCGCGGAAGCTTTACTTTGAGGTATACGCCGTATTCACGCATGGGATCATCCGGATCGGATATCTGTTCATGAAGTACCTGCGGCCCGGTCATGAAGAAAGTACCCGGAGTTACTTTATATGTGGTATCATCGGCGATCAGCGTGCCGCAGCCGTATGAGATGTAATGCATTTCGTAACTGTTGCGGCTGTGGCTGTGCCGCGGGATAGGTTCAAGCATCTGTTCATTGCTTATGCTCAGAACGGTAAAGCTCACATCATCCATTGTAAAACTCAGGTTGAGATTTCGGTATTTCACAGCTGCCTCCGGATCTGATAACTTCTCTTATCATGGTAATTATTCAGGAAATGCTTGTCAAGAATAATCTGCGAAAAGGCGACATGTATTGTCAAAACAGGGCATATGCTTCACTATGATTATTTCTTTACGAAAGGTAGAATAAAACAGTCGGATATTTTTTAAAGACATAAGAAAAGAGGAAGATGCTTATGCTGGTCAAAGGAACATATTTTCAGAATGATCCCGAAAAGCCGTTAGTATACGGCGATGTGGAGATCGAAAATGTCAGGCGCAGGAGGCTGCGCGGTGAAGAGGAGAAAGAAGGCGTTCTGTGCGAACCCGTAATGGTGGGCTTTTGCGGCACGGATAACGAGCTTATGAACATGGGAAGCAAAGGGCTTCTGGGACCCAAATTTCCCAAGGGGCGTGATCGCCTTATCAACGGACATGAAGGCATCGTCTGGGTCCCTTCGGAAAAACGTTTTGCCATCGTGCTTATCCGTGGAGGAGACAGCTGGGATCCCACGCGTTATACGGAGGACGAAACATACTTTGAGTATGGCTGCGACGGCGCAGACGGATTGTTCTGTGACAAACAGTATTTTAATCCGGATATGCTTTTACACATACCCGATGGTTATGTAAGAGACGGAAAGCTCGATCTGTCCTTTGCAAAGAAAATGGTCTTTCCCGACCCCTTTGCGTGCATGCTTTTTCAGCTGGAGCGCATGGAGGATCTGGGAAGCGCGCATAACTTCCGCCGTACCATGAAGAGACTGGGATGTTCCGAACAGGAAGCGCGCGACGCAGCAAAGGAAGAGATCTTTGACAGGACTGTGATCTTTGGCCTGGGTACTACAGGGATGTTCATAGGAGATCTGATACTGCAAAACCATAAAAATGCAAAAGTATTATTTGTGGCCAGAAGCAGTGTGGATTCGCCTAAGGTGAGCTTTGCGCTTAAGCAGACAAATGCGGAATATCTTCAGAATACTTTTGATAAGGAAGAGGATCTTGCGAATGCCATTGTAGAGCAGCTGGGCGGACGAGCAACGCTTTTTATAGGCGTCAGCGGAGGCAATGCAGAGCACAGGATCGCATTTGAACATAAGGTGCTGGGGTGCAACGGCATATATAACAGCTTTTCATTGGGACCCAATATATCATTTGATACGATGCCCTTTGGTTTTGAAAATCATCTGATCTTCGGCTCCATAAATTTCAGACAGGACCATATGGAGAAGGCGATAGAACTTCTGGCAAAGAGTAATTATGATGAGATCGTCGAGCTCATCGACCGTGACGAATTCACGAAGGATCCCATCGCTGCATACAAAAACAGGATATATTCAAAAGGCGCGCCGATGAAAACGGCTGTTGTCTGGAATCCTGAATATGTGGAAATGTAAGCAGCAAATGCAAAACAAAAGGAGTTTTGTCGTTTGCTATAAAATACCGGTTGGCGTTTAAGCATTACCCGGCCGGGACAGATAACAGAATGGAGAAAAAAGATATGAAAACAGTAATGATCGATGAACCGTTTAAAATACATGTAGGCGATACGGAAATGCCCGTGCCGAAGGAAGGAGAGGCTCTTCTTAAAGTTATGTACGGCGGCATATGCGGAGCGGATGTGGCAAGCTATATAGGCAATCAGCCGTTTACAACATATCCCAGGATCCCCGGACATGAGTTCAGCGCCGAGATCGTGTCTATACCCGAAAATGACAGAGGCCTTAAGGCAGGTGACATTGTGACAGCGAATCCATATTTTAACTGCGGTGAATGCTATTCCTGTAAAAGAGGCTTTGTTAACTGTTGCACCGATAATCAGACCATGGGCGTGCAGAGAGACGGAGCATTCCGTGAATACATAGTGATGCCGGTTGAGAGGATATATGAAGGCAAGGGGCTTTCTGCAAAGGAGCTTGCGCTGGTTGAACCTTTTACCATAAGTTATCATGCACTTCACCGCGCTAAGGTTAAGCCGGGCGATAATGTTCTTGTCGTAGGCGCCGGACCGATCGGTCTGTTTGCGCTTATCGCAGCAAAGGCGCAGGGAGCTAAAGTTTATTCGGCTGACATCTTACCCGGAAGACTCGAGAAGGCGCTTCACTTTGGCGCGGACGGCGTGATCAATTCAAAGGAAAAAGATATATGCGAAGAAGCTATGCGCATCACGGGCGGCAACGGTTTTGATGTGTGCGTTGAAGCCTGCGGACAGTCGGTGACATTTTTATCCTGCATTGACTGCGCAGCGTTTGCAGCAAATATAATACTGATCGGAAACGGAAAGAAGGAGACTACATTTCTGCATTCGATCCTGCTTAAGAAGGAGCTTAATGTTTTCGGCAGCCGTAATTCCTATCCTCAGGATTTTCGCGCAGTTATCGATCTTATCGCTTCGGGGAAGGTTAATGTGCTGGATATGGTAAGTGATATATATCCCATCGACCGCGCGGATGAGGCGTTTAAGGCTTTGTCGAACAATGACGGAAGTCTGGCGAAGGTGCTTATCAACATAGGGGATAAATAATGCTCACAAAAAGGTTAAGCAGAAGGGGCGGTGAATGATATGGCAATAACAGAATTTAAAGGGAGGATCATCATAGATGCGCATGTGCATCTTTGGGAAAAACAAAACGGCCGCGCAGGCCAAAAGCCTGTATACGGCGTGGGGAACGGTATTGCGGATTTTGCCGGCGAACGCAGGCAGATGATGCCGCCGTATATGACGGATAATAAGAATACCGCAGAAATGCTTTTAGCAAACATGGATTACGCCCGCGTCAACAGCTGCGTTGTAACGCAGGAATATATTGACGGAAATCAGGATGACTATCTTTTGAAAGTGAGGAAAAGCTATCCCGAAAGATTTCGCATCTGTTCCCTTTATGAAGAAAGCGATGATTTTCTGCTGGATGGATTTGACGGCGTCAAGATCTGCGCAGGAAGGCTTAAGGATCCGGATCTTAAGAAACTGATAAACGTGTTTAAAAGGGTAGAAATATCAGGGAAATTTATTGGACTCGATCTGGCAGACGGCGATGCGCAGACGGATGATATGCAGTATATCATAGACGCCTGCCCCGATCTGCGCATGACTATAGGACATTTTGGCATGGTGACAACAAAGGGCTGGCAGAAGCAGATAGCGCTGGCATGCAATAAGAATGTGTATATCGAAAGCGGCGGACTGACCTGGCTGTTTCATCATGAATTCTATCCGTATCCTTCTGCGATCGATGCGATCACAGAGGCACGGGATATCTGCGGTATGGATAAGCTGATGTGGGGAAGCGATTATCCCCGCACTATGACGGATCTCACTTACCGTTCGGCGGTGCGTTTTATTGAGGAAAGTGACAAGCTCACAGAGGCGGAAAAAGATGCTTTTCTGGGCGGGAATGCAGCGCGCTTCTATGGCCTGGAAGGACTCAGACCGTTGCCGGATATTGCAAATATGCTGGATTAAATTTATCGGAGGAGAAAATATGTTAAAAGGGATTTCACCAATACTGTCACCTGAGCTGCTTAAGGTGCTCTGCGAGATGGGGCACAGCGATACGATAGTGATCGCGGACGGGAATTTTCCTGCGGAAACGATGGGGAAAGACGCCATTGTGATCCGTATGGACGGGCACGGCGTGCCGGAGATATTAGAGGCTGTACTTAAGGTTTTTCCGCTGGATCAGTATGTGGATAAGCCGGTGAATCTGATGGAGAAGGTGCCGGGAGACCCCGCCGATATCTCGATATGGAAAACATATGAGGAAATGATCGCAAAGGAGGAGCCGCGCGGCACATCGGTCATCGGGACGCTGGAACGCTTTGAGTTCTATGAGCATGCAAAACGCGCCTATGCGGTTATAGCAACATCTGAGACAAGTCAGTATGCGAACATACTTTTGCAGAAGGGCTGCGTGCTTCCGGGGATGTAAAAGTGGCATTTTTTGACTTTTTCCTTGCTTTTATGCGTTATAGGTGATATATTATGTGGTTAGGAAACACTAATAATCCCAAGATTTCAAAAGAAAGGAAGGTTTCTAAAATGGCACTTGTTACAACAAAAGAAATGTTCGAGAAAGCCTACAATGGCGGTTATGCTATTGGAGCATTCAATGTGAACAACATGGAGATCGTACAGGGCATCACGGAGGCAGCTGATGAGCTTAAGAGCCCCGTTATCCTTCAGGTTTCCAAGGGTGCGAGAGCATATGCAAATCACACCTATCTGGTAAAGCTGGTGGAGGCTGCTGTTATTGAGCATCCCGACATCCCCATTGCTCTTCACTTAGATCACGGTGATACTTTCGAGCTTTGCAAGGACTGCATCGATGGCGGTTTCACCTCCGTTATGATCGACGCTTCCTCAAAGAGCTTTGAAGATAACATCGCTCTTACAAAGCAGGTTGTTGAGTATGCACATGCTCACGGCGTAGTTGTAGAGGCAGAGCTTGGTACTCTTGCAGGTATCGAGGATGAAGTGGTAGTTGAGTCCGGTAAGGAAGCTTATACCCGTCCCGAGGAAGTTGAAGAGTTCGTTTCCAGAACAGGCTGCGACTCTCTGGCTATAGCGATCGGTACTTCTCACGGCGCTTACAAGTTCACCGCCGCACAGTGCACCAGAAATGCAGACGGCATCCTGGTTCCCCCTCCGCTGCGTTTCGACGTACTCGAGGAGTGCATCAAGAGACTGCCCGGTTTCCCCATCGTTCTTCACGGATCATCTTCAGTGCCTCAGGAATTCGTTAAGATGGTAAACACCTACGGCGGAAATATGCCTGATGCAGTAGGTATTCCTGAAGAGCAGCTGCGTCATGCTGCAGAGCTGGCTGTTTGCAAGATCAATATCGATTCCGATATCCGTCTGGCAATGACCGGTAACATCCGTAAGTATTTTGCTGAGCATCCCGATCACTTCGATCCCAGACAGTACTTAAAGCCCGC
>CAMOEK010000159.1:0-6096 GCA_946612125.1 uncultured Lachnospiraceae bacterium | reverse complement strand
AATAGAGAGAGTAAAAGGCTCTGCCACTGATCGGCGGCAGAGATCAAAGTAGAAAGGGAAAACGGAAATGGCAGAAAAGAAAGGCAGACTGACACAGATCGTCGGTGCAGTGCTGGACGTTAAGTTTGACGGGGATCTTCCCGAGATCAACGAAGCTATCCGCATCAAACGAAATGACGATACTACACTGGTGGTAGAGGTTGCGCAGCATCTGGGTGATGATACGGTTCGCTGTGTGGCAATGGGTCCTACGGACGGACTTGTAAGAGGAATGGACGCTTTTGCAACAGGCGCGCCCATAAGCGTTCCGGTAGGTGAGAAGACCCTGGGCCGTATATTTAACGTGCTGGGCGAGCCCATCGATAACAAGCCCGCGCCCACGGATGTGGAATATGCACCCATTCACAGACCTGCGCCTGCTTTTAAAGAGCAGAGTACCGAGCAGGAAATGCTGGAGACAGGTATCAAGGTCGTTGATCTGCTCTGCCCCTATCAGAAGGGTGGAAAGATTGGACTCTTCGGAGGCGCCGGCGTTGGTAAGACGGTGCTTATACAGGAGCTTATCCGTAATATAGCAACAGAGCATGACGGTTTCTCGGTTTTCACCGGCGTTGGTGAGCGTACCCGTGAGGGTAACGACCTCTATCACGAAATGAGTGAGAGCGGCGTTATCGACAAGACCGCCATGATCTTCGGTCAGATGAACGAGCCCCCCGGGGCACGTATGCGTGTAGGTCTTACCGGACTTACAATGGCAGAGTATTTCCGTGATAAGGGCGGTAAGGACGTGCTGCTCTTCATCGATAACATATTCCGATTCACACAGGCAGGTTCGGAGGTTTCGGCGCTCCTTGGCCGTATGCCTTCCGCCGTTGGTTACCAGCCCACGCTGCAGACCGAGATGGGCGCTCTTCAGGAGCGTATCACATCTACCAGGAACGGTTCCATCACTTCCGTTCAGGCAGTATATGTGCCTGCGGACGACCTGACCGACCCTGCGCCTGCAACAACATTCGCGCATCTGGATGCAACCACTACACTTAACCGTGCCATCAGTGAGCAGGGTATCTACCCCGCAGTGGATCCGCTGGATTCCACTTCGCGTATACTGGATCCCCGTATCGTTGGTGAGGAGCACTATCAGGTAGCGCGTGGCGTACAGGCTATCCTTCAGAGATATAAGGAACTGCAGGATATCATCGCCATTCTGGGTATGGACGAACTTTCCGAAGAAGACAAGCAGGTCGTAAGCCGCGCCCGTAAGGTACAGCGTTTCTTAAGCCAGCCTTTCTTCGTAGCAACACAGTTCACAGGTATCGAAGGAAAGTACGTGCCTATCAACGAGACGATCCGCGGATTCAAGGAGATACTTGCAGGTAAGCATGATGACCTCCCCGAGAGCGCATTCCTGAATGCGGGAACCATCGACGAGGTTGTTGCAAGGGCAAACAAATAAGGATCCCGGCTAACAGCAATGTCATCCTGAGCGAAGCGAAGGATCTTGATAGATTTAAGGTATATACAGAATGGAAACATTTAAACTAAGCGTTGTCACCCCCGAGCGTGTATTCTTCGAGGGTGAGACCGAGATGGTAGAATTTAATACGACTGAGGGTGAGATAGGTATCTATAAGAACCACGTGCCCATGACCGTGATCGTAAGTCCCGGAGTTCTTTATATGAAGCTGCCCGAGGGCGAGAAGAAAGCGGCTCTGCACGCAGGTTTTGTAGAGATCCTTCAGGACAGAGTCACTATACTGGCAGAGCTCATAGAGTGGCCGTATGAGATCGATGAGCAGAGAGCGGAAAGCGCCGGCCAGAGAGCGCGTGAGCGTATAGCTGCAAGAGGTGACGATCTCGATATGGACAGAGCCGAGGCGGCGCTCAAGAGAGCTATTGCCAGAATAAATTCGCTGAAATGATCTTACAGTGAAGGTTAAGCATTTCTCTAAAGGAATATTATGGATAATCTATTGCGGGAGCATTTTTATGCTCTCGCTTATTTTGCTGGGGAAATGGATGAACAGGGGCAATACGGATATGACCGTGGAGATGCCCCGGGCCACCATGCCCATCATGTGCCTTATATGCGGCAACATGGAATATAACGAGATGCAGCCTTATTCCGTGGACATGGATATCTTAAGGATGAACGATCACGTCACGCCCGTGGGAAGTGACCGAAAGCTGGACTTTAAGATAGATATGTACGGCAACGATATACAGAAGCTGGGCTTTCAGCTGCGCTCGCTTCAGGACGAAAGGCTGATAGAAGAAAGCCAGATCTACGATTACGCCAGGGCTGCCGATGAAGTAACGGGCAGCGTTACGCTTAAAGATCTTATGAAATACGGGACAGAGTATTCACTCTGTTTTATACTGGAGTCTTCCGCAGGCATCCTGCGCTATTATACCCGTGTTATCCCCATGAACGATCATGCATTATGGAGCAAACTGGATTATGCTTTTTATTTTCATGACGCCACTTTTGATAAAGCGCAGACCAAGACGGAACTGACGACTTATCTGGAAAGCAATAAGCAGGGCGACAACAGCAGCTTTACTTATGTGGATATACATTCCAGCGCGGAGCAGGTCAGCTGGGGAAGCCTTGATGTGGAGCGCGTGACCGCAGCCAGGGCAAAGGTCAGGGAGATCGACGCGGACTCCGCGCAGATCACGATCGAGTATACCGTAAAGGTGGATGAGGGAGACAGAGACGCCTATTGCTTTGCGGAAGAGTTTTACCGTATGCGTCTGGGAAAGGAGCGCATCTATCTGCTGGATTATCACCGCAGCATGGAAGAGGCTTTTGATCCCGACAGTTATGTGATCGCAGCCAATAAGATACAGCTGGGCATGGTTCCCGAAAATATCGAAAAGAAGGAAAGCGACGACGGACATATACTTGCCTTTGCAAATTGCGGAAGACTGATATCCTATGATGCCAGCGGAAATAAGCTGGCGTACATCTTCGGGTTTTACCGCCATGATATGAAGGACAGGAGAGAGACCTGCAGGTTGAACAACATCCGTATTTTCCGGGTGGATGATACAGGTGACATACTCTTTGGAGTATGGGGTTATATGAACTGCGGCAATCATGAAGGGACCATGGGTCTGGCAGTATATAATTACGACTGCATGTTAAACACCGTGGAGGAAATGCTTTATGTTCCTTACGGCGGCGGTTTTGATCTGATGAAGCAGGACATGAAAAGGCTCTGCTATGCAGGCGAAAACAAGCTGTATATCTTAAAGGACAGGGATCTGCTGGAGATAGACCTGCATCTGCGGACCATCAGCAAGCTGGCGGAGGATCTGCCAGCAGATGCTCTCATCACATCGGAGGATCAGGGGATAATAGCCTGGGGTAACGGAAAGGACATTTACAGCGCTGATAAGCTGAGTATAAAGAATCTGAACAGCGGAGCCATATCAGAGATAAAAGCGGGATATACGGAAAAGCTTATGCCGGTTACGTTTTTTGGGAGCGATCTGGTTTACGGCGCGGCTATGGAGCGTGATATCACCCTGGACGAAAAGGGACACACTCTTTTTCCCATGCATATGGTGAACATACGCGCCGAAAGCGGAAAGATCCTGAAAGAGTATAAGCAGCAGGGCGTGTACATTACCAACATAGAGCAGAACGGGGATATGCTGAACTTAAAACGCATGACCTATGATGAAAACGCTGATCTGGTAAGTCTTCCCGACGATCAGATCCTGTATAACAACAGCGGCGTAAGCGAGAAGAATACTGTCGAGAGCGTGGTCACCGAGACTTATGAGACTATAAGGAAGCTGGTATTGCGAAGAGATGTGGACTTAAGCACCCTGCAGCTTATGGAGCCCAAGCTGGTGATCTATGAGGGCGAAAGGCAGATAGAGACAGATCATGATGAAAAGCCGGAAGGGTATGATCTGTTTGCGGCGGGGCATCTGGAGGAACGCTGCATATACTGTTACGATGCCGTGGAAAAGGCCTTTGAAAGAGGCGGAGCAGTAAGGGATGTAAGAGGAACACTCATTTACAGACGAACCACGCTTAAGAGCAAAAATCAGATAATGGCCATCAGCGGATCGGTATCAGAGGCAAGAGGCGAGCCAGAGGATCTGCGCAGGGCCTGTCTTGAAACCTGGTTTGCTTATGAAGGTTTTGAATACAAAGGAAAGATAGAGATGCCGGGGCGTAAGATACTTGACCTTTCGGGAGTATCCCTGGATGCCGTGCTTTATTATGTGGCAAACGAAGAACCGGTATTTGCAGAGCTGAAGGACGGATCTGCAATGCTTATCGTGGGTTATAACGAATACAATGTTGTTGTGATGGACCCGTCCCGCAGTGAACAGGTGTATAAGATAGGACGCAATGACGCCGGCAAGCTTTTCATGCAGGGCGGAAACAGATTCATGAGCAGCGTTGAGATGGGAGATTGAGCTTTGGGTCTTAAGGAAAGCCTTGAAAAATATGCATCATCAGATATGACTTCCTTTCATATGCCGGGGCATAAGGGAAGGCTGGATCCGCTGGATGTGACCGAGCTTCCGGGACTTGATGATCTGTATGCTCCCGAAGGCATGCTGAAGGAAGCGCTTGAACGCGCTGCAAAGCGTTACGGATCCGATCATTGTTTTTATCTGGTAAACGGGAGCACGGTAGGAGTGCTGACTGCGATAAGCGCAGCCGTAAAACGCGGCGGCCATCTTATCATGCAGAGAGCTTCGCATAAAAGCGCTTATCACGCGGCGATGCTCAGGGATCTTAAGCTTTCATACATTTATGAGGACTGTGATCCGCTGTGCGGCGCAGGCTGCGGGGTGAGCCTTGATCGTGTTAAAGATGCTGTGGCAGCAGACCCCGAAGCTGAAGCGGTATTCATCACATCCCCGTCTTATGAGGGATTTGCAGCTGATGTGGCGGCCATAGCCGCATATCTTCATTCTGCAGGAAAAAAGCTGATAGTGGATGCGGCGCACGGCGCGCATTTTGCAATGTCGGAAACGTTCCCGCAATGTGCGGTGGCGGCAGGCGCCGATATGGTGGTGATGAGCCTGCATAAGACCCTGCCCTGCCCCAATCAGGCGGCGCTTTTGCATATAAAGGGAGAAAGGGTTAGCGCATCGCGTACAAATGCTTTTCTGTCCGTATATCAGACTTCTTCCCCTTCGTATTCGCTGATGGCCCTAATGGATGAATGCATAAATGCCGGATATGACTGGGAGGCGTTCTTTGACCGGCGCAGGCGCCTGAGTGAAAGCCTTAAGGGGCTTAAGAATATCAGGCTGAGAGACGCTTATGACGGGGAGAGCGTATCCCCCGAACCCTGCAAGATACTGCTGTGTCCCGCAGACGGAGTGAGCGGTACAAGACTGCACGAAGAATTGCGTGCGCGCGGCATAGAACCCGAAATGTCCCTGCCTGCTTATGTGCTGCTGATCTGCAGCGTGTATGATGCGGATGAGGATTACAGGAAGCTTGCAGAGGCCGTGAAAGATATCGACAGCAAATGGCAGAGCGGCGGAGCAGCATACGCCGGGGAGGGCTGTGGACATTATGGCGCCGGGAAGGACTTATGTGATAGTCACGGTAATGATGTACAGGAAGATTGTGATCATTACGGGCAGGATAGAACGCATGTGGTGAATGTTATTCAGTATGGTGGATACAGTATCCGCTGTGTTAAGGATGCTTCTACAGCCATGAGTTTAAGCGATGCCTGGGAAGCTGAATATGAGGATGTGCCCATGGCGGCAGCGGCCGGCCGCATCAGCGCAGCAAGTGTAATGGCCTATCCGCCCGGCCGCCCCATATTGGTTCAAGGAGAGCAGATCACGGCAGCTATCCTTGAAGAGATCGATCTGCTGCTTAAGTCCGGCTGCAGTATCAGGGGGATAAAAGCCGATCCTGTGAACTAAATGGCGAAAATCGGAAAAGCAGCCATAGGATAGAAGTATATTCGACATAGCATGCTTATAGTGATATAATTTAAACCAATGTGGGCCTTGGCCCGTCTAACAATAAGGAGGAATACATAAAATGAACATTCTGGTTATCAACTGCGGCAGCTCATCTCTTAAGTACCAGCTGAT
>CAMOEK010000158.1:0-6107 GCA_946612125.1 uncultured Lachnospiraceae bacterium | reverse complement strand
GATTCCAATAAACGATTATGATCTATGTGTAGTTCTGGGGAATATCCTTGATAATGCTCTTGAGTCTACCAATCGCCAAAAGTCCGATTTTTATTCTTTATATCTCAAATTACCATTCTGCAATACTTCAAATTTCCCGGAATACATTTCTTCTATAACCTGTTCACAAGGCACCCTGCAAAACCGCATTTCCTTAGAAGCATCAACAACACGAAATGTCGTCTGATTTCTTTTATGCTTTTCCTCAAGATATGACTTTAAATAAGGTTCTGCTACCTCTCTGGACATATTCGCATCTATGGTAAGTCGCATAAAGGATGAGAGTACACTGATACATCTTGCACCGCCAAGGCTTACAATACCATTTCTTGCATTTCGGTCATCCGAACAGAATACATAAATCTGCTCTCCCAGCTTCATCTCGAGCATCTGAAGCAGGACATAACTCTTCAATTCACCAAGATTCTGACCTGCTCCGATTTCAACACAGTCCTCTGCCAATTCATGCAAGAATACTTCCTTGTATATTGTTGAATAATCCAAGCTTTGTAATCTTTTGAAGGACTCCTCGAAATACCCATTCCTATAAGCTTCACAGCAGTTCTTCAGCATGTTTGCATACATAGCTTCTGCCGAATCAGCATATATCGTCCTCAACTCGTCAATGATCTCATTGTCGTCAATACATTGTATATTCCCTGATGATATTTTTTCTTCCAGCCATACAGGCGAATTACCAATATTATGTCTGGCAAGCTCCGTTTTAATCTGTTCATGGCAATAGAACCTATATCCCGGCATCTCCATGATCCGGTCGATCAGCCTGTTATCCTCATCCTTACGGATCAGATGTGTTTTGGAAATAAAATCCGTATCCAGCAAAGCATATTTTTCTCTCGTCATATGCTTACCTTAACTTTCCTTACGAAAGCCCTTTCGGATTTTTTCGAGATACTCCACATCTGATTTTTCCCGGCTGTCTGTCAGCAGATCATTCTCTTTATTGTATTCCATATCGTCAAGAAGGCTGCCAAAGAAAGTGAGCTCCTTAGTGTTTTGCTGCCATCCCTGCGCTTTACCCGTAAGCAAGATTCTTTCAGAAACAACAGTAGGATCAACTGCCAGCAATTCTTTTGCCTTGTTGTATGTTATATTATGGTTCTCCACAAGCCGCAACACGATTGCCTTATACGGAAGAGCAAACAACTCCATAAGAACCAGCACATCATCTACAGAAAGCTTATCACCGTTAATACCATATATTTTGATCTGTTCATCCAGAATGCTGTCAGGCATCAAAAGAAGTCCCGCAAACGCATTTGCTTCCAGATCTTCCTGAGACACTGCCGTATCATCTGCTGTTTTGGAATCCAACAGCGAACCTGTCGCAATCGTATCCGGATCAATATCTTCCGCATAGCTGTGAATGTGATACAATTCATGAGCCACTGCAAATATCTGTTTGCACATCGCAAGCGCAGAATTAACACAAAGAAATATCGTTCCCTTTTTTACAAATGTAAATGCCCATAGTTCATCATCCCTGACCGGATAGCGAAGGACTTCCAGAGTCAAATCCCTTTTTCTTGCATAATTTGTAGCAATACCAAATATGGAATCACGAAGGATCGTGGTTCCACAATAATTAGCCGCAAATGATTTCGCCTGGGAATTTACTTTATCGAACTGCTTTGGCTGCCTGCTAAATAAGCTCTCTTCTAAAACATCTCCCATCAATCGTCCTCCCACGGCATCATCATAGCTTTGCCATTCTCACGTACCTTTCTATGAAACAGTATCATATCCGAAAGTTCATCCGCAATTTTAAGAGCCTCTTTCGACTCTTCCGATTGAACTTTCCCCATAAATGCATGGACAATATCTGTGTCTTTATATCCGGGAGTGATTCTTGTCAGATCCTCCATTCTGACACCAAAATATTCAGCGATAGATTTAAGTTCAATGGCATTGATCATACGTGAGCCATTCAACATTTTATTTACAGTCTGCTTATTTGTTCCAAGAGCATCTGCAAGATCGGTCTGCTTTTTATTCTGTTTTTTGAGCAGCGCAAGGATGTTTCCTGCAATCATCATATTCATATCTACCATGATTCTTGCCCCCTCTCGTATATGTCTCATTTCTTTTATTGTATTATATGTCTGCAACGGCCGGGAGTCAATATTTCCATTACTTTTTTGCAATACTTTCAATAATAGTATCTATTTAATTTACTGTTCTATTATATCTTTTCCTGCTTCCTTCTCCGGAATATCTTCTATAGCCATCCCGTCAGCAAATATATGAAACGATAGCGCTGTTTTATTTCATGTATCCACTGAACATACTCACCAGGGATTTACGGAGAGGTATTTCATCGGAATACTGTTTGGACAGAATTAACGGAAAAAGTTAGATTTCGGGCATAAAAAAATCGGGGTGACGTGATTCGAACACGCGACTTCTACGTCCCGAACGTAGCGCTCTACCAAGCTGAGCCACACCCCGAGTTTGTATGTTTCACAAACTTATAAAATTATAAAGGTGTATTAGAATAATGTCAATGCTTTTTTTATTATATAACCGCAAAGCAGGCACTACACTTTTTGCGAACTTTGTTGTATAATAAGCTTGATAATTTCATAAAGGAGGGGTGTTATGAAAAATGTTGTAATCATCATTTTAACCACGATAGGCGCCATTCTATCCGTGATGGCAGGACATGACATTTTCCTGAAAAACAGTCCTACCTGGCTTACGGGTATCGAAGGCAGCAGCCTCATGACCGTCTTTATTGCCGGATTAGTATGTCTGGGAATAGTTTTGGTGATCCTTCTGGTAAGCGCAAACAATCACAGGCTTTCAGCTTCCGTTACCAAACCTCAGAAAGGACAAAGAGAATATTACGGTCCCGGATCCGATTCCTTTAACGGAGCTTACGGAGACAGAACTACTTCCGGCGGAGATGTGCACAGCATGGTAAGCGGCGCTTTCGCAAGAACGGTTCCACCCGAACCCGAACCTGTCAACTACAAACCGCAGCCCACTGCGCCTCCCCCCACTCCCGTGCAGGTACCGGTGCGCAGCAATGAAGCGGTTGATCCTCTCACCTTTGCAAGGTCGGGAGAAACACCTGCAGGCGCGGCTGCAAATATGAATCCGCTTTACGGTGGCATAGTGGAACCCAAGAAACCTGAATACGTTTCCAATTATGCATCTGTAGCAAGCAATGTAAATTATGACCCCGCATACGGCGGACAGCCAAACGGACAGTCAAACGGTTAAAGGATAAAACAAAAGCCTCCGGTTAATTACCGGGGGCTTTTAAAATGTCTTCCAGTTTTTCACGGGCGTCTTCATACGATGTGAAAACTATACCCTGCATACCTTCTTCTATGGCTGCTTTGATATTCACTTCCCTGTCATCAATGAACACACATTCCTTTGGATCCAATGAATATCTGTCACATAACAGCCGGTATATCCGCGGATCGGGTTTACTCATGCGCTCAAAGCCCGATATCACTTTACCGTCTACTGCAGCAGCAAAATCAAAGTGCTTTTCTTCATGCATCTTATAAGCATCCCTGGGATAATTGGACAGCAGATATACCTTATAACCACGGGCCTTTAACTCCTCTATCCAGGGCTTGCTGTAAGGATAGGTCCTTATTATATCCACCATACGGTCAAAGAATATCTCCGCTTCCTTCGGATACTCGGACACCCTTGCCTTCATTTCGTCCGTTATGACTTCCGTCTCACGCACACCCAGATCCAGATCGTCCCATAGCTCACTCTTTATAAGTCTGTCTGTAAAAACCCTGACAACCTCATCCGGGAATCCCAGATCCTCACGCATATATGCATCATAACGAAAGTCCGCAAGGACCATGCCTATATCAAAAACTATATTACGGATCATCTTAAATAAGCCTACTGGATGCAGATGCAATTGCCTATATGCTGCCAGTCTGTACCTGTGTTTTCCGAACCGGTATATTTCCTGGATCCGGTCCTGTCAGTATAGGTTGCCCACATTGCTATGGGATTCATAAAACCACCCTTGTACTGTACATAGATCTCAAGACTTCCCGAATCATGCGCCGATTTGAAAAGCTCCTCATAAGTGCTTCTGTTAAAGCTGGTGCCCCAGTCAAGCATATCCCTGAATTCTTTTGCGAATCTGGTATTGCTGTTGCCCAGAAGATCCTCAAGCTTGATGGGATTAAGCATCTTATTGATCTCTACCTGTGAAGCGGCATCCTGAACCACATCAGGATCGTTTGCAGAATAGATCAGTGCCTGATAAATTGTATCCATAGCCTGAAGATCCGTAGATACCTTTGACTTTTCCAGATACTTGATGAGCTGAGGCGCCATAATGCCTACAAGAATAGCCATAATAGCGATCACTATTATCAATTCTACCAGCGAAAATCCCTTATTGTTTTTCATAACTCCTGTCCCCCTGAAAAACATCGCCCGTCTGCGACGGTTTCATTCTATCACCAATATATATAAGAATAAAGGGCTTTGATGTGCTTTTTTTAATAATTCGTCTATTGACCGGCCCTTTATTTTCTATTATCATAAGGTTTTGCAGAGATTCTACGGACCCAGTCTCCGGGAATATCAGCCTTAATAAAAAGATGAAAGGATCACAATAATGGATATAGTATGTCTTGATCTGGAAGGTGTACTGGTGCCCGAAATATGGATCGCGTTTTCGGAAGCCAGCGGAATACCGGAGTTAAAACGCACCACAAGGGATGAGCCCGATTATGATAAACTGATGAGATGGCGTCTGGGCATCTTAAAAGAGCACGGCCTGGGACTTAAGGAAATCCAGGACACCATTGCCGGGATAGATCCGCTTCCCGGAGCAAAGGAGTTTCTGGACGAGCTGCGAAGCCTTACCCAGACTATCATCATATCTGATACCTTTACACAGTTTGCAAGCCCTCTGATGAAGAAGCTGGGCATGCCCACCATATTCTGCAACACGCTGGTAGTGGCTCCCGACGGCGAGATCACCGATTTTAAGATGAGGATAGAAAAATCAAAGTTAAGCACCGTAAAGGCGCTGCAGTCCATCGGCTTTGATACGATCGCCTCCGGCGATTCCTACAACGATCTGGATATGATACTGGCAAGCAAGGCCGGCTTCCTTTTCAGAAGCACGGAGCAGATAAAAAAAGATCACCCCGAATTGCCTGCGTTTGAGGAATACAGGGATCTTCTGAATGCTATCAAAAAAGTGCTGAGCTGAGAAAGATCCTTCGCTTCGCTCAGGATGACCGGATGGGAAGACAGTCTTGTGACCCTGCAGCTTCAGGACCGCAGTTTTATCACATATTTACATATGGGATTGCCCATTGAAGAAAAACGTTCTTCATACTCAGTCATGATATTATCCTTCATGAGTTCGCTGTCTGCATGAAGGTCAAAAGTCGAGAGCAGTAATTCAAAGCTGCTCTCTTTTATTTCCTCGAGCGCAAAATCAAAGAGACCGCGGTTATCTGTCTTGAATTCCACCAGTCCGCCGGGCTTTAATATCTGCGCATAACGCGCCAGAAACTGATGCGAAGGCAGACGGCGCTTTGCGTGCCTGTCCTTGGGCCAGGGATCCGAAAAGTTAAGATAAATGCGGTCTATCTCTCCCGGCGCAAAACTGTCGCCTATATACTCTGCGTCCATGCGTATAAAGCGCAGATTATCAAGCGGCTCCTCTTCCATCTTCTGCAAAGCGCGCAGCAGCACGGAAGAATACTTCTCAATGCCCAGAAAATTATAATCCGTATCGCGCGCAGCCAGATCCATCAGAAAGCGGCCCTTTCCGGCGCCTATCTCAAGCCTTATGGGCTTATCATTCCCAAAGACCTCATTCCACTTTCCCTTATGTGCCTGCTCATCATGTATCACATAATCGTTTTCCGCTATCACTTCCCGTGAACCGGGGATGTTCTTTAACCGCATGTTGGTTCTCCTGTGTTATAGTTTAGTTTTGTTTATTCATGTACTCTGTCAAGATCCTTCGCTTCGCTCTGGATGACCCGGTAGATAATTACTCTGGATGACCCGGTAGATAATCACTCCGGATGACC
>CAMOEK010000157.1:0-6137 GCA_946612125.1 uncultured Lachnospiraceae bacterium | reverse complement strand
ATGGAAATGATAAAAGCAGGCCTTATACTTGAAGGCGGCGGTATGCGCGGCGCGTACACCGCAGGAATACTGGACTTTTTTATGGAGAAGGAGCTGTGGTTCGATCACAGCTACGGCGTATCTGCCGGAGCCTGTCACCTATGCAGCTATATCTCAAAGCAGCCGGGCAGGGCTTTCAGGGTAGCGATAAACTATCTTGATGATGAAAACTACTGCAGCATGAAAAGCTTTATGACCACAGGTGATCTGTTTAATGTAAAGATGTGTTACGACACTATCCCCAATGAGCTGGATCCCTATGATTATGACACTGCGGATAAGTGGCCCGGCAAGGCTTATGCAGTTGCTACCAATATAGAGACCGGTAAGGCCGAATATCTGCGCATGGAGAATATGAGAAAGGGGATAACCGCCGTACAGGCGTCCGCATCCCTTCCGCTGGTGTCGCGGAATGTTGAATATAACGGAAAGCTGTATCTTGACGGAGGCATGGCAGATTCGATACCGCTGCGGCATTCCATGCGTGACGGGAATAAGAAGAATGTGGTGGTACTCACCAGACCTATTGAATACAGAAAGAAGCCACAGTCCATCGCTAACCGCCAGATGATGCTGATGAGATATCCCAAATATCCCGGACTCAGAAAGGCAATGATACGCAGGCATATTGTCTATAACAAAACACTTGATGCTATCGAGCGTCTTGAAGCGGAAGGAAGGATCTTTGTATTCCGCCCGGAAAAACTGGTGGATATCGAGCGTATCGAAAAGGATCCAAAGAAGCTGAAAGTCCTTTATTTACAGGGCTATCACGATGCGGCCATTAATTACGAACTGCTGATGGACTATCTGAAAAAGTAAAAGCGCGTTGCCATTCACAGTCGGGAGGGCTGTGAATAACAGTGTATTTATTATTGAGGGAGAGGAATTATGAAAAAGAAAAATCTGATGAGCAGAGGATTGGGTCTGATGATCATGCTGCCTTTATCGCTGGCGGCATGTGATACAGCCACACCTTCGGACAGGAAGTCTTATGAGGCCGATGAAGAAACGCCCACGCCCACAAAGGAAACAGAAAAACCGACCGAAGCGGAAGATACTCCTGCGCCGGAGCCTGATACCGAGCCGCAGGCAGGACCGGATTACGATGATATCTATGCCTCCGTTCTGCAGGAAAATCTTGATGTAATACAGAACGGATATGATTATGAGAAAGATTATAAGTATCTTTCCAGCGGTATCATGGAAAGGGTTGCATACGGTGATAAGGATGAGCTCTTAAACAGCCTGGGATACGCTATAGTTGATCTGTCAGGCGACGGAGTTCCGGAGCTGCTGATCGGTGAGAACGCAAAGTTTACGGATGAAGATACCGAAGATACGAGCTATGTGTATGCGGCGTTTACCTGTGTAAAGGATAAGCCTGAGTGGGTATTTGAAGGCTGGGCCAGGAGCTCGAACCGCTACATGGGGAATGGCTTTTTTTACCATGACGGTTCAGGCGGAGCAGCGCATTCCTATATCGGACGGTTTCATTTAAGCGCTGACGGAACAAAGCAGGTATGGGATGAGTTTTATTTTACGGATGACAGCAGCGGCGAGTTAAAGTATTACTCCAACAATACGGGAGAGGGTGATCCCGCGGCTTCCGAAGAGCTCAGCATCAAGGGCGAAGAATTTTATGATCTTATAGATAACAGCGTGATGCAGAAGCTGGCGTTTATGCCTATAAGCAGCTTTAAGGGCGCGGTAGTAAATACCGGCGCCGGCCATAATACAGCACAGATTTCGGATGAACCCATTGTGGGAAGCTGGGGGCTCAGAAGCTATGTGAATATGGACATTATTTCATATCATATATATGACGATGGTACCTGGCTGGCAGTGGAGAACATGCCTTCATATGTACAGGACGGTTCGTTTTCGGCAAATGAGCACTTAAGCGGTACCTGGAAAGAGGGAAAAGGCGGCAGCGCAGGTTATTATGCATATGATCTTTATGATGAAAACGGCGATCTTTATAAGCCGGTGCTGGTATATGATGAGGACGGAGAGATGGTAATGAATACCGGAAACAATCTGGTATTCTATTCGGGCGATCTTTATATCGACAGTGAGATAGTGGGTAAGTGGCTTAGTAACAGAGGATCCGGCGTTGAGTTTGATGATAAGGGTAACTGGAATTATTATGATGATGAAGGCAGCTGGCTGTTTGGCGGTCACTGCGTGATCACCAACGGACCGGGATATACTTATCTGCGTCTTCATACGCAGGCCGGTGACAGCGGAAATGCAGTATTTGCCGAGGGTGAATTCTATATGAATAATACCGGTTATAATGTTATCGATATGAATTATACGCCTGCATTCGAAGACATTACAGGCGACGAGGACAGTTTATCCAAGGGGCGGTGACCGACTGAAAGAATGAGTATGGCTAAAGACAGATCCCCGGCGGCTTCCCAGTCACCGGGGATTAAATTTACAAGGCTTTCGATGCTCGCATACTTTCTTAAAGGAAGTAAGCGCTTCTTTGCGTTGGGCGTGATGCTTTCTCTGGCGGCTGCATTTCTGGATATGATAAATCCCAAACTGGTGCAGTATACCGTGGATGAAGTGCTTAAGGAGGAAAGAACGGCGCCGGCTTATGTGCTTGATATATTGGAGCATTTGGGAGGACGCGCTTATCTTCAGCAGCATCTGTACCTGATAGCGTTTGTTGTGATAGCCACTGCGATCTTCGCAGCCCTGTGCAGATATTTTTACAGGGTATTCAATGCAACGGGCTCAGAGAGATTCATAAAGACCATAAGGGATAAGCTGTTTACGCATATAGAAGATCTGCCTGTTTCCTGGTATCAGAAAAATCATACCGGAGACATACTGCAGAGATGCACCTCCGACGTGGAGACAATCAAGGCCTTTGTTTCCGAGCAGATGACTGCGCTTTTCAGGGTAGGCATGCTGATAGCGCTGGCGCTGTATTTTATGATAGGCATCGATCTTAAGCTGGCGCTGATATCGGCAGCGTTCATACCTGTCGTGATCCTGTATTCCCTCTTTTTTCATAACCGGATATCATCATCGTTTTTAAAAGCTGACGAAGAAGAGGGCCGGCTTTCCGCCATTGCCCAGGAGAATCTGACAGGAGTAAGAGTGGTAAGGGCATTCGGGCGTGAGAGCTTTGAGAGGCACAGATTCGAGACACAGAACGAAGGCTATACTAAGATGTGGATACGTCTGATGGGCTGGCTTTCCGCTTTCTGGTGTTCAAACGATCTGATAACCGGTCTGCAGATAATGCTGATACTGGTGATAGGCGCAGTCGAGTGCGTGAGAGGAAATCTTACGGCCGGCGGTTACATAGCCATAGTTTCCTATAACGGCATGCTGTCCTGGCCGGTGAGAGAGCTGGGCCGCGTGATATCAGATATGAGCAAGGCCGGCGTTTCCATCGACCGTATCAGATATATCTGTAATTCGTCCACCGAGGATATGATCAATACAGGCGATAAAGAGATAAAGGGCGGAGATATAGTCTTTGACAATGTGAGCTTTGCTTATGAAGAGGACAGACAGGTGCTCAAGAATATCAGCTTAAGGATCAAAGAAGGCAGTACGGTGGGTATCATTGGCGCGACGGGTTCGGGCAAATCCACTCTGGTATCGCTTCTGGACCGTCTGTATGAACTGCCGGAGGGATCGGGAAAGATCAGCATAGGCGGAGTTGATATAAAGGAAGCCGACAGGCATTCTCTCAGAAAACACATATCCATAGTGCTGCAGGAGCCTTATCTTTTCTCACGCACGCTTAAGGAAAACATCGGCATCACAAAGGATGCGATACAGGATACAGAACTTGCATCTGCAGTGGAGACCGCGCAGCTTAGCGAGACCATAGAGAAATTTAACGACGGTTATGAAACCTATGTCGGTGAAAGGGGCGTGACCCTCTCCGGAGGACAGAAGCAGAGGACTGCCATCGCGCAGGTTATAATGAACGATGCTCCGGTAATGATATTCGATGATTCACTCTCGGCGGTCGATATGGAGACGGATCAGAAGATCAGGAAAGCGCTTAAGGAAAAGACAAAGGGCAAGACACTGATACTGATAGCCCACAGGATAGCCACGGTGCAGAATGCGGATGAGATAATAGTGCTGGATAAGGGGCGCATAGCAGAAAGAGGAACGCACGCGCAGCTTATCGAAAAGAACGGTATATACAGGGAGATATATGAGATCCAGAACGGATGATGAAAATACGGTAAGCCTGCCCTTTTTCGGGATACCCAGACTGATACCGTACATAAAGAAGTATGTTCCGAAGATCATGGTAATGGTCTTTCTTGGGCTGTGCTCAAGCCTGATCGATTCCGCTGTGCCTCTGATGCAGAGATATGCCATCGATCACTTTGTTACGGAAAAGACGCTTGAGGGGCTTAAGGGCTTTATCATATTCTATGTTGTAATGCTTGTCGTGTATATGCTGGTGAATTTCTTTACCACTTATATGTGCGGGCAGGTGGAGATGAGCGTAGACCGGGATCTGCGAAATGCGGCATTTAACCATCTTCAGGAGCTTTCTTTTTCATACTTTAACAGGAATAATGTGGGTTATATACACGCCAGGGTTATGAGCGATACCGGAAAGATAGGCGTGATGATGGCCTGGAGGCTTATGGATATCGTATGGCACGGGTCTTACATTATATTTGTGCTGCTGATGATGTTCATACTCAACTGGAAACTGGCGCTATGGATCGCATTTTTGGTGCCGCTTGTGGCGCTGCTTTTATCATTCTTCCAGAAGAAACTGGTGAGGCTAAACCGTAAGATCAGGGAGATCAATTCCAATATCACATCTGATTTTAACGAAGGGATCACCGGGGCAAAGGCCATAAAGACGCTGGCCGTAGAGGATAAGATATATGCTGATTTTAAGAGCGACACGGAGGATATGCGCCGTAACAGCATAAGAGCGGCCCATTATTCATCTTTCTTTACCTCAAGCGTGATGATGGTAAGCGCCATAGCCGTAAGCCTGGTTTTGTGGAGAGGCGGCATCATCACTCTCGAAGGGGTGATAGAGATAGGAACGCTTTCGGCCTTTCTGACCTATTCGCTGCATATGATGGAGCCCATTCAGTTTATCATCAATACCATATCGGAGCTGATATCCGTTCAGGTAAATGTGGAGAGGCTTACCGGACTTTTGAATACCGGAACGGAAGTGGCGGATACGGAGGATGTGGTCGCGAAGTACGGCGATACCTTTAATCCTAAGAAAGAGAACTGGGAAGAGCTTAAGGGCGATGTGGAGTTTGAGGATGTTTCTTTCCATTATCCCGACGGCGAGGAATATGTGCTGGAACATTTTGATCTGAAGGTGCCGCACGGAACTAATGTGGCCATAGTGGGTGAGACCGGCGCTGGCAAATCAACGCTGGTGAACCTGGTATGCAGATTCTTTGAGCCCACTTCGGGAAGGCTGTTGATAGACGGCCGTGATGCCAGGGAGAGGTCGGTTTTGTGGCTGCATTCGAATATAGGTTATGTACTGCAGACCCCGCACCTTTTTTCCGGCACCATAAGGGAAAATCTCAAGTACGGAAATCCCGATGCCACGGATGAACAGATATGGGATGCGCTTAAAAAGGTATGCGCGGACGGCATAGTCAGGAATATGAAGAACGGTCTGGATACCCAGGCCGGCGAAGGCGGAGACAGCCTGTCCACAGGAGAAAAGCAGCTGATCTCTTTTGCCAGGGCGCTGCTTGCGGATCCTGCGATCTTTGTTCTTGACGAGGCTACAGCCTCGATAGATACGGTGACCGAAAAGCATCTGCAGGAAGCGGTAAAGACAGTGACCGCGGGCCGTACATCATTTGTTATAGCCCACCGTCTGTCCACCATAGTGGATGCCGATATCATATTGCTCGTGGATGAAGGAAAGATCGTCGAGCGCGGAACACATAAGGAGCTTATGGCAAAGGGCGGAGCATATTACAGACTCTATACCAGCATGAGATCCGCAGCATCATAAAAAAGCGGCCCGCAGGCCGCTTTTTTTCAGGAATTTCTGATCGATTTTCTTAACGGTATCAGCAGGATAAATACATATACGAAGCCGATAA
>CAMOEK010000156.1:0-6293 GCA_946612125.1 uncultured Lachnospiraceae bacterium | reverse complement strand
TGGAAAAAAACAAAGCGGCTGCTGATCCCCATGTATATCTTTAATCTGATATACGGACTGATGGTGCTGATACTTAAGAACTTCGGCTTCTCCATAGGAGGTGACTTTAATCTGCGCAATCTGCTGCTGGCGCCCTTATACGACGGGCATCAGTTCCGGTATAATCTGGCAGGCTGGTTTGTCGTGCCGCTGTTTATGGCAGAAGCAGGATATATGCTGCTGCGCCTGCTCTTATCAAAGCTTAAGCTCAAACTGCCGGAGACCGTGATCTTTATCTTTGCGCTTATCGTTGGCATGCTTGGGCTTCAATGTTCCATAATGGGTTATCACGACGGCTGGTGGCTAATGATACCGAGAGCCGCATATTTCTTTGCGTTTTATGCGCTGGGCGTATATTATAAACGTGTGCTTGAGAAATATGATAAGCTCCCGCACCTTGCATATTTCGGCATAATCGCCCTTATACAGATGACGCTGCTCGTGATCTTCCACCGCATACCCATCTATGTGATATCCTGGTGCGACGATTTCCCTGAAGGTTCCTTTATTCCTTTCCTTCTGGGCGCTGTGGGAATAGCCTTCTGGCTGCGCATCGCAAAGATACTGGAGCCGGGCCTTGGAAAGTCAAAGGGCATCAACGCCATAGCAGATCACAGCTATTCGATCATGCTCCATCAGTTCCTGGGCTTTATGGCTGTAAAAACAGTATATGCTGCTATTGCCGTGATATCGGGACGTTTCTTCCTCGACTTTGACATGGCAGCTTATAAGTCCGATCTATGGTACTATTACACACCGCAGGCTCTGCCTTACTATTCGCTGATCTTTTATCTGATCGCAGGAATAGCGCTGCCCATAGGCCTGTCGGTTCTGGGCAGAAAAATATATTCCGCTTTAAGGAAGAACGGAGGAAAATAAAATGGCACGAAAACTTGATATTACGGTAAAGATGGGATGCAAGGTTGATTGCCGCTTCTGTCCGCAGAAGCTGGCCCTCAGCAGATATTTTAAAGATAACCCGAAGCGCGAGAGCGTACTCAGTTTCGAAAACTTCAAAACCATGGTGGATAAGACGCCCTCTGATGTTCAGATAGTTTTTTCCGGTATGTGCGAACCTTTCCTGAATGAGCACTGCATCGAGATGATCGAATATGCCGCAAACGCCGGACGCGATGTGGACGTATATTCAACGCTGCTGGGAATGAGCATGGAACATTATCAGCGGCTTAAGAAATTAAAGCTGCATATCTTCGTGCTGCACGCTGCCGATAAAGATATGAATGCAAAGATCCCCGTAACCGATGAGTATCTTAAAGTCCTTGATTCCATCGCGGAAGATCATAAAAACGGCAGCTTTCACATCACAACCATCTCCGTACACGGCGATTATCATCCGCAGATAGTCGATATCATGAAGAAGATCCCCGACGTTCCCGTGTTGCGTGAGATCTATGACAGAGCCGGAAATATCGAAGATAAGGATGGCATAACCACCTATGTAAAAGAAGAAAAGAAGGGTGCGCTGGCCTGCTCAAAATGCAACGGCCTCAAACTGGATATCAACTATATCCTCCCCGACGGTACCATGCTGATGTGTCCCATGGACTGGGGCATGGAAAATGTGCTGGGCAATCTTCTGACAGAAAGCTACGAAGAGCTGTCCGAAGGAAAGATCAAGCAGGATTATCGTGCAAAAATGAGTTCCGAAGACGCAAAAATACTCTGCCGTCTCTGCCACGCCTCACAGCCGCTAAACGTTTATAAAAAGGCGGAGGCAAAAGCAAAGTTTAAACAGAGCATTAAAAAGCTGCTGGGAAGGGCGTAAAAAACCTATTCCAAAAGAGCCAAATATGAGCTATTTGGCTCTTTTAATAGCTTTTGTATCAATACTATTAGGAATCTCCATCATCAGTATTTTCCTGTATTCAAACATCAATTTTTCAAACAACACAGCGGCACCACATAAACTCCGTTCTCCATCCGGTAAGCCACTTTATTCTTTGTAACTACCATCAGGAATGCGGGCTTTCCTGTCTTTTCCTGATCGATATCATCGGCAATTCTGATCAGATTTTCCGACGCTATTTTGATATCGTCTTCTCCACCAAGTTTAACCTCTATCAGCGCCCAGCTCCCATCATTAAACTGTATCACCGCATCAGCTTCTCTTCTTTTGGAATCGCGGTACTTATATACATGAGCCCCTATCGTATCCGCATATACCCGCAGATCATGTACTACCAGCGACTCAAATAATAGACCGAATGTTGTAATATCCTTAAATATACCTTCCGGAGTGATACCTAATGCAGCAGCACCGATCGAAGGATCGGTAAAGTGTCTTGTATCCTTAGTCCTGATCGCAGTCCGGCTTCTTAGATTGGGATTCCATGCCGGAAGCTCTTCTATTACATACAGATTACGAAGTGCATTTAAATACTTTGCAAAAACGTCTTTATCAAATGACTCATCACCGGAAGCACAATCATCCCTAAGAGTTGCGTCTGTTGCTGCTATTGATACATTTCTGGCATAAGAACGCATCAGCTTTCTGGCCTTCTGCTCGTCCTTTCTGAGCGGTACGTCCTTTAAAGAAAAGATATCGTCGGTAACAACCACTTCATAATAGTCTCTTGCCTGTGCCAGAGCCACATCCCTGTCCTTGCCTATTGCTACCGGCCAGCCTCCTCTGCAGATATAATAAGCATAATCATTTATATCCTTCTTTGACATTGCCTGCGTGAACTTACCGTTTTTGAGATCAAGTAATGACACCGCCCCATTACTGTCTCCTGTTTCGTACAGAGACATGGTTCTCATCATTTTGCGAATGATCCTTCCGTTTCCGGTATGCCTTCCGCTTTCGTATTCCGGATCATTCCTGCCTTTATCCGTAACACTTCCCGTCAGGATATACTGGCCAAACTCACCTGTCTTGTCCACCTCATATTTTACCTGATCCCATATGAAGGATACATGCTGCCACTCATCAATCAGTATCGGTTTGGGACCGTAATTTAAAAAATTTGTCGGAGATATCTTAGCCAGTTCTATATACTCATTTCTTGAATCGAGCGGCATCAGGTCGATAACGGTCTTTGCATATCTCTTTGCTGTTGTCGATTTTCCGCACCATTTGGGGCCGACTATCACCAGAGCCCCTTTACTCTTTAAACTGAACTCTACTATCCCGTCAAACAGCCTGTTTACATACTTTTGTTTGCTCATATAAACCCTCTCCTTACAGGCTATTTTATACTAAATCGGAGAAATATTCAATAATAAATCGGAGGTTTGTAAGGTTTTTTATCGGAAGAATGTGAGGTTTTAAATCGGAGAAATATCACGTTATAAATCGGAAGAATGTTAGGTTTTTGATCGGAGGTTTGTGAGATTACCCTATTCGAAACATAAGACCTGCAGCAGTATGATAAAATTAAAAAGCTGCTGGGAAGGGCGTGAACCCAGGTTCACCGATGCATTTTTTCAGCAACTCTGATAAGGTCGATATCGTCCAGATTACCATCCGGGCTGGAATAATACAAAGAGTATTGTGAAGACGTGGACTGATCATGCCAGACCAGAAGCGCCTCTGCGGAATCAGCTTCGACAGTGTTATAATACTTAGCTTTAACACCGTCGCCCCAGCCGGGAAGCTTTACATCTTTTTCCACTGCCCAGAAATAATAGGTACCTGATATATCCCATTCAACATCACTTCCCTGCTGCATACGCGCGGCATAATCCCTGCCGTCAAGCTCAAAGACCATTTCAACCAGCGGTGAAACATCTTCATTAGGCTGCATAACATCAAGTATTTCACACCGCTTCAATACAGACCCTTCGGGATTCCTGAAAAGCCCCTCGGGAAACTGCTTTAAAAGCGCAGCTTCATCCGTTTCTTCCCACATGGAATAAGCGCTGTCAGACTTTTTCTCAAACTTAAGATCCGTGGCTGTCTCTTCATTAAAATTCTGCCAGGTCAGAAAACCTTTTTTATCAATAGTCAGCCGGCATCCCTCTTTATCTGAAACTATCTCATCGGAAGTAAGCTCCCCATCTTCATCATAGCTGGATATGGTTTTGACGCCATATCCGGGATCGGTAAAAGATGAGGTTTCTTCTTCATACAGGCAGGCGAAGTTCCAGGTAGTATAATTATATCCATCCTGTTTGTACTCTACCTTCGCCTTTATCCCCTGATCTTCGGCGCTTATCCATATATTATAGTCACCGCAGGACCATAAACCTACATATTCCGCCGCATGAGGATCAGCCATGCCTGGCATATCGTCTTCTTCGGCTTCAGAAATGCTTACCGTATCATCAGTTTCAGGCTCAGGAGCGCTCCCGCCCTTTCCTTCACACGCCGCCAGGATTAATGCCAGCGAACATATTATAAAGATCAGTTTTTGCTTTTTCATGATATTATCTTTTTGCCCCTTTTACAGATCTTTATTTTCCCATATCAATACAGGTCTATATATTTTACATCAAAACAGGCTGCCCTGACAAGGCTGCCGGCACCGATCGATCCTTGTCTGTTCACTACCCTCAGGACGTGAATAGTAACCTTTTCTTTAATTTATATGCTTGTCAGTACAGGCTTTCTATGATACCATACGCTATGTGCGTCAATTTCATAAAACATAAGGTATATCATGAAAATTAGAAAGTTTTTATTTCCGCTTATTACTATATTAATGGCTGCCTCGATCATTTTCGCTATTGTAAGCGGAGTGATACTGACGGCTGAATATAAAGATTACGACATGATCCGCGATAAAAGCGGAACCGTGGTTGAAAAAGAATATCTTGCAAAAGGCGATATGCAGGTGGTAGAGCTGGATGTTACAGCTGCGCCTGTTTCTTCGCTTTCAATTACTCCTACGCCCACGCCGGCGCCTACACCTACTTTAGCTCCCACGCCCACACCGGATCCCTCTTTAGATTATGAAGTGGGCTGTATACTGACGGATGCATCGACCATACGTCTGACAGCCGAGTTTCCGGAGACGCCTTCTTCCGACGACGGGACCCTTTATGTATATCAGATGGCTCCTTATGAATATGATATCAACGGAACCGGAGCTCGCAAGGTAGCGGAAACGGAAGCCCGTAAGAGGCCTTCTGTCGCTTTCCCCATGACCGCCAGGGATATCCCCGGTCTGTATTGCAAATATGTATACGCCTCTGAAGAAGACGGAGTTCTTACCATGCACGGTGAACCCCAGTATATCACCAATCCCGAAAAGACTGCCTCCGGCACTCACGGTGTGATCCAGTATCCCGCCAGCAAAAAGGATATGGCCGGAATATTCACAAACTGGGACGTGCACCGTAAAGGCGCCACAAAGCCCATCATGCAGATATGCAATTACGGCGAAAATCCTGTGCTGCGCCATCCTCTGGCAAATGCAGGCGATCCCTATCCCCCCGACGCTATCATGCAGTATATGCTTAACGCCAGCAACTCCGCCGGCGTAAACGCCCTGATAGCAGCAATGAGGGAAGTGGGCTCCCAGCCCGGAACGCAGGCATACATAATCGGTAACGAGCTTAATATCCGCAAATGGTGTTATGTGGCATACTGCGGAAACGACCAGTATGTAAAGGAATACGTGCAGGTATTCAGAGTGGCGTATAATGCCATAAAGAGCGTGAACGCCGATGCACAGGTATTTATCTGCATCGACCAGTGCTGGGACAGGAATATGACCAATCATGAAATGTATCAGTTCATGGATGCAAAAGATTTCATAGATGCATTTAACAAACTGATCTGCGCCGGCGGAAACATAAACTGGAGCCTGGCTTTCCATCCCCATACCGTGCCTCTTGATTACGCCGCATTCTGGAATGTGGGCGCTGCCCGGGATCCAATCTATGCAAGCGAAGTTGCAAGCGGCCGCATGGTAACCTACCAGAATATGCATATCATCACCAACTATATGCAGCGTGAAGAACTGCTCTATAACGGTCAGATAAGGACCATGATCGCCAGCGAGGTCGGCATATCACAGTATCCCGATGAAGCTTCGCAGAAAGCTGCTCTGGTAGCTTCCTACAAGATGGGCCAGAGGAACGGCCTTGTAAAACTTATGGAATACTCACAGGATTATGTATTCACCTATCCCCCCGGGGTAATGGACGTATATAACAATCTGGGAACCGGCAGCGCGCAGGAAGCCGCTTATGAAGCGGAAGCGCTGCAGACTATAGGCATAAGCGACTGGAGCCAGGTAAGATAAAAAAGGGCTGTGAATTGGGTGATTCCCTGATCCACAGCCCCG
>CAMOEK010000155.1:0-6316 GCA_946612125.1 uncultured Lachnospiraceae bacterium | reverse complement strand
CGTAAACGGTCATGTGAGGATACAGAGCGTAGTTCTGGAATACCATCGCGATATCACGGTCCTTAGGCTCTACATCGTTAACCAGACGATCACCGATACGCAGCTCACCGGAGCTGATGTCTTCCAGACCTGCGATCATACGCAGAGTGGTGGACTTACCGCAACCGGAAGGACCTACGAAGATGATGAACTCCTGGTCTGCGATCTCAAGGTTGAAATCCTTAACAGCTTCGAATCCGTTAGGATATACCTTGCAGACATTCTTTAAAGAAAGACTTGCCATTTTAAATAACCTCCGTTAATTGTTTTATACACGGCATCACCATGATGCCTCACTATGCGCTATTATAGACTTGACGCCGGAATAAGTCCATAGTCCGCCTGCCGAAATATCATTTTTGCTTTCGTCAGATTGACGAAGATGCCACTCATCGTGTATGATAAGGACTATGAATAAGGAAAGACTTATACAATATTTTACGCAGATGGGCATAGAACTTGATGACAAACAGGCCGACGCTTTTATACGCTATTACGAGATGCTCATCGAAAAGAACAAGGTAATGAACCTGACCGCTATCACCGAGCCGGAGGATGTCCTTATCAAGCATTTTGCCGACAGCGTATCTCCCGGATCCCTTAGCGGAAAGCTTATTGATGTAGGCACAGGCGCAGGTTTCCCCGGCCTGCCTTTAAAGATCGCTTTTCCCGATCTTCAGGTAACCCTGATCGACTCCCTGAAAAAACGCGTGAATTTTTTAAACGAAGTAATATCAGAGTTAGGCTTAAAGGGCATAAGCGCTTTCCAGGGCCGTGCCGAGGATCTGGCTCGCGATCCCGCGCACAGGGAAGCCTATGATATCGTTGTTTCCCGCGCAGTTGCGCATATGAGCATACTTGCAGAATACTGTCTTCCGTACGCAAAGCGCGGCGGCTGCTTTATCGCGTACAAATCCAGAGAATATCTTAAGGGTGATGAAAAGGCAGAATCGGAAAAAGCCATAGAACTGCTGGGCGGCAGGACCGAAGACATACGCCGTATAAGTCTGCCGGACTGCGACGCCGACCGCTGCCTTGTCTTTATCAAAAAAATATCCGGGACCGCAAAGATCTATCCCCGCAAAGCCGGCACGCCTTCACGCATGCCTCTCGGAAAGCCTTTCTGACAGCTTTACCTTTTGATCTGTTTACCGCCGTCTTTACCGGTCACAAGCGCTTCCTTTTCCTTTTTATTCAGTTTATTCTTTATCTCCCATTCGCGCTTCATTGCCAGACGTTTTGCTTCCTTTGGATCCTCGTCTTCAAACTCTTCTTTATAGACCAGAACGCACGGCCTTTTCGCGTGCGTGCATTTGGCTCCTTTAGGGCTTTCGTTATGTTCTTTCAACCGCCGCTCCACATCCGTGGTCCAGCCCGTATACAGGCTTCCGTCGGCGCATCGCAGCATGTATATATACGTTTTCAACAATATTTCTCCCCCGCTCTTTTCCTTGACTAAAACAGCCAAAGTCATTATACTATAGCGCATGAAGATTGAACAGGTAAACGAAAACCAGATACGCTGCATACTGACAAAAGAGGATCTTGAAGAACGCAAGATCAAGTTCAGTGAGCTGACCTACGGCAGCGAAAAGGCTACCCGTCTTTTTCGTGATGTCATGCAGCAGGCGAATTATGAATTCGGATTCTCGCCCGATGAGCACCCTCTTATGATAGAGGCCGTGCCCATGCAGTCCGGCATGATAGTTTTCGTTATAACCAAGGTAACGGCTCCCGATGAGTTTGACAGCAAATTAAGCCAGATCGTCAACGCCCTCAAAGATAATATGGGCGGCGATGTTATCGACGACGAAGAGGATCTGCCTTTCGGCAGCAGCGATGATACGGAGCCCGTTACGGCTTCGATACGCATCAGCGCCGTCAGCAATAACAATAACGACCAGGCTGCATCTGTTTCTTTAAGCGATATATTCAGGGAGATGTTCACGCGCGGAAAGGATACCTCCGCCGAAAAAAAAGAACGCATCCCGGAAACACGCCAGCAGGACCGCATCTTTGTATTTGACGATCTGGGCAGCGTGATAGACGCAGCGCATTCCCTCTCCAATCTGGATCCGGGAGAAAGCTGCCTGTATAAGAACAAACTTGACGGTAAATATTACCTGTTGATATATGCGGATTATCTTACACCCGGCGCCTATCGCAGCCTTTGCACTGCGATGTCGGACTTCAGCGCAGGCGAACCGCTCTCACCCAGCATGGAAGCCTATATGGAGGAGCACTACGATATAGTGATCCCGGAACACGCGCTGCAGTCACTGAGGGAGATCTGAAAAAACATAAAATAAGCACAAAAAAAGATCCTTCGCTTCGCTCAGGATGACCATAGATCTGTGTCATCCTGAGGGCGTAAGCCGAAGGATCTTATCTTTTACTCAAAATCTTCCGCAAATACCGGCTCTTCTACTTTTTCGTTTATCTTATCAAAGAGCTCCTGTATCACAGCCTTTATCTCATCAACGGCATTATCGATGCTTACCAGCTTCTGTATGCTCTTGTCACGGCTTGCTATCTCTATCTGTCCGTTCTCGAGATTTCTGGGGCCGGCCATCACTCTTACGGGCACGCCTATCAGATCGGCATCCGCAAACATAACGCCCGGGCGCACATCACGGTCATCATAGATAACCTCAACGCCTGCTTGAGTAAGCTCCTTATAGAGCTTGTCAGTAGCCTCAAGGCATGCGGCATCCTTTGCCTTTAAGCAGCACAGATGCACCTGCCAGGGCGCGATGGATATGGGCCAGATGGGGCCGTAATCATCATGGCTAACCTCGCAAACAGATGCAGCAAGTCTTCCCACGCCTATACCGTAGCAGCCCATGATGGGAAGCTTTTCGGTATTATCGGAATCAGCATATTTCATATGCATGGCCTTTGTATATTTGGTACCCAGCTGGAAGATGTTTCCGACCTCTATGCCCCTGCGGATCTTAAGGCTCTTCTTTCCGCATACCGGACATACGCCGCCTTCCTTAACCTTGGATACATCGGCAAACTCGGTGATGCCGCAGTCGCGCTCCAGATTGAGCCCCTTATAGTGGTAATCTGCTTCGTTAGCGCCTGCCACCATGGAATCCAGGCCCTTAAGGGTCACATCCACGATCACCTGAGCCTTTGCATTCAGATTGTAAGGTCCTATAAAACCTGCAACTATGCCGCTTTCGGGAGTAATATCGGCAGCATGCACCTTATCGCCCACCAGATTCACCAGCTTAGTCTCGTTTACTTCGTAATCGCCGCGGAGGAATACTATCACATATTCGTCCGTCATGTTCTTCTGATATACAACAGCCTTGCAGGATGTTTCCTCTGAGGAATTCAGATATTTAGTAACGTCCTCGATGGTCTTGCAATCGGGGGTATGAACCTTCTCAAGAGTTTCAAGAGCGGTGGAAGGATTCTCAACCCTGTTTTCCACCACTTCCATATTAGCCTTTAAGCCGCACTCATCGCAGAGCACTATGGAATCCTCACCTGCTTCGGTCAGCAGCATGTACTCATGTGAGATGCTGCCGCCCATCATTCCGGAATCGGATTTAACGGTGATCACTTCGGGTATGCCCGCGCGCTGATAGATACGGTTATATGCGTGATAAACCACATCGTAATATTTCTCCAGATCCTCCTGGGAAGTATGGAAGGAATAAGCATCCTTCATCGTAAACTCCCTCACGCGGATAAGACCCGCGCGGGGGCGCGCCTCATCGCGGAACTTGGTCTGTATCTGATATATCATAAAAGGATATTTAGCATAAGACTGGGCGTACTCGCGTACCAGATGTACCGCAGCCTCCTCATGAGTCATGCCAAGGATCATAGGGCTGTCGTTTCTGTCGGTAAAACGCAGCAGCTCATCGCCCACGCTCTCATATCTGCCGGATTCCGCCCATAACGATCCGGGCATAACCACGGGGAACATAACCTCCTGGCCGCCTATCGCATCCATCTCCTGACGGATTATCTCTTCGATCTTCTTAGTGATGCGCTTCATTGGATGATAAAGCGAAAAAATGCCATTAGCCATATACTTGATATAGCCGCCCTTTACCATCAGCGCATGGCTGTCAAACTCACAATCCGAAGGTCTCTCCTTGAATCTGTCTCCTACAAGTTTCCTAAGTCTCATATCTTCCACCTCTGAAAAATTACTGCACAACAATGGCAATTCTACAACCATTTGTACTTATTTGCAAGCACTTCCCGAAGGAACTCCTTTAAGCTTAAAGCTCAGCCTCATCCACCATCACGGCGCTGACGATCAGCCTGTTGTCGTCTCCGGCCGTGCATGTGGAAAGCGTGACTATACGATCGGAAAACCCTGCCCTGGTCTCACTGTCCGCAGGCGCGAGTCTGTTCAGCTCTTCGATCAGCCCCGGAAGATCCTTCGGTGAAGGGCCGTAGGCATAATAGATCTTGCTGTAAGCAGAAATATCGCCATAAGCAAAGATCTCATAACGATATACCGCATCTTCGGTATATATCCTGAAATATCTGTGGTCCTTAAGATAATCCTCTTCCGCCGTATATTTATGGAGCTTTCCGAACATGCTCTCATCAGCCATATTATGCCCGTAGATAAGATTATGTACATCGGATAAGTCCGGCGTGCTCTCCCCGTCCAGAAAGATGGCCCCTGCTTTCGATTCCTCCCCCGTATAATCCTTATGAAGGTACTTTTCATTATCCCCGGAATACATTAAAGGATAGCTTATAAGTCCGTCCTCAAAATAAAGCCAGCCTATGGCCTCAGGATACTGCGCCTTAAGCGCTGCCACATCTACAGCTATATCCTCATACCACTCAGGCTCCCCATCCCCCGGCTCTTGTTTTTCCTCTGCCGGCATATCGTCTGCGGCCGGATCTTCCGCAGGATAGAGGCTTACTATCTCATTACTTTGCGTATATTCATCTCTTGCATCGGAATAATCCTCTTCGGCTCTTTGTTCTCCGCCAAAGATACGCAGTAAAATAAAAGCGGAGAGGAGTATCAAAACTCCCCCCGCTGCAGTTAGGATCATTCCTGTTTTTGAATGTTTCCCGCTCTTATCCATGTCTGCGTCTGCGTTCTCCTCCTATCAGGAGCGCAGCGCCGGCAGCCAGCAGCAGTAAAGCCAGACCCATCTCATCCCTGCCGTCATCAGTCTTGGGCGCTCTGGGAGCAGCCGAAGGCGCAGGCGCGGGAGCTGATGCTTTTGAAGGATTGACTGCGGCAGAGTTATTATCTGAGGAAGGAGCAACATCATCTTTGGGGTCTCCACCGTCCCACTCAAGGTTCGGCTCTTCATTAAAGCATGCCGTATAAGTCACGCTGGACTTAACTTTTGAAACCGCAGGGCTCCAGCCACTGAAGGTATATTTGAATTTCTCATCCGCCGGTTTTTCCGGAGCACCGCCATTATACTTAGGCATATCTCCGTACTTCATATCCTTATCCTTTTCAAGTACAGTCCCGTCGTAATTGACCCAGGTTACGGTATAGCTCAGCTCTTCCTCTGAATACACAGCCGTATACGTAGCATCCCCGGTAACCTCCTGTATCTCCGGATCCCATTTATCGAATGTATATTTGATGCCTTTTTCGGTCTTCCTGGTGGGCGTTGCTCCGTCATATGAAGGCATCGTCCCTTCCTTTACTTCTTTATCCGTCTCAAGCACGGTTCCGTCGTAGTTCTTCCATGTTATCGTATAAAGCGGCCTGGGAACTGCATCAAATGTCGCCGTATAGCTTGCCGCCCCGGTTACAGCCACAGGCGCCGGATCCCAGCCCGAAAAGCTGTAATGATAATCCGCATCCGAAGGCTTAGTGGGCGCATCACCCGTATACGAAGGCACGGTCCCGTATTCCACCTCATCAGTCATCAATACAGTTCCGTCGTAATTCTTCCAGGTTATGGGGTACTTGATCCTGGTCTGAGTAAACTGGGCGGTGTAGGTGGCGTCTCCCGTAACGGAAGCCACCTCCGGATCCCAGCCCGTAAAAGTATAAGAATACTCTTCTGTTTCAGGTTTTGTGGGCGTTTCCCCGTCATATACGGGAGTCGTGCCGTAAGGCACGGCCGCGTCCACCTCAAGATCTGTTCCGTCCCAGTTTTTCCAGATGACCTTATAATTCCTCAAAGTCGGCGTATACTGCGCTGTATAAGTCTCGTTTTTATCTGCCGCATAAGGCGCCAGACCGCCGCTTGATCTCCAGCCGCTAAATGAATATGTATACTGCGCCGATGCGCCTCTTGAAGGGTTTGCTCCTCCCCAG
>CAMOEK010000154.1:0-6331 GCA_946612125.1 uncultured Lachnospiraceae bacterium | reverse complement strand
CAATAGTTTCACTTTATCTGCGGTTATTTTTTTCGTTTTGACAGCTGTATGCGGCGCATGCTCTTTATCATCTGCGCCAGCTGCCTTTTGGCAGGGCATACGTAAGAGCAGCTTCCGCATTCGACACACTCCATGCCGTAAAGCGCAAGGAATTCTTCGTCGTTAAAATGTGATGCGTGATCTGCCAGTAATGACGGTATCAGCCGCGAAGGACATACATCCACACAGCGTCCGCAGTTAATGCAGGCTGACGGCTCCCATTTGGCCACTTCATCTTCACTCATGCACAAAAGCGCAGAGGAAGTCTTGGTAACAGGCACATTAAGATCAAACAGCGCAAAGCCCATCATTGGACCGCCGGATATTATCTTTTTTGCTTCGGTTTTAAAACCGCCCGCGGCATCTATCAGTTCTTTATAATTGGTCCCGGTGCGCACTTTGAAATTGCGCGGATCTGCTATTGCATCTCCGGTTACCGTGACTATACGGTACATCAGCGGCTCTCCGCAGCGCACGGCATTATTTATTGCAATAACGGTATCAACATTATTTACTATGCAGCCGGCATCCGCAGGCAGCATTTTGGAGTTGATGGATCTGCGCGTCACAGCATAGATCAGCTGTCTTTCCGAACCTTGCGGATATTTGGTCTTTAATGCCGCTACGGAAATATCAGGCATATCCTTCGTTTTTTCTTTCAGAAGCCTGATACAGTCGGGTTTATTATCTTCTACAGCCAGTACGCCCCTGGCATTTTTAAACAGCCCCACTTCTATCTGCAGTCCGCCTATAAGTTTATCGGGCTCTTCGAGCATTTTACGATAATCACTGGTAAGGTACGGTTCGCATTCTGCACAGTTTACTATGATCGTATCTATTTTATCCGGCTCTTTGGGTGAAAGCTTAACATGCGTCGGAAAGCCTGCGCCACCCATTCCGACTATGCCTGCCTTTTGTATAACGGCGATCACTTCTTCGCGGCTCATGTCATCATATGGCTTATCATTGATAGGATCCGCAGTCTCGTATGTTTCGTGGTTTTCTACAATAATGCAGTCTGCCATATCGCCGGTAACGGTCCTGCGTTTCTCTATCGCCTTTACGGTACCGGATACAGAAGAATAAACAGGCGCAGAAACAAAACCGCCTGCCTCTGCGATACATTCACCGCAAAGCACGCGCTGGCCTTTTGCGACTATGGCTTTGGCCGGTGCGCCTATATGCTGGCTTAAGGGATAAATAAGTTCCTTTCCCGGGTCCAGTGACTTTATGGGCTTATCCTTTGACAGTTCTTTGCCGTCATATGGATGTATACCGCCTTTAAAACTTAACAAAGACATTGCTGTTTCTCCTGTAAATAATACCTTTCGTATATTATCACATATCCCTCTTTTTTGCTATATACAATGCCGGTAAAATCACACCGGCATTCTATCTCTTTCTTATCAGAAACATCTGATTTCAATATGTTACAGACCATATCCGGTGTTGAAATTTCATCAATTTATGTTATCATAAATAGAAGAAAAATCACGAAAGGATATCCGAGATGAAAACCATCACATCCGCTCTTGATATAACTCCTTCATATCCTCTGGAAGAGCTCCTTCCCGAAGATATCAAAAAAGATGAAATTCTTTTTCTGGATATTGAGACTACAGGCTTAAGTTCAAAAAACTCAAGCCTTTATATGGTTGGCTGTGTATATTTCAAAGAAGAACACTGGAATTATATTCAGTGGCTCGCTGAAAGCTATGATGAAGAATTACAGCTTCTTACCGCTTTCTTCGAATTTGCTCACGATTATAAGTTCCTGATACACTATAACGGCAACCGCTTTGATCTTCCCTATCTCGAGCAGAAAGCCGCGCAGTTTTCCATGCCTTATGATTTTTCTGCTTTTGCAGGCGTAGATATTTATCGCCGTATCAGCGGATATAAGGATATACTGGGGCTGCCCGACCTTAAGCAGAAAACTATTGAAGAATTCCTGGGTATAGAACGCGATGATCCTTATACAGGCGGTGAGCTTATCAGCCGCTACCATGATTATGTCTGCGAGAAAGATCCTGCCATCGAAGCAGAATTGCTCCAGCACAATGCCGATGACCTGCGCGGCATGCTCCACGTTGTTGATATGCTGGCTTATCCTGATATTTTCTTAAAGCCTGTACGCGTTATGAAGGTTCATGCCAATTATTTCCGCGATGTAAACAAGAAGCGCGGACAGGAAGTTATCATGAAACTCCGTTTTGCTGCTCCGCTGCCCAAGGCTGTTTCTTTCCGCTCTTTGGGCTGCTACTTTACCGGTGAAGGCATAGACGGCTCTCTCAAAGTGCCGCTTTACGAAGAAGAGCTTAAATACTTCTATTCAAACTATAAGGATTACTATTATCTTCCTGCAGAAGATACCGCCATGCATAAAGCCATTGCCGGCTTTGTGGATAAAGAACACCGTGTTCAGGCCACCGCATCCAACTGCTATACCAGAAAGAAATCGCTTTATCTTCCACAGTGGGATGTACTTTTCACTCCTTTCTTTAAGAGGGAGTACAGATCAAAAGATCTGTATTTTGAGCTCACGGATGAATTCAAAAAAAGCCGTTCCGGTTTTAATATGTACGCAGAACATATACTCTCATCTATGTATCAGTACAGGGATTATTGACAATATGCTTTTATTCATAATACAAAAGACCGGCCATGCTGCCGGTCTTTTTGATCTCATAGGGATCTTTACTTAATCCACTCTCTCATAGAAAAATGAATTTTTCCTGACATAATTGATATCTTTATAATTCGTTATCTGCTCTGTGGAACCTATAAATAATATCCCTTCATGCATCAGACTGTCATGGAAACGCCTGAACACCTCATCCTTTGCCTCCTCCGTAAAGTATATCAGTACATTACGGCAGACTATCATATGATAATCCCTGGGATAATCTTTCGCCTCCAGTAGATTTGCCTGTTTGAAAGTTACCCTGTTCTTTATCTCATCACTGATCTTATAAGCCACGCGAAGTGTTTTCAGATCCGAATTGCCGGGCTGCTTTATTATATCTTCGAGTTCTTTACCTTCAATTCTGGTAAAATATCTGCTTTTAAATTCCTTAGGCATATCTTCAAGGGATTTTTCGACATATATGCCCCGTTTAGCCTTGAATAATATGGTCTTATCTATATCTGTAGCATAAATCCTTATCATATTAAGGGGGATATGCTTAGACAAGGCCATTACGAGCGAATAAGGTTCATCGCCCGTTGAGCAGGCCGCCGACCATATCTTCAGGTTTTTTCCGAATCGACTGATAAGGGAAGGGATAACTTCTTTATCCATAAACTCCCATTGATCGGGATTGCGATAAAAATTTGAGACATTGATTGTAAAGTGATTAAGGAACTCTTCCAAAGCATCTTTATCTTTTTTTAATAGTTCTATATATTCAGGATAGTCAGCTATTCCTCTTTTGGTAACAAGCTGGTCTATACGGCGTTTCATCTGCGCTTCCTTATAAGCGTTAAGATCAACGCCTGTCAGATTCAGAATCCTGTCTTTCAGATATTTATAATCCCTTATCATATCCGGCTCCTTTTTAGGATCATGCAGAACAAATTTTATTCTGCCCCCTGTTGTGTGCTGCGTTTAATTCAGACAGCTCTGCTATATAACAAAGAGCCCAGCTCAAATAGAGCTGAGCTCCTATAATGATCTTGCGGGTTCTGTATTATGCTTCTTCGGAAGCGCTGCCTTCCTCAGCCTCATCGGGCTCTTCGGGAAGCAGGTCCTTAAGGCTCAGAGAGATTTTGTGATCTTCGATGTTGAGATCAACAACCTTTGCTTCGATCTCATCGCCTGTTTTAAGAACGTCTGAAGGCTTATCGATGTGCTTGCGGCTGATCTGTGAAACGTGCAGCAGAGCGTCAACGCCTTCTTCGAGCTGAATGAATGCGCCGAACTCGGTCATGCGGGCAACAACACCCTTAACTACGGTTCCTACGGGATACTTGCTCGCAACGTTCAGCCAGGGATTGTTCTCATCAAACTTAGCAGAAAGAGCTATCTTGTCGCCCTTGATCTCCTTGATGATAACCTTAACGGTATCGCCCTTCTTGAATACGTTCTGAGGATAGTCGATGCGGCCCCAGCTCATCTCTGAGATGTGAAGCAGACCGTCGATGCCTCCGATGTCAACGAATGCGCCAAAGCTGGTGACATTCTTTACGGTACCTTCTACTACATCGCCTTCATGGATGCGGCCCAGAGCGTCAGCCTTTGCAGCCTCACGGCGCTCCTTAAGTACCGACTTGCAATCGCCGATGTATCTGCGCTTTGCAGGATTGAACTCGTGCATTACAAATTCGATCTCCTGATCAGCGAATACGTTCAGATTCTTGGTGTAGATATCCGAAGCGAGGCTTGCGGGAATGAATACAGGCACATCATCTACGGTAGCTACAAGGCCGCCCTTTACAACTTCCGTAACCTTTGCCTTTAAAACTGTCTGTGCATTGAATGCATCCTCAAGCACCTTGCTGATCTTCTCGGAAGCAATGCGCTTGTGGGAAAGTACGACCTGACCGTCACCGTCATTTAATTTAAGGACCTTTACCTTAATGGGATCACCGGCCTTAACTACGGTAGTCAGATCGAGTGTCTGATCGTTGGAATACTCGTTTCTTGTAACGATACCATCGGACTTATAGTTGATATTGACTGCAATCTCTGTAGGTGTCACTGAGATAACGGTACCTTCCACCACGTCCCCCGTACGAACATTTCTCCCTTTCTCGAAAGATTCTTCCAATAATGATTCAAAATTCTCTTCTGACATAGTTTTGAACCTCCTCAATGATATAGTTTGGGGTGGAAGCCCCCGCTGTGATACCTACCTTTCTGATACTGCCGTCCTGTTTAAGTTTCAGCTCATTTACAGTCTGTATGAATTCCGTTCTGGGACATACTTCACTGCATATTTCATAAAGCTTGCGGGAGTTGGAACTTTTTTTATCGCCTATCACTATCATGGCGTTCACTCCCTCAGCTATACTACGTGCCTCAGTTTGATGATTGGCTGTAGCATTACAGATAGTATTCACAATAATAACATGATACGATTTTTTTTCAAATATTTCAAGGATTTTTTTAAATTTCTTATAATTAAATGTAGTCTGCGCTACCAGACATACATCGCGGCCGTCCACCGGCTCATATGCAAGCGCCTCTTCTTCAGTGGAAATGACATCTGCCGGAGTTTTACACCAGCCCATAATGCCTTCCACTTCCGGATGCGCAGGATTTCCTGCTATAACTATCTGCTTGTCATCGCTCTCTTTGTATACAATGTCATGTATGCGTTTGACAAAAGGACAGGTCACATCAACGTAATCGATGTGACGTTCTTCCAGCAGGTCTATCACTGCCTTGGGTACGCCATGCGAACGCAGTATCACCGTCCCATGCTCTATCCCGCGCAGTTCATCTTCACTTTCTATAAGCTTTACGCCTTTTTCCGAAAGACTGCGTATCACTTCATCATTATGTATGACCGGTCCATAGGTATATACCTGTTTATTGGGATCAGCCAGTTCAAAGGCTTTATCCACGGCTTTCTTTACACCAAAACAGAAACCCGCCGTTTTCGCCGTGATGATCTCTACCATCAGCCGCATTTCTCCCTGACTATCTTTAACAATGCCCCGGTCACTTCTTCGATATTCATGTCGGAAGTATCGACCGGCACTGCATCGTCAGCCTGCTTTAACGGTGATATCTCCCGGGTCATATCACGATGGTCGCGTTCGATTATATCCGCTTCTATCTGGGCCAGATCGCATTGTTCACCTTTGGCGATCAGCTCATCATAACGGCGTTTTGCGCGCACCGCGCTGGAAGCGGTAAGATAGATCTTTACTTCGGCATGTGGCAGAACAACCGTGCCTATATCCCTGCCGTCCATGACCACGCTCTTTTCCGAAGCCAGCTTTTGCTGAAGCTCAACAAGTTTGGTGCGTACATCAGCGTTGGCGCTTGACTTTGAAGCCATCGCGCTCACCTCTTCCGTACGGATCAGGGAACTTACATTTTCACCGTTTAATAATACCTGCTGAACCCCGTCTTCAAAATCTATGCTGATATCGGCGGAAGCGCATTTTTCGCTTATCGCTGCGCTGTCCTCTGCGCCTACGCCTTCTCTGATAAGATAAAGAGCCATAGCGCGATACATCGCTCCTGTGTCTACATAGATAACGCCCAGCTCCTTTGAAAGATTTTTGGCTATTGTTGATTTGCCTGCGCCTGCAGGTCCGTCGATCGCTATCGAGAATCTGT
>CAMOEK010000153.1:0-6338 GCA_946612125.1 uncultured Lachnospiraceae bacterium | reverse complement strand
CCCAAGGCAGAGCCACCCAAGATCGAGGTTAAACAGCCCAAGGGAAATGATCAGGATCAGGACGAGGAAGAGCCGGATAAGGATGATGAGCTGCTTAAAGAACTTGAGGGAGACGAGCCGATCCAATTAGATGATGACGAGGCGGATAAAGGCATTCATGATCTGGAGCAGGAGCTGGAAGATGGGGATTTCGATGAGGATCCCGAAATGAAGAAGCTCATGGATAGCGATTCCGAACTTAAGAAGGTCATGGATGAGTCCGGCAAACTTCAGAAGAAATTGAAGGAAGTGGGAGATCTCCTGGCCGGGCGGAAAATCAGAAAGGACAGAAAAGACAAAGAAGACGGAAAAGGGGGGATCCGCAGGACCGGAACTGTCCGTACCGAAGGTCGGAAAAAGCAAAAAGAGAGGATCACACGGACAAAAACCGCAGATCCTGCGCGTCTTGTGAATCTCGATGCGCTGATGGATGAGGATGCAGAGATGAAGGCGCTGGATAAGAGCGCGAAGACCGTTGGAGATCAGAGCTTTATGCCCATAACAACTGCCGGAAAGGTTAAAAACCGCGCTATTTTGGCGGCAGAATATTTATTGGGAGCGGCAATGCTGCCTATTAATCTTATTGCTACAGGAATAGGCAAGCTGATGCTTATATATCAGAAACGTAAACGTACGCAGGAGCTGCAGCCCGACAGAAAAAAGGATAATATTACTGTAACCCCGGGGCGCAGCAAAACGAGTCTGGAGGAGAAAGAGGCTCCAAAAGATGCAGAAGGCAATGAGCAGGTATATGATGATACCCGCAATGTGCCGCTGGTCTGGGAATTTGTGACAGCCGGCGATCCGGAAGAAGCGCCGGAGATGAGCATTAATATGGAACAGCCTAAACCTGGTACGACAACTGCGACCACGGGTACGAATCCGGGCCATGGATTTATCGGCCTTTCCTATAGCAGGTTTAACCTGTCTACAAACAGGAAAGAGAGATACAGAGTAGAGTATGGTTTTCATCCTAAAGACGGGTTTGGCGGCATTGCATCGTCTATGATAATGACTACAGGTGCATATATTCCGGGCGTACTTAAGAATAACCGCGATAATCCGTATACTGTTTCCAAAAAATATAGCATAGATAATGAAACAGTTAATAAAGTCCTTAAAGCATCGGAAAAATTTCCGGCTCAGGGTTACAGTGTGTATAAGCGCAATTGCGTCACTTTTGTTGTGGAAATGGGAAAGATAGCCGGTCTTCCCATAGCCGATCAGATAAAGGAAACGGAATATGATGTGGGAAAAATTGCTACGGCAGGGGCAGTATTAACCGGAGGATTCATACCCTCTGCGCGCTACAACGCTGAGAGAGATTTCGAAATAATGCTTACGAAGAAGGATACATCATATCAGGACTTTGGACAGAAGGTGGCAACAACAGAGGAGTTGAGCAAGTATAAAAAAACACGCAAACTGATGAATTCTACGCCTTACGGATATTCGCCTGCAGTTGCCGGAGAGACTTTGCGCCATGATGTGGCAGGCGGAGGAGAATTCGGAGCAAGGCTTGGAGCGGAAAAAGAGAGTTTTGAAAACAGCATAAGCATCAGTGAGAAAGCTATTGGGCATGAGGATAAAATAGTTCTGAGCTTTATGGAGCAGTTAAAAGAGAAGTTTAACGGGGATGGAACCGATCAGAAGAGAAAAAAAGAAGAAGTACAGGTTATGATCGAATTCCTGAATAAAAAAGACGGATGGACGAGGTTTGCTGAGTTTGCAAGTAAAGATTTTGAGGAGGGTGAGCAAAATCCTGTAGTAATAAGAGAGATACGTAAGTCTCTGAATGATCATCGAAAGACTCTGGGACTTTTTATAAGTAAAAATCCGGAGTTTACCAATGACGTTCTGAATGATGTATTACAGTTGATGGATATGTACGAGCTCAGTATAAGGATACTGGATGAGCAGTATCAGAAGGTTATGGCATCGGGGTATACCGGTGAATTAGCCGATATTAAAAAAGTGTATATGAATATGCCTCAATCCTTTAAATATACCGATTCGAAAAATGTCGGATATGAGATAGTGATGGAGCCCAATCTGATAGAGGCGTATTTACAGATATACGGTTCTATTGGAAAGGCGGCGCCGTATATGGCCCGGTATACAATGTATAAAGACGCTTTTGGCATGGCAAAGACGCAGGACGAAAAAGATGAAGTGAATGAGACGTACGCCGATGCTGTTGCGGCTTATGAACTTGCTAAGCAGTTTGCAGATTCACACAGATACCGCCTGAACAGAACGACCTTTGATCATGATGAGATGCAGTATGCATTTGACACCCTGCCTCAGATGGAAGAGCCGGGGAAAGATGAGAAAGTTGAAGGTCCTATGAAGATGTTAAAGACTTCTCCTTCGGCTATGTTCCAGTCGCTTATATACGGAACGGCTTTCAAGGGCTTTTCCGAAGGTATAAAGGATATCCGGAGCGGCAAATCGGTTAAAGAAATCGCAGAATGGGCAAACGAAAAGCTGATCGCATGCGCTCAAAACGCAGGAAACCGCGCTGAGCTGAGGAAAATATTGAAATATCACTATGATGCAAGCGTAGCCAAAGATGAGATAAACGTTGCCTCGAATTTTATAAAGAGTTTGAACGATTCATTTATACGCGGCGTTTTCAGAAATGAGCTTGATGATGACCAGCTCCTGGATAACGTGATCAGTGAGCTGGCTGGGCTTGAAGTAAAGGGAAGCGGATTTATGGGTATACTTACGGAGCTGCTGAATGATATTAAGAAAGAAGGGAAGAAAGGATAAAACTTGAATTTGAATGACCAATATAGTATAATTTTTTGCGTTACCCTATCATAACAGTTGTGATACATATTTAAAGGAGGAAAAAAATGAAACGCAGAAAGGTTTTGGCCCTGCTCATGACTGCTGTGATGACGTTCACTTCCGTTGCACCCGATACAGCTATGGTTGCATTTGCGGAAGGAGAAGACGCAGCAGTAGATGTAGTAGTGGAAGAACTGCCCTTTGATCTTAAGGGTATGCCCGAGGATTATGTGCTTGACGAAGCTGAGATCGAGATGAAGGCTGCATTGCAGGAGCATGATGTAATGGGTACGCTGCAGGAGATGGTGGAAGGCGTAGACTATATTTCGGACACCGTCATCTGCCTTGCCGACAGTGAGGAGGAGGCACAGACTGTTGCGGCTGCTTATAACGGAGAGCTTATCTGCTTTGCACAGGGCGTTGCAGAGATAAAGCTTAACGGAAATATTACCGTTACCCAGGCTGTCAGCGTAGCACAGGATATGTCTTATAACATGCCTGTTGTTGAGCCTAACTTTAGTGTTCGCTTTCCGGAGGAGGAGGAGGAGATGTCCTTTGGAGAGCCGGGCGAAGATGCAGATGTGGACGTTGATGTAGATGCAGATGAAGAAGCTGATGACGAAGCAAAAAAGCCTGCAGCAACCTGGGAGGATTTTGTCCTTGGTAAGAACGGCGCAGCGCCTCTGCTGAACAACTGCGATCCTTATCTTAAGGATCCTACCGCTAATTTCTACCAGTGGATGCATGATCAGATCGATACCTACGGCGCTTGGGAAGTCACCAAGGGATCAAAGGATATTCAGGTAGCTGTTATCGACAGCGGCGTTAATCCCAATCATCCGGATCTTAAAGGAAGAGTTAGCGTAGTGTCTATTGCAGGCGTAGATCCTAATGTATATACCCACAGCCATGGTACGCATGTTGCCGGTATTATCGGCGCTTCTTTGAATAACGGATCCGGTGTGGCAGGTGTAGCTCCCGGAGTAACGATCGTAACCATGAATGTCGGTCATCCGACTGACGGTATTACAACGGCAGCGATGGTACGTGCAGAAAACGAATGCGCCAACAGAAAGATCCCTGTTGTAAATATCAGTATCGGCGGTTTTGCATACAGCGCTGCTCAGGATATGGCTGTACAGAACGCTGTAGCTGCAGGCTGCTGTATGTTTATCTCTATGGGTAATGAATATGCGGAAGCCAAGTCATTTCCTGCTGCATATAAAGGAACGATACCCGTTGCTGCTACCAATCCCGCAGGTCTGCGTTCCAGTTATTCAAACTTTGGTAAATGGGCGGCTATAGCAGCTCCCGGTACGCATATAATGAGCTGCTATAATGATAAGGCTGACAATTCCAAATACAAAAATAATCTGGATTCTTCGGGCATATACGGACTTATGAGCGGTACGTCCATGGCCAGTCCCGTAGCTGCAGGAGCAGCGGCTCTCTATATGAGCGCTTATGGCGTTAAGAGCCCCAAGGAAATGACTGCTATAATGCAGAAGAACGGTACCAAGACTTCTTCAAAGAAGGTAGGTAAGATCTTAAATGTCGGTAACATGTTCAAGGCATCAGGCACCAAAGGAAAAGCAAAAGCAAAGGCGGCTGAAGATAACAGGAGCTTTACCGTAGAAGCTGAAGAAGGTTCAAGAGTTATCTATACACTTGACGGCAGCGATCCCGCATTCTTATTCGGCGAGGCTGCCAATGGTCAGGCTTATGAAGGTGCAGTTGAGCTGGAAGCTAAGGAAGAGGCTTATACTGTTACCGTAAAGACCCTTGTTATTACTGCAGACGGTGAGCTCGGTGATATCGAGGAAACTGTTATCGATGTTCCCGGCGGGGAAGCGGAAGTGGAAGAGGCAAAGGCGGCAAGCGGTCCTGTAGTAACAGAGGCAAGCGGTCTGATAGATGCCAAGAATAAGGCACAGATCTTTTCTGTTAATATTCCCGCTACTAAAGCTAAGGTTGATAATGAGCTTAAGCTTTCATGTTCAACAGCAGTGAGCTGGTCAACTTCCAATGCTTCGGTGTTAGCGCTTAATAAAACCGACGGAACTTCTGTTGTTGCAACCGGCCTTAAGGCGGGCAAGGCAAAGATCACCTGCATGGATGCAAACAAAAAGAAGACTGTGATCAGTGTAACCGTTAATGTTCCCGCCTCCAGCCTGAACATTGATCCTAACTATAGCGGATATTTAGGCACGCTGGGTGTAGGTAAGAGCAAGAAGATCCCCGTAGCATTAGGGGATACTTATGGCAAGCCCAGCAATACTAAGCTTAAATGGAGTTTTGTGATCAATGAAAATGCAAGCTTAACCCAGCAGGCTATCGAGAGCAAGGCGGTTAAGATCAGCGCAAAGGGAAAAATAAGCATCAATAAGAAGAAGTGGGAGAAACTTTTCGGCGGAAAATTTGATATTACCAAACTTGCTACTATTGATGTTACTGCAGAGACTACAGACGGAACAAATCTTAAGTCTACAGCTTATTTTCTGGTAAGCAAGGCTGCTACAACAATGTATTTAGCGAACACAACCTCTATACTTAACCATGGTTATTCTGTAAGCAGAAACTACTGGTACAATGATGGTGATAACAGACATGTAAATAGTGTAACTCTTTATGCTCTTATGGATTGCGTTGCTCCCGACCAGGGTGATGTAACAGTATCTTCCAGCAATCCTAATCTGGTCGGCGTGGTGCCTGATGGTATGGTCGTTAATCAAGACGGAAGTCCAAAGATAGTCACAGTAACCATTACGAACCTTTGGACGGGCGCCGTAATTAAAAAGTTCCCTGCTACAATGTATCAGTTCGAGCTGGTGGCAGCAAACAATACTCCCAAGAAGGGCAAATCCAAGATCACGATCAAGGTTAATGATGGCAGCAATAAGAAGCTCAAATTCAATTTTAAAGTAAAATAAGCATATGTTATAAGAAAAATGCGTTTTTTGGAAACCGGTGGCGGCAGCCACCGGTTTCTGTTATAATGGGGAGACGGAGGTAAATAAGTTATGAAAAAGAAAGTATGTGCGAGCGTAATGGCATTACTGTCAGGAGTTTTTATGAGCGCATGTGAAAGCGGAAACATTAATGTGGAACAGAATAATGTCGACAGACCTGTTTATTCCGAAGGAGCAGATGAGGAAGAAGAGATCGGGCAGCTGACTGATGTAAGCGGAAACCTCCTGCCCGTTGTATCCGGAACAGTTACTCCGGTAAATGATGATGAGGTGATAGAAGCATTGGATGCGACAGTGAGCGGATCGTTGATCGATAAAGAAAGCGACAAGGTAGTCGGAGAAGAACTTATGGCACTGGTTTCTTCGGAAGATGAGGCGCGGGCGGTTGCCGGGCAGTATGGGATCATTCTCGTGACCTACGGACAGGGCGTGGCTACATATCACACTGAAGAAGACCCTGCAGCGGTAGTGCAGAGAGGACGTGATAACGGCTGGACGCCACTGGCTGTTAACCGTACGCATACTTTGGAATAA
>CAMOEK010000152.1:0-6367 GCA_946612125.1 uncultured Lachnospiraceae bacterium | reverse complement strand
GTATAAAAACAGTATAAGCGTTCATCCTCATCATAAATATCTTTATACATCCTTTTGTCATTTAGTATAAATCCCGAATTCTCTGCTGTTTTCTGCGACGCCTTGTTCGATTCAAGAATGACAGCCGCGATCTCGTCCTCGTTATAATGTTCAAAGAAATAAGGAAGAAAAGCTTTTACCGCTTCAGATGCATAACCTTTGTTTCTGTATTCCGCTCCTATAAAATAACATATACCGATCTTTGCCGCATCTTCATAATAGGTAGTCCCTACCGATCCGATCACACTTCCATCTTCTTTTAAACATACAGTGCTTGCGATGTAGTCAAGCCTCGGATCATCTTTTTCATCAAGCATTTTTGCTTCATTTATCCAGTCATCGATCCATTCGGAACACGTATCATCAAAACCTACTTCTGTAAGACTTCCATCTTTTGCCATTTCAGCAAATGCTTTTTCGTCCCCTTTCTCTATCGAACGGATAATAAGTCTTTCACTTTCTATTTTCATTTTATCATCTCCTCTATACGAATCCTTTTCCGTTCCACCGCAGCACTGTTCTGTATCCAAGCTTTGCATACCAGGCCGTCTCATAAGTGTAATGGATATAACTGTAATCGTACAGCTCCTCCTTCAGGATCCCTGTTACATTCCGTACCATGGTAAGACCTATGCCGCGATCCCTGTATTCCGGTAAAGTCCCGACACAGCCCGGCCCTCCGATCCTGCATTTTCTTCCATATATGATATGTTCTCCAAAGTCCTCGATCATACAGAAACTTGCGATCTTTCCGTCCGCAAATCCGCAGTATACCCTGGAATTCTCTGTAAACAGCGGTATCCAGTGCGGAATTACTTTTTCTACTGCGTCCTTAAGTTCTTCCATGTCGCCTTCATAATATCCAAATGTGATATTTTCCGGGAAACTCTTTTCATAGCTACATGCATCCATATTTTCGAGTCCCATAAACATCTCTGAAGCAGGTTCATCATCCGCTACTCTTTTTACATAATCCCTGTCAAAAAATCCCGGATGTATCTCATTAAAGATCGCAGCCCATTGCTCTGCGCTGAGTAACTCCACTGACAGATCATAAGACTTTGACTTAAGGATCACTGCGTGTTCCGGAAACACTTCCTTAAGTATCCGAAGCTCCAAAGCCCTGCGATGCTCAAGATGTGAAACCAGATCTTTAAAATCCTGCCAGCCATGATGCTGCCCGTAAGGACTCTGCTTAAGATATTCCATCATCAGTGGATACCACATCTCATTGCCGTCAGCATCGACGCGCTCTCTTCTGATGATATTTATGCTCTCTGCAATATCATCCACTTCCAGATACAGTATCCTGTATTCCCTTTCTCCAAGCACCTCTCTGAGTCTTCTGTAAAAATCCAGGATCTCTTCATCTGTCATTTCATAATACAGGATCTGACTCTCAATAATGTTCTGGAAGATCGAACATTCAAAGATCTGATCATCACCTTTCCAGTTGTTATATCGTGACAGGATGATCTTTTCAAAATCCTCTCTTGAAACTCTTCCGTTATATATTTCATACTGTTCCAGATCCTTATGAAAGCCTGGGATATCGGTAATAACGCGTGTATATGTCAGAACATACCTGCTGTCATCACTGTCATTCGATCCATCCCTTGAAGCATCAGTCTTATTGCAGATATACTCCGCTTCCGTGATCACATTTGCCTTTATCTCATCTGCAAGAGGCGCATATTTATTCAGGATACTCTCATACTGCTCCTTCGTCATATATGAACACCAGGCCAGCTCCACGGGATTATGATCCCCTTCACGAAATACTTTGTATTCTGGCATTCTCTCTGCCAGCCGCCCTGTCAATGTGCTCTTACCTGCTCCCTGTATACCTTCTATAAAATAATTCATCTGCCCTCCTGTCCTTACGGATAAACCACATTTCTTTACCGACTGTCATTTTACGGATACCACACCATTTATATGTCTTGCATCTGCCATAACTTCCGCTATAGGCATTGATAATGATCCCGGCATGTTATCAAATCTGAGGACTGTGATCGATGTATGTCTCATGTGCCCCAGTATCTGACACATATGCGGAAAAGGAATATTAAAAACTCGTGATAATAACGCCGTCGATGATCCACCGTGACTGAACAAAACTATCGTTTTCTCCCTGTCGTCCTTATTCGTGCAGCGGTAATACAAACCCTCTCGTTCATATCCAAGCTCAGCAAGCCATTTATCAGACTCCCGCATAACATTATCTACATCTGTAACCGCTGTATTATCAATAAACTCAGGATAGTTTTTCCAATCGCTGCTCTGCAGATCTTTACCTTCGCTCACCAGCTTACACGCCATCAGCCAGGGATTGCCGCTCTGATAAAGAGCATCTTCTTTTCCAAAACGTATCTCCTTCATAAAGTCCAGGATCCTGACAGGCCCCAGTCCCGAAAGGTCCGCAAATGCCTGCGCTGTCTGTCTGGCCCTTCCCAACGGTGAAGAATAAATCTCCTCTATGCCCTCTTCCATCAGGCGTTTTGCGGCAATCTTCGCCTGCTCATGTCCCAGCTCTGTTAAGCAGTCTTTCTGATAATCAGGATCTCCGTGTCTCACCAATATCAGTATCATCTATATTCCTCCTCATAATAATACATCATCATTCTGATAATACTTTGCCTGCGCATCCCATAATTCACAGTATACACCATTTATATCACTGCGCAACTCATCATGCGTTCCTTTTTGAACGATCGATCCGTTATCAAATACCATTATCTCATCACAGAATCTGCAAGATGATAATCTGTGGCTTACATATATAGCCGTTTTGTCCGCTATGATACGGTCAAAGTCCGAATACACCTGTACCTCGGCTATGGGATCAAGAGCCGCAGTAGGCTCATCAAGGATCATAACAGGTGCATCCTTATAAAGCGCTCTTGCCAATGCGATCTTCTGTGCTTCTCCCCCCGATATCATCACACCATCTTCCGCAATATCCTTATAAAGATATGTTTCTGCCCCTTCAGGCATAGTGCTGTAGCGCTCTTTAAAATATGCTCTCGATATACATTCTTCAAGTTTATCAGGATCAAATTCTGCACTTGCCGCAATATTTTCCCCCAGGCTTAAGGAGAACAGTTTAAAATCCTGAAACACATATGCAAAAAGCTTTAGATACTCTTCCCGATCATATTCCCTGATATCCTTTCCGTCTAATAAAATTGCTCCCTCATCAGGATCATACAGCCTGCATAAAAGTTTTACAAATGTAGTCTTGCCAGCCCCGTTAGCTCCTACCAGCGCCTGTTTCTTGCCCGAAGTTAACGTAGCGTTTACGTTTTTCAGCGCGTATCTGTCGCTGCCCGGATAACGGAATGATACATTTTTAAACTCTATCTTATGCTCTGCTTTGGCTCCAGTATCCGGCACAAGATCTCCCCAGGTCACGCTGCTTTGTATATCCAGATATTCAAAGAGTTTTTCAAGATGTCCTGTATATATAACATTCTCGTAATTTGCATCTACAAGCTCTCCGATACTCTGCACCAGTTTGATCAAAGCGCCGGCATACTGTACGATACTTCCTATCGCAAATGCCCCCATAGCAGCTTTTGCAACCACATAAGCGTAACACAATGCATTGCAGATACCCTGCACAAGAATGATCATTGCCGGATAGCGGCTCATCTTTCTTATATTTGTCCTGTCATCTTTATTATGAGCATTCATTTTCTCCATTTCCCGGTCAGCGATCCTGTCCTGACGATATATCCTGACATCCTTTGCTCTGGACAGATCATCATAAAGTTCGTGACCATAGAACATAAACGCGCGGTTGTACCATACAGTTCCGGCAGTCCAGTCATCAAATGCTTTACCGGCTCTCTGCCGCAGCTTCCCGGTGCTGATCCCTGCTATGATCATGATCACCATTCCCGCCGGCAGCCATATCCACAAATCCAGCAGTGTATTGCCGCTGCGTGATATGAATAAAGATACCGATAAAGACAGCGACGCTATGATCCCCACAATGACCTGCACCAATCCTGCGGTATCCCACACAAGCTGCCCCAGACCGTTTCCGAACATGAACAGGTTTTCCTGCGCTTTCTGTTTTTTCTTTTGTATTTCCTGATCCTCAAGATCCGTATACGCCAGACTCATCTGTTTATCAGCGAATATTTTAGGAAAATAGTTCCACATACCGGATTCTTTTTCATCAACCACTTTGTTCAGTGCATTTTTCAGCATGGATAAAGCAAAATTGATGATCACTGTCAGAAGGACATAGATCCCCAGCCTCCTCACATTTCTTTCTCCTGCGATCTCGTTGATGATACGTGCTGAAAACCATATGGTAACAAAAGGTGAAAGCGCTTCGGCCGCAGTAGCCCACACCTTAGCTGCGATCAGTCCCGGACAGTATTTCTTTAAAAGGCCATATCCGCGCCGCGTCAGTTTAATGCGTTTATCTAACTTCATCAGCATCCTCCTCTCCCTTATCGTTCTCGCGATAATACTTAGCCTGGGTTTCAAAAAGATCGTAGTATTTTCCCCTAAGCTTCAACAATTCCTCATGTGTTCCCTCTTCTGCTATCTTTCCGTTTTCAATAAGAATGATGCGGCTGCAGAATCTGGTAGAAGCCAGCCTGTGTGAGATAAAGACCGTAGTCTTAGCTTTCATTATCTCATCATATGTTTCATACAGCTTGTTTTCGGATATGGGATCCAGCGCTGCAGTCGGCTCATCAAGAATGATAAGCGGTGACTTGCGATACAAGGCTCTTGCAAGCATTAGTTTCTGTTTCTCTCCTCCGGAAAGGTTTATACCTTCGTCCCAGAAAGCTTTGTCATACTTACTATGGATGCCATCCTTAAGCTCTGATATTGTGTCCCATAAACCGGACTGTTTTAAACATGCTTCAACTCTCTTTTCATCAATATTTTCTGTAATATCTTCAGCAACGATCTCCGCAATAGTGACCGGCATTATCGAATTATCCTGAAATACAGCTCCGAACAGACTATAATAATCATCACGGTTATATTCCCTTATATCTGTTCCGTTATAGAGCACAGTTCCGTGATCCGCTTCTGTAAGACCGCAGATAAGCTTTACCAGAGTTGTCTTGCCCGCCCCGTTAAGTCCTACTATCGCAAGGTGTTCGCCGGGCTTTATCGTCAGATCGATATTACTGAGTATATCCTTATCGTCTTCCTTATATCTGAAACTCACATGTTCAAGTTTAATCTCACAGGGTTCATCTGCTCCGGGTATCGTTTTTCCGCCTTCTCTCCTGTAGTTTTCGGGATAATCCAGAAACTCCCTTATGCGGTTAACGGACAGGTTCAGCCTCTCAATATTGCTAAGCTGTCCCAGCATGCTGCCAAGCCAGTTGGAAAAACCTGCGACCACATTGAAATACAGCACGAAATCCGCGACGCTTATCTCTCCTTTTATCACCAGATACAAGAGATACAGGTATGTAAGTCCCTCCCTGATAAGCGTGATCATGCTGTCTGCAGAAGCTATGCCAAAGAGTTTTGCGGTATATTTCTTATACCAACTAAGCACGCCTTTAAGATTCTTATCATAAACATCGTTCAGCCACTTTGCCATGTTATACAGGCGTATATCCTTTGCTGCAGCGGTATCATCTGAAGCGCTTATCACATACTGCATGCGCTGTTCGTATCCGGCTTTCTCATCTGTATTAAGCGATACCCATTTGTTGATCCTGCGGTTTAAGAAAAATCCGATCAATGTCGTAGCTGACAAAAACACTATTATCAAAGGGTTCAACGCAGCAAGTATTCCGAAAAAAGCCGCAAATCCCAGCAGATTTGAAAAGAACTGCACCGATGCATCCATGATCTGATTGAAATACGAAAAGTTTCCGTTACAGCTTGCAAAGCTTTCATGCTGAAGTTTTCTGAAATGCTCATCCTCCTGATTCTTATAATCCGTCGTAAGTCCCTTTTTTGTAACCTTGCGCAAAAAGAAAGCATTGAGTTTAAACTTATGCCAGTAAACGAGCCTTTCCAGATATTTCTGAACAGTGCCTGCCAGCGCGAGACTAAGGGTCATGATCCCTGTAACCATAAGAACATGCTTAAGTTCTGCCCCGCCTGTTATCTCATCGATCAGCACTTTAGGCAGATAAGCGGTGATCAGCGGTACAACACAGTTGACTGCGATCATACCAGCAGCAAATACGCAAAGCCACGGATACACCCGCCACGCAGCAGCCAGACAGTATCCCAGATTCTGAAGTATATTGTATTTTTTATCTTTATCCATCTTTCCTTCCTTTCATGAGGACATGGGGACGGTCCTTCCGTCCTCATTTTCTTGAGGACA
>CAMOEK010000151.1:0-6388 GCA_946612125.1 uncultured Lachnospiraceae bacterium | reverse complement strand
AAGATCCCCGATTTTACAGGCTTATGTATCTGCGGGTAAAAGATCACGAGATAAATATACTTCACGGCACTGCGGAAGACTGGGAGGACGTCATGGCTCTGGCCTGGCGTACCTTTTCTCGTTATGTAGCGCCTATATACTCTAAGGAAGGCTGCGAGAGCTTCATCGATTTTATATCCAGTCAGATGTTAAAACGCATGTTTCTGATAGGCCGCTATCGCATGTATGTGGCCAAAGACGGTGAGAAGATAGTGGGATTTATAAGTATCAGGGAGAATAATCATATCTCGCTGCTGTTCACGGATGCAGACTATCAGGGCATGGGAATAGGAAGGGCGCTGGTGGCATGCGCCGAAGATTACCTCTTTGAGCGGGAGGAGCTTCCGCTGGATAACGAGGAGGATAAGATCCTGGACCTCTTATATGAGAGAGGCGACGGACATTTTATGACTGTTTTTGCGGCGCCCAACGCCGTTGATTTTTATAAAAAAACCGGTTTTTATCAGTTCGCCGGGGAAGGCACTTCCGACGGCATCACTTATATCCCAATGAAGAAAGGAGAATGAACACATGAAGATCCTGTTTTATGCAGCAAAGATCTATGACAAGAAATCTTTCGATCCCTTACTGGAGAAATTTCCCGGGATTGAGATCGACTATATCGATCATGAGCTTGAACCCATGACTGCAGCCCTTGCTGAAGGCTACGACGCTATATGCGCATTCGTTAGCGCGGATGTGGGCGCAAAGACCCTGGAGATACTTAATGAAAAGGGCGTAAAGACCGTGCTTATGCGTTGCGCAGGTTATAATAATGTTGATGTTGAGAAAGCAAAAGAACTGGGTATCAGCGTTAAGATAGTTCCCGGCTATTCGCCCGAGGCTGTTGCCGAGCTGGCTATGGGCCTGGCTTTGGCCGTTAACCGCAGACTCTATAAGGCGTATAACAAAGTGCGTGAGAATGACTACAGTTTAAGGGGCTTAAGAGGCGTCAATTTCTATCAGAAGACGGCCGGGATCGTCGGAACAGGAAAGATAGGCGCAGCCATGGCGCGCATCTGCCGTGGTTTTGGCATGAATGTTATAGGCTATGATATGTATGAAAATCCTGCGCTTAAAGACTTTGTTGAATATGTGAGCCTGGATGAGCTTTTGGCAAGGAGCGATCTGATCTCCCTGCACTGCCCGCTGCTGGATTCGACATATCATATGATCAATATCGAGAATATCAAGAAGATGAAGGATGGCGTTATCCTGGTCAACACTTCGCGTGGCGCGCTGGTTAACACCGATGAGCTGATCGAAGGCATAAGACTCAATAAATTTCTGGGTGTAGGTCTTGATGTTTATGAGGAAGAGACAGGAAATGTATACGAAGACAGATCGGATGAGATAATGATGCATTCCGTAACTGCCCGCCTTCTTTCCTTCCCCAATGTGATGATAACCTCACATCAGGGCTTCTATACGCTGGAGGCGCTGAATGCAATAGCGGAGACTACGCTGCAGAATATGATGGATGCGGTAAACGGCGAGCGCAGCAAGAATGATGTAGCATAAGGAGGAAACTGATGCCGCGTCAATACTGGAAACCTTCAAACATGCTCTATCCCGTACCGGCTGTGCTGGTAAGCTGCGCCGATGAAGAAGGCCGCGCAAATGTGATGACGGCAGCCTGGGCGGGAACCGTATGTTCAGATCCCGTGATGCTTTCCGTGTCCATACGCAAGGAGAGGTATTCACACGATATCATCAAACGCACCGGAGAGTTTGTTGTTAGCCTTACGACGGAAAAGCTTGCAAAGGTAACGGATTTTGTGGGCGTAAGGTCAGGGAGAGACATAGATAAATTTGCGCTTGAAGGCGATCTGAAGATCACGGCGAGTCCTTCCAGATTCGTAAAGGCGCCGGGGATCGCGGAAAGTCCCGTATGTCTTGAATGCAGGGTTAGACAGATACTTGAGCTGGGCAGCCATGATATGTTTATAGGCGAGGTCATGAGTACAGATATAGATGATGCTTATCTGGACGGGAATAACAGGTTTGATCTGTCGGCAGCAGGGCTCATAAGCTATTCGCATGGCGAGTATTATACGCTGGGGAAGCTTTTGGGAAAGTTTGGTTATTCGGTAAAAAAGAAACACGGCGGTTCACGTCACAGATAAACGGACAAGAGTATATGATCCGTTACTATCATGGCCGGAGGGCCGTGAATAGCAGCTATGATCCCGTACCGCTCAGGCATGGATCGGCAAAGCGCATATGTCGCAGGAAAGTACTTACGCGGGTATGGATATAAGATGTTAAGGAGAATAAACGGATGAAAATGCATAAGATATCACGCGCTGTCGTTGCTGTGTTCTCGATAGCTTCTGCGCTGGCTTTTTCTGCATGTGAGGGAGAAGGGGAAAGCCGCGGGCTGATGCCTGATGACAGGGAAGAAGAGGCTGATCCGACTGCTGAGCCCACTAAGCCTGCAGAAGAGCCCACGCCTGCGCCCGAAGGACCCGCAGAGGATGAAAAGATACCTCTTACAAGTGAAGAGATCAAGCAGATCAACAGCGATACCGCGATAAAATATAACGGATTTTTTACCTGCAGCTATTGCTGCCCTGAGATGATAGACTGGGGGAATGTCTGCTATGACGGTGCCGGCATATCTACAGAGCTTAGCGAAGAGCAGTTGGAAAGATATCTTGAGGGTCGTGAATTGTATACAGGCATAACGGCCATAGATCATAGCGCTCTGGAAGATTATTGCTTATCAACCACCGGCACGGATTACATCACGGCGCTTCGTGAATTAAGCTGGCAGTATATCTTTGATGACGATGATATCATATATGTCCATGAACACGGAGACACCAATTATATACCAGTTAATGTTACAGACGGATATAAGGAAGGCGATATCTGGCATCTTTTTTACCGGATCTATGATACATATTATTCCGAGGACAGGGATTTTGAAATGACCGCCCGTGTTACGGATGACGGCAAAAAATGGAATTTCATATCCAATATGCCTTATGACGAACCTACCATGTCGGAGTTGCTGCATATCGATTATTATCCGGATGATATGAATGCTTCTTTGAATAATATGGTCTATGTGTCGGGGCATCCCTCGGATGAACCGGTATGGTACTGGGCGAATATCACGGCAGAAGAAGATGATACTCTGGTGGTCATAGACCACACGGCTGACGAAAACGACACGGAAGAAGAACTGGTATGGTCGGGCATTTTCCTTCCGGGTGAAAGGATTTATTCTACCACACTGAATAAGGGTGAGAGTTTTGCGATAAGAGTCAACATGGCGTGGTCGCCCGATATGCATCTGGCGGCATGCCGCGATGGTTTTGAAGCAGAGTACTGGTTTGGCGAGGATAACTGGCGCCATAACGAAAAAGAAGACGGTACCCCCGCAAGCCGCAAGATCATAGGTTATGACCGTGATGCCATGGGCTGCGGACTTGATCCTAAGAACAATATACAATTCTATAATATGCTGAACGGCGGCTGGCTGGCATATGACAACGACGGACAGGTCGCAGGATATCTTATGTTTTCCGGATACGGGAGTGATCTGAGTATATCATGCTTTGACGAAAGCCTGGAAACATTTATCAATATCCTCAATATAAACAGCAGCGGAGCTGTCGGAGACGGTATATGCGTGGAATGTACTGATGAAGAGCTTGCCCGGCTTGATCTGGACAACGCGTCGATGTATTCAAAGAGTACTTATGAGGTAAAAGTAAGCCAGTTAGGAAATAGACAGTGTCTTGAGCTTGTCCCGCTTGAAGATAAGGACGACATTGTAAGCATGATGCTGTCCTATCCCGATAAGGACAGGATACCCCTCGTATTCTACCGCTATAATACCTGCGCAGAGTAAGAAAACGGTTACTGTCAGGGCCAAAAGGGCCGTGAATAGTAGCAGAAAACTCTTGTATAGTCGTCTCTAACTGTGATATATTATTAAACGGATTTTTTATTTAAGAAAGATGAGGTGCAAATTATGTTCAAGATCCAATCCATGAAATTTCTGAACGAAAACATCTTTCAGATGGTAGTGGAGGCCCCTATGGTGGCCAGAGCCTGCCTGCCCGGACAGTTTGTTATCGTCCGTTCAAATGCAGAAGCAGAGCGTATTCCTCTTACTATCTGTGATTACGACAGGGAAAAGGGAACCGTGACTATAGTGGTTCAGACTATAGGCGCAGGTACTATAATAATGAGCAGGATGAAAGCCGGAGACGAGCTTGCCGATTTCGTAGGCCCTCTGGGACAGCCTTCGGATCTGGTTACCGACGACATCGAGGAAGTTAAGAAGAAGAAGATAGTGTTCGTGGCCGGAGGTCTTGGCACTGCACCCGTTTATCCCCAGGTTAAATGGCTTAAGGAGCATGGCATAGGCGCTGATGTTATCATAGGCGCAAAGAACAAGGACATACTCATCATGGAAGAGGAATTCAAAGGCGTGGCAGAAAACCTCTACATCACCACCGATGACGGTTCATACGGACGTACCGGTATGGTTACCAAGTGCCTTGAGGATCTGGTAACTAATGAGGGCAAGCAGTACGATCACTGCGTGAGCATAGGCCCCATGATCATGATGAAATTTGTCTGCCAGCTGACCGAGAAGCTGGGCATACATACTGTAGTTTCCATGAACCCCATAATGGTTGACGGTACCGGTATGTGCGGTGCCTGCCGTTGCAGCGTTGAAGGCAAGACAAAGTTTGCCTGCGTTGACGGACCCGAGTTTGACGGACACAAGGTCAACTGGGACGAGGCAATGAGACGTTCCGGCATGTACAGGGATCAGGAAGCAAAGGCAAAGGAGGGTATCTGAGATGATAGAAGTAGATGTTTTAAAGAAGGTGCCCGTACGGGAGCAGGAGCCTGCGGTAAGAGCAAAGAACTTCGCCGAGGTTTGCCTTGGATATAACGAAGAAGAAGCTATGGCAGAGTCCACGCGCTGCATCAACTGTAAGAATGCGCGCTGCATACAGGGCTGCCCCGTTTCCATTAATATTCCTGCTTTCATAGCAGAAGTTAAAGAAGGCAATTTTGAAAATGCATATAAGGTGATAAGCGAATCCAGTGCACTGCCCGCAGTATGCGGACGTGTATGCCCCCAGGAGAGCCAGTGCGAAGGAAAGTGCGTACGCGGCGTTAAGGGCGAGCCTGTTTCCATCGGAAAGCTGGAGCGTTTCGTAGCTGACTGGGCAAGAGAGCACGGCATCAAGCCCACTCCCGCAACAGAGAAGAAGGGCAAGAAGGTAGCCGTTATCGGTTCCGGCCCTGCAGGTCTTACCTGCGCAGGCGATCTGGCTAAGATGGGTTATGATGTGACCATCTTTGAGGCTCTGCACAAAGCAGGCGGCGTGCTGGTTTACGGTATCCCCGAGTTTCGTCTTCCCAAGGAAGCCGTTGTTGAGAAAGAGATAGAGAACGTAAAGAGCCTGGGCGTTAAGATCGAGAAGGACGTTGTCATCGGCAAGTCCATCACCATCGACGAGCTCATCAATGAAGAGAAGTTCGACGCTGTATTCGTAGGCTCCGGCGCCGGTCTGCCCAAGTTCATGGGTATCCCCGGTGAGAATGCAAACGGCGTATTCTCTGCTAATGAGTATCTGACAAGAAGCAACCTGATGAAAGCCTTTGACGAAAAGTCCACTACTCCCATCATGAAGAGCAAGAAGGTGGCTGTAGTCGGCGGTGGTAATGTGGCAATGGATGCAGCACGTACCGCACTTCGTCTGGGCGCAGAGGTTCATATCGTATACCGCCGCAGCGAGGCAGAGCTTCCTGCGCGTGTTGAGGAAGTTCATCATGCAAAAGAAGAGGGCATCATCTTTGATCTGCTCACCAACCCTACCGAGATCCTTGAGGATGAAAAGGGCTGGGTTAAGGGCATCAAGTGCATCCGCATGGAGCTGGGTGAGCCCGATGAGAGCGGACGCCGCCGTCCCGTGGAAGTTGCAGGCAGCGAGTTCGTTATAGATGTTGATACTGTTATCATGAGCCTTGGTACTTCACCCAATCCTCTTATCACTTCTACCACTAAAGGCCTGGAAGCTACAAAGCACGGCTGCATCGTGGCTGAGGATGAGAGCGGAAAGACCACCAAGACAGGCGTATACGCCGGCGGTGATGCCGTTACAGGCGCAGCAACCGTTATCCTGGCAATGGGCGCAGGCAAGGGCGCAGCTAAGGCTATCGACGAGTACCTGAGCTAATACACAGTCATCGGTTTTCGTTGTCATCCTGAGCGAAGCGAAAGAATCGATTTCCATTGTCATCCTGAGCGAAGCGAAAGAATCGATTTCCATTGTCATCCTGAGCGAAGCGAAGGATCTTGACAGAGTAAATT
>CAMOEK010000150.1:0-6417 GCA_946612125.1 uncultured Lachnospiraceae bacterium | reverse complement strand
GCCCCTCCTTAAGATTATATCTGCATGTTCATAATTGTTCTATACGCTTCAATAAGCGAGTTCTTAAGGGTTACGGTATACTGCAGCGCCGTAGAAGCTTTCTGCAGCGCTATTGCCAGATCATGGGTAGAATTGCTCTGTCCCATGGCCAGCTTGATCTCTTCGTTTTCCGCATCCGAAAGATACTTATTTGTTGAATTGATATTGGATAAAGCCGCGCCGAATATGGATCCGAAAAGATCTTCCGTTTCCGATCCCTTTTCCTGAACAAAACGGCTTATCTCCTTGCCCGTACGGACATTGAGTCTGTCTATCGGATTGCTTACACGGTTTCCTGTAGCTGTATCAATATATTCCATAGTATTTATCCTCAAAGCGGTAAATATTACCTGCTAAGTTATAAACCCGCCTGTTATGGCACGGATCAGCTTCCTATTATACTGAGCCCCGTTGTAGCCATTGATTTGCTGGCGTTGAACGCTGTTGCATTGGCTTCATACGCCCTGTTTGCATCGATCAGGTTAGTCATCTCAGTAATGGTATTAACATTGGGATAAGTAACATATCCGTTTTCATCCGCATCGGGATGAGAAGGATCATATACCATATTCATAGGACTGGTGGTATCCTCAACGATGGTAGGGATCTTAACGCCATATCCGATAAGGTCATCGCTCACCACATTCCTGTCATGCCTCTGCTGGGCCCTGCCGGTGCCTACGACCGTAGAAAGGACACGGCCGAAAGAGCGCCTGTCCTGCTTGCTGTCTTTGGTCTCAAACTCTACTACCTTGCGCCTGTACGGCGTGCCGTCTCCGGTACGGGTAGTATTTGCGTTTGCTATATTCTCCGCAATGGTATCCATGCGGTAACGTTCAGCGGTAAGTCCCGATGCTGTTATATCAAAGGAAGTAAACATTCCCATGAGCTTTCTCCTTTCTGTCTGCCGGAAATCAGGAATCTCTTAATACAATGAAGCTTCTGCAGTATGATACTTATCGTCAGCCTCCGTTGCCCATTGCTGTTTTGAGATTCTGAAATTCGCTCTTTACACACTGCATAAGCGAATTGTAAGTGATCTGATTCTGCGCCATATAGACATTCTCTCTGTCCACATCGACATTATTTCCGTCAAGCCTGTATGAAAAGGCTTCCGCATCGGTATATACCCTGGGCTCTATACGTGAAAGCTCCATATTATATACTTTCGCATCCATCGTGCGGTTCTCAACTTTGTTCAAGTTTCTGATAAGCTCATCCTCAAAGCTTACATCCTGGCGCTTATAATTTGGAGTATCAACATTGGCCAGATTGTTGGAAATAGCCTCGTTGCGCAGCCACGAAGCATCAGCCGCCTTATCCAGCACATTGATATACGAAAAAACATTGGAATTTACCATACTCTTCTCCTTCGGTGTCTTTGCCATCCGTAAAAATACGGTTCCGATATACACAAAATAAGCACAGACAAAACCCTGTGCCCTTCCGTGGCCGCTGCGGGCTTCCCTGCCTATGCTCATATTATTAATATCGGACGATCTTACCCGAAACTGTATGATATATTATATAATATTTTGAAAAAATTACAAGATATTTTATGTAACCCTGTCAGATGAGATCATATATGGTATTGTTGATAACTTTGAGTCTTGTTCCCTTCACTCCGGCCGAATGAGTCTCTATGATCCCGGCGCTCTCAAGCTTGCGCAGGGCGTTTACCACCACGCTGCGTGCGATACCCGTGTCTTCTGCAACACGCTTTGCAACAAGGATGTTCTCCTCCTCATTCAGCAGTTTGAGTATATATCGTATAGCCTCTTTTTCGGACAAAGTAAGGGCATCAAGCGCGCTCTTTACTCCCTGTTTGAGACGATCGCTTTCATCGGCTTCCGACTGCAGTGAGCGCAGTAGTTCGAGCCCTACCACCGTTCCCGCATATTCGGCCAGTATTATGTCATCCATATCATACCAGCCCTTATCCTTGTATATGAAAAGGCTGCCCAGCCTCTCGCCGCCGGCATAAATAGGAGAAGCTACCGCATGATACCTGCCGCCGCCTTCGGCCACATCCATCGAAAAGCCCAGGGTCATAAGATTGACATTATCCTGAGTAGACAATATCCCCATAAAGCGCTCATTGAGCCTGTCATCGATATGCTCACCGATAGTATGGCTCAAAAGCTCCTTAAGCGGCGCCACTTCTTCGCTTATGCCGCAGCCCAAAAGCTTTCCGCCTCTGCTTATTACCAGTACAACCGACTGCAGACTGTCGCTGAGCACTCCGCAGATATCATTAAATGCCACTTTGGGCGATGTATTATTATGAAGCAGACGTCCGAGCTTTCTCGTACGGTCCAAAAGACTTAAACTCATTCTTCGTCCTTTCCTTCGTCATCTTTGACAAAACCACACTCTGTATCGGCGCACACCAGCTTGCTGCCTTTTTTGAGCATTATGCCACCGCATTCAGGACATTTCTCGTTAACGGGCCTGTTCCAGACCATAAAGTCACAATCGGGAATGCCCTCGCAACCATAATACCTGCGTCCTTTCTTGGTCATGCGGATAACTATATCCTTACCGCACTTGGGACACATCACGCCCGTTTTCTCAAAATAAGGTTTGGTATTTTTGCAATCAGGGAAACCGGGGCATGCCAGAAAGCGGCCGTGAGGTCCGTATTTAATGACCATTTTGCGTCCGCAGTTCTCACATACCACATCGCTTTCTTCATCCTTGATCTCGATATGTGCCATTTCCTCCTCTGCCTTCTTAACTGCAGCATCCAGATCGGGATAGAAATTCTCGATCACTGTCCTCCAGTTGGTCTTGCCTTCTCCTATATTATCCAGCAGACTTTCCATAGTCGCTGTAAAGTTCACATCAACTATGGCCGGGAATTCGTCCTTCATAACTTTATTGACTATCTCGCCAAGTTCCGAAACAAAGAGATTCTTATTCTCCTTGAGTATATAGCGTCTTGCAAGTATCGTGGTGATCGTGGGCGCATAAGTAGACGGCCTGCCTATGCCCAGTTCCTCAAGCGCGCGAACCAGACTGGCCTCCGTATAATGCGCAGGCGGCTGGGTAAAGTGCTGCTTCTTTTCCATCTCAACAAACTTTATGGCCGGTATCTTGTCCTTTTCCGCAAACTCCTTGAGCAGGAAACTGTTAACGGCCTTGTCGTCTTCGGTATCCGTATATACTTTCATAAAACCGTCAAACTTAATGCCGCTGGCGGATGCAGTGAATATCATGCCGCCGGCGCTAAGCTTAAGCGAAAGCGTATCATAAACAGCCGCAGACATCTGACTGGCGGCAAAACGCTTCCATATAAGCTGATAAAGCCTAAACTGCTCCCTGGGAAGCTTGCCCTTAAGCTTATCCGGTGTCATGCTTATATCTGTAGGACGGATGGCTTCGTGCGCATCCTGTATCTTCTTATCATCCTTTTTAACGGCTGCCGTGCCTATATGATAATCCTCACCAAAATTGCTTATAATGTATTCCCTGGAAGATGCAAGCGCTTCCTCCGATACACGGGTTGAATCGGTACGCAGATAAGAGATATAACCGTCTTCATAAAGAGTCTGCGCGGTACGCATGGTCTTTAATGTCGAAAAGTTAAGTGTCTTTGAAGCCTCCTGCTGAAGGGTAGAAGTCGTGAAGGGCAGCGGCGCCTTACGTGTGCGTTCTCCATGCTTTACTTCTTTTATCTCAAACGTTGCTCCTTTAAGCTTTGCTTCTATGGCCTCTGCCTCTGCACGGCTGTCTATGGTCTTCTTACCGTTTTCATCACTGTAAAAAGAAGCCGTAAATGTTTTTTTACTGTTTCCGGCCGAAAACTGCGCTTCTACCGACCAGTATTCCCTTGGGATGAAAGCTGCTATCTCCTCCTCACGGTCACATATGATGCGAAGCGCCACGCTCTGAACGCGTCCTGCCGAAAGGCCGCGCTTGATCTTTCCCCAAAGCAGTGGTGAAATGCGGTATCCAACCATTCTGTCAAGAATACGGCGCGCCTGCTGTGCATCTACCAGATCCATATCTATATCTCTGGGATGCTTAAGCGAATCCTTTACTGCATTCTTTGTTATTTCATTAAAAGAGATCCTGTGCACCTTCTTTTCATCCAGTTTAAGCGCTTCAAAAAGATGCCAGCTGATCGCTTCACCTTCACGATCGGGGTCGGTTGCCAGAAAGATGCTGTCTGCTTTCTTAACTTCCTTGCGAAGTTTTGCAAGGACCTCTCCCTTACCGCGTATAGTTATGTATTTAGGTTCATAATCATGTTCCACATCCACGCCCAGTGTACTCTTGGGCAGATCACGAACATGTCCGTTGCTGGCACATACTTCATAATTGCTGCCCAGAAACTTTTTAATAGTCTTAACCTTTGCAGGCGACTCCACTATCACCAGATTCTTTGCCATTATCAATTCCTCTGTCGTTCAATAAAATTGCGTGTACAATTTGCACACGCAAGATAATATACTATAAAAGTTTTTTAAATGCAAGAAAAAAATCCACCCTGCCCATGGCCTTTATTTCATGAATAAAAAAATCCCCCGCCGTTTGGCGGGGGAAAAATAATTCTTAGTGGTTCTTATCGTAATACTCGTAAGGTAACGGATCATCTGAAGTCTTAGTAGGCTGTACATCAGAAGGTGAAGGCTTTTTGGTTATCTGTCCCATCAGCCAGTCACTTGAACCCTGACTCTGAGGATAGTAATAACCATAACAGTCATATGTATATTTGTAATCACCATCCGTCCCCGGTATTCCTCCCTTACCTGCATAGGAAACCCATACATGTAACCTTATATAACTTTCATTAGCTACGAAATAATCTAAATAATCCTTACCTGCATCAGCATGAGTCGGTGTCTGAATACTGAATCCGTTTGCTTTGTTATCTACATGGATACGCTTAAGCGTAAATTTAGGAAAGACCTGTGAATGATGCGCTCCGGGGTAAGGCAAATACATACAATGACCACCACCATTTGATATAGCATACGGATCATTCTCAAATTTCCCGCTTAATACATAATCATAATAATAATTCCTGTACTGATGACCATTTACATCTGTTTCCCAAATATCATGATCCATACTCGTGATACCATCTTTTAATTTCATAGGGCAGATAGCAAGTTTAAACTGCGTAAGGTCTAAAGTAGCATCCGAACCTCCGCTTTCACGGACACGTGCAAAAACTTCATTATCCAGCATTGCAGCACAGTTCCATGCAGGAACAGCAGAACCAATAGGTTCATCCTCAGCATCATCATGATGACGTCTGATGCAAAAACCGCCTTCTCCGTTAGATGCAAGAACCGAAAGATCAACAGTCTGTTTAGCACCACCGTCAGTAATAATACAATCTTTGCCACCACCTATCTGAAGCGTGATCTGTGCATCCATGGTGACTTCGCCGCAGCATGTAGGGCAGGTACAGATACCATTCACAGGAAGGGCATTAACCAGCGGTCCGTTACCTGTAGTGGTATTAGTCCACGCATATACAGGCATATGCGCTCCATCATTAACCTTAGGTGTTAAAATACGGATCTTATATGAGCCGCTGCCTGCAGCATCGGTCGCTACTATATCAGCTTCTATTTCCTCATCCCAACGGTTGTTCAGGTAACCATCACATTTGATCTCACCGTTTTCATTCAGGGTGTAAAAGTTACCCATTGAAGAATCTACAAAAGCAAACTTAGTGTACTCCTTGGGAACAAACTTCTTAAGGTCATACTGATGAATTCTTAAGATTGTTACATCTACATCAGCATTTGACCCGCTGCCGGAATCATTATCAGGATCTCCACCGGTACCTATACGGTTTCTCAGGTAGATCTCTCCGGAAGTAGAATAACGATAATTCTCATTAACCATGTTCATTGAGATACTGACCTTATCTGCTGTCTTAACGTTGAACATATCTCCGTTAGATGTGGTCTCTATCTCATTATTCTTTGTAAGATAAATAGACTGAACACCTTCAGCTATAAGGCTCACGGTCTCACCGCCATCACCGGTCCTTACAAGTACCAGATCCGTATATTCACCTACATTACCTGTTCTGGGTGTGCTACCGGGTACCAGATCGATCTTACGGCCTATCTTATAGGTGACTGTCTCCATATCACCTGTATAGGTATCACCGGCCTTTTTTCTTTCCTGGGTCTGGAAAGAAATAACATCGGATTTATGACCCGCAGGTGATGTATATGTGGTGGTTGCAAGACTGTAATTAACATTGGCATTCATCAAAAGGTCCTGAACAGTCTGAACTATCTGCTGAGAGTTTTCCTGCAGACTAACCTCATAATAACCATTCTTGTAAAGTGTCTGGCTATTGATCATCAACGCCCCCACCTCTGCCATTACCAGCAGAAGAACAGCAAC
>CAMOEK010000149.1:0-6494 GCA_946612125.1 uncultured Lachnospiraceae bacterium | reverse complement strand
AAATGCCGCCGAACGAAGATGAGGGGGCGATACATATTAAGGAGGATTACTGCAGATGTTAAAGATCGATCTTATGCCACAGGGGACCCTGGCCATATACGAACAGATAGTCAATCAGATGAAAAGCGCTATTGTAAGCGGTGAGATGAAAGCAGGCGAGGCGCTTCCGTCCATACGAAGCCTCGCGGCAGACCTGTCGGTGAGCGTGATCACCACCAAACGCGCATACGAAGAGCTTGAAAAGGAAGGGCTGATACGCTCCGTAGCAGGCAAAGGCTTTTATGTATGCGAATACAATACGGATTATCTTATGGAAAAGCAGCTGATGATGATAGAAAAAAGACTTGGAGAGGTCATCTTTGAAGCAAAAAATGCTGGTATCAGTAAAGAGGACTTTCTGGAAATGGCGGAAACTCTTTATGAGACGAACACGGAGGGAAAGAAATGAGTGTGCTGGAATTTAAAAATGTGAACGGAAGGGGCAGGAAGTCTGGGCTTAAAGATGTGAGCTTTTCGCTTGAACCCGGTTTCATTTATGCCATAGCCGGTGAGAACGGCGCCGGCAAGACTACACTGATGAGATATATACTTAGCGAAAAAAAGCTATACAGCGGCAGTATATATTTTGAAGGTGAGGATATAGAAGGCAGGCATGAGCGCATCATGAATTCTATAGGTTTCATATCCGATGATAATAAGTTTTTTAACGAGCGCTCGGCTTTGCAGAATGCGCAGCTTCTGGGCGGCTTTTATGACAGCTTTGATATGGAGCTGTATAAGGAAAGCCTTAAGGCTATGGACATCAGGGAGGAGAGCACATATTTTAAGATGTCACGCGGCGAAAAGATAAAGATGCAGCTGGCATTTGCGATAGCGCATAAGAGCACTTTGCTGATCATGGATGAGGCAACGGCCGGACTGGATCCGGTATACAGGATAGAGCTTTTCAATATGCTGCGTAGACTGCTGGCAGATGAAAATGTCACGGTGCTGATGAGCAGCCACAATATGACGGAGATAGAGAAAAACACCGATTATACAGCCATTATAGAAGACGGCAGAATGGGAGGTTTTCATGAGAGCATTTAAAGAAGACAGATCACAGCAGGAGAAGATAGCGGCTTTTTTTAAGGAGGAGACAACATATTTTCCGGATCATGTACTGGGAAAGGCAGCAGCTTGTATACTGGTGGGTATTTCATCCATACTGCTGATCATCCCCTTTGCCGAATATGAAAATGACATGCGTATGGTGATAGTATACGGTTTTATGCTCTATGCAATGGGAATGTTTTCCTATGGGACAAAATATGCATCCTATACCGAGCCGCTTACAAAGAAAGTATACAGTATATCCGGCCTGACTAAGTACCTGCCGGTCAGCCGTACGCAGCTTACGATATTCAGGATAAAGAAGATACTTAAGCCCTGCGTGATAGTGACTGCGATCGTTGTGGGGATAAGGTGTCTGTATTCTGTAGCGGTATCGGGGGGAGTATCGGTATGGGATTTCGTGCTTCCGGCAGCGTTTATGATAGTGCTGCCTGTGATCGTGGAGCTTACCCGCGGATGAGAGCAGAACGCTGCTATTATTTAAAGTATACTTGAAGTGACTGACTGAATGGAAAACGGTGTATCACGTAATGTGACAAGGTTTAACCGGATAATCGGGAATCTGTGTGTTTGATCAGGTGTTTGTCGGTACTCATAAAGGCATATGAAAAGACAAAAAAATACTTTTGTCTTTTTTTATGCGTTTTGATAGGATCAGGATATTACGAGCGTATATAATAACAGATGAATTCATTGAAGAGTTTTCGTTATAACGGTCAAAAATGAAAAAGGAGCAGGAATGTGTTTGGAAAAAAGATAAATGATGACAATTATATAGAACGGCTGCGTTGTAAAGATGAACGGGCGCTGGAGTATGTGGTGAAGAAGTACGCGGGACTGATATATTCCATACTGCGTAACAGGCTGGCTCTGATCCCGGACGAAGTAGATGAGTGTTTTGATGATGTGCTTATGAAGGTTTGGGAGCATTCAGACGAATATGATGAGTCACGCTGTGAGTTTAAAACGTGGATCGCCGCTATCGCCAGGTATAGGGCTATTGATCATCTGAGAAAAGCAAAGCGTGAAGAGGAAAGGTTTGCCGCCGGATCCATTGATGAGATGCTTGTGGAACCCGGAGCATACGACGAAAGGATCACAGCGATAGAAGAGGCGATAGAGAGTGAAACGCAGAGTATGCTCTCATGCTTATCACCAAAAGACCGTGAGATAATGCGGCGCATATATCTTGAGGGGGAAAGCGTAGATACGGTGAGCAGGGCGATGAACATCACAAAGGAGCAGATCTACAATCACACTTCAAGAAGCAAAAGCAAGCTTCGTAAGGCATTAGCACCGGGCAGGGTAATATAATAAGTAAAAAGAAAAGGAGATTCTATATGAACAGTGTATACAGCATTTTAAATGATATAGATACGGATCTTGATGAATTTGAAGAGGAACAGCTTTCGGATACAGAGATAAAAAAGATAAATGCCAGACTTAAGAATAAGCTGGGATCAGGTACAGGCGGCAGTACGGCTAAAGCACTGAGCACACTTGGCAAGGCGGCTGTCATCGTTATAGGATTTATGGCTGTGGGAGGCGGAGTATACGCGGCAGCGCAGTATCGGAAGAACTTAAAAGATGATATGCGCGTCAGGGCTACGCAGACCAGGGTGGTCGCGGAAGAAGGAGATACCGTGACCAAAGAGATGTATGATGATGTTACCGGAGCCACAGCCACATATGAAGTACAGTACGATGGCGCAGTTGCCGGAGATGTCACGGACGGAAAGCTTATTGAAAGAGTTGTAAAAAACGGATATGCGGATGCAGAGATCACGGCTATCAGCATGGATCACAGCAATATGAAGGTGGGCGTAAGATTTGACTTTAATGATGAAAAGAACCTGGACGAACTGTCAAAGACGCTTAAGAGCGCATCTGAGCAGGGTGCATGCTGGAATGCAACTGAAGCTACCGGAATATCCCTCGAGACAAAGCTTGATGATACGGCGTTCTTTAACTGGGGAAATAAGTATACTGTGGAAGGCAATTCTCTTTATCTTGACCTGTTTATGGATACGACTATGACAATGGCTTATCTGGATGAGATAGACAGAAGATATGAGGAGAGGGCTGCATATTTAAGGGAACACCCGGAGGAAGCAGAGGCGGGGCAGTGGGTGGATGCTCCGGTTACCGATATATATGAATATACGGAGGTAGCTCCGGCATATGAGGATGAGAGGAAAGAGATCATCGCGGCAAGAATGCAGGAATTCGAAGATTACAGGAAAGCTTTGCCGGATCCGTTGGACAGTACCATAAGCATCATCATCGATCTGGGCGCAGAATACGGCGGGACCTACAGCTTTAAGACAAGGCTGAGCGGTGAATTCGCTGAGGGAGAGCACGAGCGCATCAGCATAGACGGCGGAAGCGCGCAGATGGATCTGGACGGCATATATCAGGATCTTGAGATAAATGCATATTCGATGGGCGGATCGGGATTTAAGCTGTATGGGAATGAGACATATATAACGGACTGGTCTTTGGTAAATAAGATATGTGAGGAGCAAAACATCGAATATGCCGCCTCGCTTCGTATCAGGGCCTGGGATGATCTGGGAAATACCTACCTTATGCTCTTAAGATCTGAACATGGTGACGGAAGCAAAAAGAGCACACCATACGGTGAAGTAAATGTGGATCATTTTGTGGCAGAGCTGTATGATAACGCATTCGGACTGGAGCAATTCGGCAAAGAGGCCGGGATAAACTACAGCAGTGAATGGGCTGACGGGATATCCGAGATAACATTTGCGATAGAGAAGGAAGTCCTTTTGCAGGATGCCGACAGGAAAGCGCACAATACGGTCGAGCTGATATCGGAGCCGGTCACGGTAAAGATACAGTAAGAAAAAGTAAGAAACAGGGAAAAAACACGGGGACGAAAACATGAGGGAAAAAACCACGGGGCCGTCCCCGTGGTTTACATTTGTATTCAACATGGTAGAATATACAGTGTTTTGAAGGCTGAGCAATTATTTAGCGACCCGGAACGGAGAATGATATGACTTACGAACAAATGATACCGGAATTTTTTTTGTCGGTTGTGCTGGGGACGATCTCTGTTGTTATAGAGTTTCTGATGGTATTTAATATCCTGATGATATGCAGGTGTTTTTTTCTGCGTGATATAAAGATCAATAAAAAGCAATTTATCCTTCCGGGTATATATATGGTATTAAGATTGGGACTGGCTGTAGCAGTGAGTGTGGGATTCCTGATCGAAGTTCACAATAATCCTTCTGCAATATTTGTTTTGGATCTTGTATCGCCGGCAAGCAAGATCGTAAATCTGGTAAATAAGCTGGCGCTTGTTGCAGCGATCATATATGCAGCGGGGATGGCATACTCCAGGCACAGACTGCTTCATGGAATAGAAACATACATAATTTTAGTTGTAGTCGAGACTTACATGCAGACAATCGCCATGTTCTCGCAGGCCTTTTATTCCGAGGATATTCCGGGCTATCTGTTCCAGGATATGAATGGGCTGGCGACAGAGAATACAGGGTATAATATAGCCTATTTTACATTGGCGGTCGCTATTTTTGCAGCCATGTATTTCGGCATGTACAGAAAAGGAAACAGTATGTATATAAGATGGCGCTACAGGATATTGTTTCTGGCCTGGGAGCTTACTCTTATCATGTCAGTGATGGTACCTGTGGACCGGGATACGACAAAAACGGAGATGTACACCATTATGGGAAGAACTTTGGGAGTGATATATCCTATACTGGGAATTGCTGTTCCCATTCTTATAGTGCTTGTTATATCACGAAAAAATATCATGGAAAAAAACCTGCTGCAGGAGAACTATATCGCGGCAGAGCTTGAGTATATAAGCCAGTACAAAAAAAGCCAGGAGGAGACCAGGGCATTCCGTCATGATGTGATCAATAATCTTTCACTGCTGTCTTCGATGATAAAAAACGATAAGAATAAAGAGGCGGATGCTTACCTTGAAGAGATGCTGGGAGAGGTACGCGCTATGTCGCCTAAATATATAACAGGTGATGAGATGCTGGATTGTCTGGTCGGGATGAAGGTTTCCAGGATGGAACTGAGCGGCATAAAATTCACTCTTGACGGGGTGGCTGACGGAGGGCTTGGCATGAAGCCTACGGATATATGCAGCATATTTGCAAATGCCCTTGATAATGCCATAGAGGCCTGTGAAAGAGCAGATGAGGATGAAAGGCTGATAAAGCTTCAGATCAGAAAGTCGGGTCAGTTTTTTAATATAAAGCTTAGCAATACTTATACAGAGACGGATGGTAAATTAGACTTGGGAAAGCTGTTTAATGCAAAGGAGCGTATCACTTCCAAGGAGGATAAGAATCTGCATGGTTATGGTACTCAGAATATCAGATCGGCAGTGGAAAAGAATGATGGTATGATAAAGGCAGAAGCGGAGGGGGGAATGTATACTTTATCATTGATGCTTCCAAGACCCATATCGGCGTAGGCAACGATCTGCCATTTCAGACCTTTCGTGACGGGTTAAATACATTTTACGACAAAAAAAATACAATTAGCGACAAATATCACCTAAATCTTCTTGCATGCGGTATAAAAGGATCATCGACAGGGTAACGCAAACAAGTAAAGAAAGGAGGTGATATTTTTTGTTTGCAGCTTCATATGTAAAAGGCGGAAAGATATCGGATGTAAGGGAAAAAGACCTGGGCAGGATATTTAACCTGAGTATTTACAGATTCTCGGAAGATATGGAATGTGTATATGAGCAGTGCAGGGAACTGCTTAAAAGAAAAGGAAAAGTATACGCTGTGTTTTTTAAAAAGAGGCTGGTCGGGCTGTATGTCCTGGAATGTATAAGGGCTGATCTTTATTTAAAACAAAAGCTTCTGATGCCGATGGATGAGCTGGTGGAAGCGGAGATCGATCAGGGAGTAAAGAGGCTTATACATAAAGAGATCTTTAAGGGAGAATATGAAGGAGCTGTCTTTGAAGGTAATGTGCTGGGCCTGGATGAAGAGGACAGAAATAAAAAGGTCAGCATAATGGTTCCGATAATCATCTGCATGACCAATCCGATGATAGCGACTATAAGTACAAGTTTAGCCGGCAGCAGAGCCGGAGCAGTAGTATCGATCATTAATATCATAATGATAATGTATATAGCGATCATGGCAAAAAAAGGAGGAAAGAAAAATGAAAAAAGTTATTAAGAGCGCAGGTGTATGTTTGCTGTTTATACTGATGTATTTTGGCATACAGTTTTTAGTCAGTACGGTTATTAACGCTGCATCGGGGTATAAAGTGTCAGCCGCTCTTGTAGCGGAAGGCGTGGATGTTACAAGCGAAGAGTTTATGACCCTTTATTATGAAAGAGCTAATGAGTT
>CAMOEK010000148.1:0-6526 GCA_946612125.1 uncultured Lachnospiraceae bacterium | reverse complement strand
CTTCCAGATCCTGCGCGGATGATGACTGGTTCAATTTCATGACACCGGTGACCGCGAACATTACACTTTATGCAAAGTGGAGCGGAAGCGAGGTGATCCCCGGTTTTACCGTATTCTTTTCCGAGATTGCTCCGGATCCTTATCATGGAAGTCTTGTATATAACAGTGAAAAAGGTCGTTATGAGGTGGTTTACACAAGCCTTGCCATGAAGCCGTCTGTGGAAGTGCGCGGCGCGGATGGCGTTCTCCTTATGGAAGGCACGGATTACGTCGTCAAGTACAGCAATAATACTAATGCAAGTACAAAGAAGGCAGCCAAAGTCATTGTAAAGGGCAAGGGCAACTTCGGCGGCAGCAAGGAACTGGAATTCTATATCCTGCCTGCGGATCTGAGCGTACTTAAGGGATCGCTCATGGTCGTGCCTCAGCAGTATGCAAAGGACGGCAAGCCTGCCGCAGAGCTATACTACGGCACTTACAAACTGAAGGCGAAGGATGTGGAGCTTCCGAAGGAAAAGATTACCGAAGCGAAGGCTCTGGAGATCAAGGGCAAAGGGAACTTCTGCGGCAGCATCACCGAGGTGTTCACGCCCATTACCAAAGCAGATGTGAAGAAGAGCACCCTGAAGATCACGCTTTCCACAAAGACCGTGGTATTTAACGGCATGGAGCAGAGACCTGAAGTCACCGTTACGGCTGCGGACGGAACCAAACTTGAGGAGTATGCGGATTATGCCGTAAGCTACAGTGATAACTACAATGTCGGTAAGGCTGCAGTCGTGGTCGAGGGAAGAGGAAAATATTACGGCGGCGCTTCAGCAACGTTTACCATCAAGCCCGATACCACCAGCGAGATCACGGTAAAGAGCGAAGCAGCAGTGATGCACAACCCTGCGGGCGCGACAGTGTTTCTTCTTGTGGCGGCCGGAGGGCGCATCCTCAGACAAGGAGAAGACTATACCGTAAAGTACAGCAACAATAAGAAGGTGGGAACGGCTCAGGCAGTCATCAGCTTCATCGGAAACTATAAGGGCCAGAAGGCAAAGAAACATAACTTCACCATCGAAGCTTCGTCCATCAGCGGAACGGATATCTTTGTGGGCAGTATGACCTACAGCAAGCCCGGTAAGTTCTTCTCCAAAGTATATGTAAACGACGGTGGTGTTCTCCTGAAAGAGAAGAAGGACTATACCGTATCTTATTATACCGATGCGGAGTGCACCCAGGCTTTGCCTGCGAAGTATACGATGGAAGCGGACAAAAGTCAGGTGGTTCTGTATGCGAAGGTGAGCGGTACCGGCAACTACAAGAGTGATTCTTCAAAGGTCGTAAGCTTTGTGCTCTACAGAGCTGAGGAAGGAAAGATCGACCTGAGCAAAGCCAGGATCGTGGATCCCGCTACCGGCAAGAAGCTTGGAAAGCAGGAATACAGCGGAAGAGCTGTGGAACCGGTCATTAAGGTACAGGTAAAGGTTGGGAAGACCTGGACGGATGTTGATCCGAAGTATTACACCATCACCTACAGCAACAATGTAAACAAGGGCAAGGCTACCATAGTCGTGAGTGGCAAAGGCACCTCCGCTACCGGCAGCAAGGCCGCGACCTTCAGCATCAAGGCCAAGGATATGAAGGGCTTTGAACAGGGGAAAATAGAAGAGAAGTAAAATAAGTCAGAGAACGGCGGCTGTTACAGTCGCCGTTTTTTTGACTATACATATTGACGTCAAAGTTAGCTAATGATATAAAGATTTAAGTAAATAATTACTTAACAATGAACGGAGCGGATAAATGAAAAAGATTCTGATAGATAAAAACTGGAAAATGAGAAGAACGGATGAGGAACGGTTTTATGGCGCATCAGTGCCGGGATCCGTCTACCTGGATCTGTTAAATGCCGGGCAAATGGAGGATCCGTTCTGGAAGGATAATGAAACAGAAGCCCTTAAACTGATGGATCATGATTATGAATACAGCACCACATTTATATGTGATGATGAAATGATAAACATGTCCGAACTGATGCTGGTTTTTGAGGGACTGGATACTCTGGCCGATATCTATCTCAATAACGGACATATAGGTTTTGCAAACAATATGCACAGAACATGGAAGTATCCTGTGAGATCACTTCTTAATACAGGTGAAAATGAGCTTAAGCTGATATTTCATTCACCGACTAAATTTATTGAGGAAGCGTTTAAGAAAGCACCTACACTTGGAACAGAGGATGCGATGAACGGATTCGTCCATATAAGAAAAGCGCATTATATGTTTGGCTGGGACTGGGGGGCTCATCTTCCTGATGCCGGTATCTGGCGTCCGGTATATATAGAGGCAATAGACCGAGCCCGGATCGAGAGCGTTGAGATACAGCAGTTCCATGAGAACGGAAGCGTGAGGCTGGTCCTGATCCCCGAGACCACGGTATTCGACAGTGGATTATCCGATAAGGACATGGTGATAGGATTTGAGATAAAAGACCCTGACGGACAGCTGATCAGAGAAGGCGTTGCGGGCGAGGAGATCGTGATCGATGAGCCGAAACTCTGGTGGCCCAACGGCTTAGGACAGCAGTATCTGTATACGGTATCTGTTACACTTCGTGACAGCAGTGGAAAGCTCCTCGATGAATATAGCAGAAGGATAGGGCTTCGTACCGTTACCATGGATAGAACTAAGGACCGGTGGGGCGAAAGATTCGCCACCTGTGTCAATGGGGTTAATTTCTTTGCTATGGGCGCTGACTATATTCCCGAGGATCATCTTCTTGGCAGGGTAACGAAGGAAACAACAAAAGAGCTCCTGAAGAAGGCTGTATTTGCGAACTTTAATTCCATCAGAGTCTGGGGCGGCGGTCATTATCCGGATGACTGGTTCTATGATCTGTGTGATGAGATGGGATTGCTTGTGTGGCAGGACTTTATGTTTGCCTGCGCTGTATATGATCTGACTCCCGAATTTGAAGAAAACATCACGGCAGAGATAATAGACAATCTTAAGCGGATCAGGCATCATGCGTCCCTGGGACTTATGTGCGGAAACAATGAGATGGAGCAGTTTGTTAAGGAGAGGACCTGGGTCAGCAAGGACAGTGAGGTCCGCGACTATATCATTATGTATGAGCGGATCATGCCGAAGCTTATGAAAAAGTATGCTCCGCAGGTGTTTTATTGGCCGGCCAGTCCGTCATCGGGAGGATCTTTTGATGATCCGAGGGATGAGAACCGCGGTGATGTTCATTACTGGGATGTATGGCATGGCAATGTTCCTTTTTCGGAATACCGGAAACATTATTTCCGTTATCTGTCTGAATTTGGATTTCAGTCCTTTCCTGCGAAAAAGACCATCGAGATGTTTACGGATGATGAAAATGATATGAATATCTTTTCCTATATCATGGAAAGACATCAGAGAAACGGCGCCGCAAACGGAAAGATCATGAATTATATGCAGCAGACATATAAGTATCCTACGAGTTTTGAAACAGTGATATATGCATCGCAGCTGCTGCAGGCGGATGCTATCCGTTACGGCGTTGAACATCTGCGAAGGAACCGGAATGATGACAGATGCATGGGCGCGGTATACTGGCAGTTTAACGATTGCTGGCCTGTAGCATCCTGGTCAAGTGTGGATTACGGGCAGAGGCTTAAGGCACTGCATTATTATGCGAGGCGGTTTTTTGCGCCCGTTATGATCTCCTGTGAAGAAGAGGGGATGCTGGGAAGCGGACAGGAACTTGTAAGACTTCCGTTTGCTTTCAAAAAATCCATAAGACTCAATGTTACAAATGAGACCCGTAATGAAAAGCAGGTTAGAGTGGAATGGGAGATACGGGATGCTTCGGCACGGATACTCAGAAGCGAAAGCGCATGTATTACAGTTCCGGCTCTGTCAAGTGTATGGCTGGACAGGGTTGAACTTCCGGATATAGCGATATATGATCAGTATGTAAGTTACAGGGCTCTTATCGAAGGAGAGACGGTATCGGAAGGAACGGTTATCTTCTCGTATCCAAAGTATTTCAGATATGAAGATCCGGAATTGCGCTGTGAAACAGATGGGGATTCGATTACGGTATATGCAGCAAAATACGCAAAAAGCATAGAGATCCAAAACGATAATGAAGACCTTATCCTTAGCGACAATTATTTTGATCTGAACGGCGGATCAAAAACGCTTAAAGTCCTTAGAGGAAATACGGAACGCCTGAAACTTAGAAGTGTATTTGATATCAAATAAGGATGGAGGAGAGATATGGACAGACGATTTGTGATCGATACCAAAGAGAATAAAGATTACATGAAAGCTTTAGGCACGGAATTGCTTGAGTTTGGAAAGCAGTTTCCCTCGCAGGGAGGAGCGTCATATTATCTGGGTGACGACGGAAAACCATGGACTGACAGGCCCAGAGAGACCTGGATAACCTGCAGGATGGCGCATGTGTACAGTATGGCTGCTATGGCCGGATTCCCTGAAGGAAAAGACCTTGCGGCTGCTGCGATAAGAGGATTATCCAATGAGCTTATGGATAAGAATGCAGGCGGATGGTATGCGGGAATTACAGCTGACGGGCAGGCCCTGCCCGATAAGCAGTGCTATGCGCATGCATTTGTTATTCTGGCTTCAACCTCCGCAGTCCTTGCCGGTATTGAGGGCGCTGAAGAACTGCTTGGCAAGGCTCTTTTGGTATATGATGAAAAGTTCTGGGATGAGAACGAGGGGCTGGCTGTCGATACCTGGAATACTGATTTTACAGCGCTTGACGATTACCGTGGATTAAATGCCAATATGCATACGGTAGAAGCTTTTCTGGCGGCAGCAGATTGCCTTCAGGATGAGAAGTACAGACAAAGAGCAGGAAGGATCATTGACAGGGTGATCTCCTGGGCGGGCAATAATAAATGGAGGATCCCGGAGCATTTCACTAAAAACTGGGAAGCGGATCTGGAATATAACAAAGATAAGCCCGATGACCCGTTTAAGCCTTATGGCGCAACGCCGGGACATGGGATAGAATGGTCCAGACTGATATCACAGTGGGCGATGTCGACGGCTTTGACAAAAGAGCGACGGGCGCATTACATAGATGCAGCGGTGAAGCTTTATGAGCGCGCAATCGAAGACGCCTGGAATGCAGACGGCGCCTGCGGACTGGTATATACTACTGACTGGGATGGCAAAGCTGTGGTGCACGACAGAATGCACTGGACACTTGCAGAAGCGATCAACACTTCGGCAGTGCTTTACAGGATCACAAAAGAAAAAAAATATGCAGAACATTATTCCATGTTTTTAGAGTATCTCGAGGATGTGGTGCATGATCATGTTAATGGCTCGTGGTTCCACCAGTTAGACAGAAATAATAAACTGCTGGGGACAGTCTGGCCCGGGAAAAGCGATATCTATCATGCTTTTCAGGCTACACAGATCCCTTATCTGGATGTAGACAGATCCATTGCATTTTCTATGAGCAGGATAGATGTGCTGGCACTTGGAGAATTACTGATCGATTTTACCTGTAACGGAGAGTCGGAACAGGGAAATATGCTTTTTGAGGCAAATCCCGGCGGAGCGCCGTGCAATGTTCTTGCCATGCTGACCAGGCTTGGAAAAAGAACGAGATTTATAGGAAAAGTCGGTGATGATCAGTTTGGAAGGATGCTGCGCTCTACTCTGGATAAAGAGGGCATTGACAGCAGATATCTGATGACAGACAAAAACATACCGACTACGCTGGCTTTTGTGCATCAGCTGGCTGATGGTGACAGGGAGTTTTCCTTCTACAGAAACCCTGGCGCTGATATGATGCTGGGGGTGGAAGATATTGATGAAAGCATGTTTAATGCAAAGATATTCCACTTTGGCACATTGTCGATGACGCATGAAAATGTTCGTAATGCGACTATGAAGGCAGTGGAGATCGCAAAGAAAAAGGGCTGCCTGATCTCACTCGATCCCAATTTGCGCGAGCCTCTTTGGGCGGACCTGAAAGAGGCAAAAACACAGATGCTTAAGGCAATCTCCTGCTGTGATATTTTGAAGATCTCGGATAATGAAATTCAGTTTGTCACAGGGATAGAAGATTATGATCAGGGAATACAGAAGCTGAGAGATATGTATGATATCCCTCTGATCTGTCTGACAATGGGAAAGGATGGCAGCAGAGCTTATTATAAGGATCTGCGGGTAGAAGTGCCGGCTGTCAGGCAGAACCGGATAGTGGATGCCACGGGCGCGGGTGATACCTTCTGCGGTTCGGTGCTCAGTTATATCTGTGATAATGGCCTGGATGATCTGACAGAGCTTCAGCTGAAGGAAATGCTTACAGCGGCCAATGCGGCCGCCGCCCTTGTTACCCAGAAAAAAGGCGCACTCCTGGGGTCAGACCCCATGAACAAAATGTGAACGGGGTCTGACCCCACGGGCAGAACCACGGGGACGTACCTCGTGGTTTTTTTGTGAAAAGAATTAAAGTAAAACTTTAAATATTTATATTGACACTTAAGCGTGAAGATGATATATT
>CAMOEK010000147.1:0-6528 GCA_946612125.1 uncultured Lachnospiraceae bacterium | reverse complement strand
GCAGGTGAAAAGACGGTCTGGTGAACATGGGGGCTGACCATGCCCTGCCAGCTGAAATGCAGATGTCCGCAGAGTATCTCCACAAAAGGAGAATCGTCGGCGTAGATAAGATCCAGCAGCTGCCTGGTATTTTCATCCGGCCAGTATTCGGAATTATAGCCCCATAATAATGAACGTCCGTTGAACGCCTCTTTCGATGCCTCTGCCAGACTGTCGTCATTCAGGGGCTCTATAGGCACATGGGTTGCCAGTATCATGGGCTTGCCCTCTGCCGCCAGCTGCTGTATGCGCTGCAGTCCGCTCTCACTGATGTTGGAAGTGGAATTATTCCAAACCACCAGATAAAAATCATTGAAGTCCATGCTCATAACGGACTCGTCCTTGCATAGCGTATCCTGTCTGTCCTGCGCAGCCTGAAAATCAGGAACAGCCTGATATGTGGGCAGCATATCATGATCTGCCCTGGCATAGATATACTCTTTATTAAGCTTTTCAAAGCCCTTACCCAAAAGCTCCGTCGACTCCGGACAGTTATAGTCCAACAGATCGCCCCCAAAGATCACGGCATCCGCTTCTGTCCGGTTTAAAATCTCCACCCAGCAGGAGTTCCATTTGAAATCTCCGTTTCCTCCGGTCCACTGCTGCTGCGCGCTTGTTCCCTCATAGGCAGAATACTGCTTACGAAACGCCGTATCCTCACTGAAAGCGGGATCAAAGCCCGCGCTGTCCGGGGCAATATGCAGATCCGAAAGCCACAAAAGCGTCACCTCCCGGTTCATACCGGGAACAGTGACGCTGATATTTTCTTCAAATACCGGCAAAGCTTCATCCGCCTTGAGACAGGAACATAATAAGAACATCAGAAGCAGCGGTATGATAAAAAACTTTTTACTCATTCCGTTTTATCCGAACAAGCCCTTCTTTTTCTTCTTCTTAGCGGCGTCGTCGCCATTGTTTGAACCGGCGCCGTTTTTCTCATTGCGGAATCGCTCTGCCGCATGCAGGCTGTCGCCGCACTCCATATCAAATTCCTTCAGCAGTTCCTTTGCTTTATTGCTCAGCTTATTAGGCACCTGAACAGTAAGGAGCACATAATGATCGCCTCTGGATTTGGAATCCCTTAATGAAGGAACGCCCTTGCCCTTTAAGCGGATCCTGGTATCCGTTACGGTACCGGGCTTTACTTCATACAGAACCGGACCGTCCACGGTATCGATAACGATCTCGCCGCCCAATGCAGCCACTGCAAAGGAAATGGGAACCGTCGAATAAATATCCCTGTCCTCACGCTGGAAGATAGGATGTCTGTCCACAACAGCCTCTACCAGTACATCGCCGCGGGGGCCTCCGTTCTGACCGGGCTCGCCCAAACCTGTCATGCGCTTGAACTGGCCGTTATCAACACCGGCAGGGAATTCCACCTCGTAGCGCTTGCGCATGGGAACAAAACCTGTTCCGCGGCAGTCCGTACATTTCTCCCTTATCACCTTGCCGCTTCCGCCGCAGTCGGGACAGCTCTGCACATTCTGCATCATGCCGAAAAGGCTCTGCTGGGTAAATACCACCTTGCCCTTGCCGCCGCACTTGGAGCAGGTATCTATCTTGCTGCCGGGCTTCGCGCCGCTTCCGCCGCAGGTCTTACAGGTCTCTTTTACTTCCAGCTCTATCTGCTTTTTGCAGCCGAATATGGCTTCCTCAAATTTAAGACGCACGCTGGTACGGAGATTCGCGCCCTTCATGGGGCCGTTGCTGCGACTGCTTCTCCTGCCGCCTCCGAATATATCGCCGAAACCAAACAGATCGCCGAAGATATCCGAGAAATCCATGCCGGAGAAATCAAAGCCCGTGCCGCCTGCGCCGCCATCAAAGGCTGCATGTCCGAACTGGTCGTATTTCTGTCTTTTTTCAGGATCAGAAAGAACGCCGTAAGCCTCGGATGCTTCCTTAAACTTTGCTTCCGCCTCCTTATCTCCGGGGTTCATATCGGGATGGTACTTCTTTGCCAGCTTACGGTAAGCCGCCTTTATGGTAGCATCGTCCGCGTTTTTGTCTACGCCCAGTACCTCATAATAATCTCTCTTATCAGCCATAGCTCTTTCACTTCCCTCACACGTAGTCATCCTGAGTGTCGCTGCAAACCCTTTTTTGTGGGTCCTTCGCTCCGCTCAGGATGACAAATATTGTTACCCTACGATTAAATCTGCTTAGATCTCCTTAAAGTCGCCGTCGATGATGTCATCTGCGCCGCCGCCGTTTCCGCCGTCTCCGGATCCGCCGTTGTTTCCGCCGCCCATGTTACCCATGTTGGGACCTGCGCCGGCTGCTCCGCCTGCAGCGCCCATGTTCTCATACATCTTGGTGAAGAGGCTCTGAGCCTTCTCCATCATCTTCTCCTGGGCTGCCTTGATCTGGCTTACCTGATCCTCGCTGAGCTCCTGATCCTTGGTGCTCTCAAGCAGGCTCTTTAAGCTGTTCAGCTCGCTTTCAAGAGCGCTCTTTTCGGAAGCGTCGATCTTATCGCCCACTTCGTTCAGAGCCTTCTCTACCTGGAATACCATGGAGTCAGCCTCGTTGCGTGTATCAATAGCTTCCTTACGCTTCTTATCCTGAGCTTCGTACTCAGCAGCTTCCTTAACTGCCTTATCGATCTCTTCATCGCTCATGTTGGAGCCTGCGGTGATGGTGATGTGCTGCTCCTTGCCGGTACCCAGATCCTTTGCGGATACGTTAACGATACCGTTTGCATCTATATCGAAAGTAACCTCTATCTGAGGAACGCCTCTTCTTGCGGGAGGGATGCCGTCCAGTCTGAACTGGCCAAGGCTCTTATTGTCCTTTGCGAACTGACGCTCACCCTGTACAACGTTGATATCAACGGCTGTCTGGTTATCTGCTGCCGTAGAGAATACCTGGCTGTGCTTGGTAGGTATGGTGGTGTTTCTCTCGATCAGTCTGGTAGCTACGCCGCCCATGGTCTCGATGGACAGTGACAGAGGAGTTACATCCAGAAGGAGGATCTCACCTGCGCCTGCATCGCCTGCCAGCTTACCACCCTGAATGGAAGCTCCCAGAGCAACGCACTCATCGGGGTTAAGGGTCTTGCTGGGCTCCTTGCCGGTCAGCTGTCTTACCTTATCCTGAACTGCGGGAACACGTGTTGAACCACCAACCAGCAGTACCTGTCCAAGGTCTGAAGGGTTAAGGCCTGCATCTTTAAGAGCGTTACGAACGGGCTCTGCAGTTGCTTCGATCAGATCGTGGATAAGCTCTTCAAACTTAGCCCTGGTAAGAGTCAGCTCTAAGTGCTTGGGTCCATCTGCGGTAGCTGTGATGTAAGGCAGGTTGATATCGGTAGTGGTAGATGCGGAAAGCTCTTTCTTTGCTTTCTCTGCAGCTTCCTTAAGTCTCTGCATAGCCATCTTATCGCCGGAAAGGTCTACGCCTTCCTTATTCTTGAACTCGGAAAGCATCCAGTCGATGATCCTCTGGTCAAAGTCATCGCCGCCCAGACGGTTGTTACCGCTGGTAGCCAGAACTTCGATAACGCCTTCGCCTATCTCTATAACAGATACATCGAAGGTACCGCCGCCCAGGTCGTATACCATGATCTTCTGCTCTTTCTCGTTATCAAGGCCGTATGCCAGAGCTGCTGCGGTAGGCTCGTTGATGATACGCTTTACATCAAGACCTGCTATCTTACCTGCATCCTTGGTTGCCTGACGCTGTGCATCGTTGAAGTATGCGGGAACGGTGATAACTGCTTCCGTAACCTTATCGCCCAGGTAATTCTCTGCATCGCTCTTAAGCTTCTGCAGGATCATTGCGCTTATCTGCTGGGGTGAATACTTCTTGCCGTCGATCGTGCGGCCTCTGTCGGTACCCATATCTCTCTTGATGGAAGAAATGGTATTGTCCGCATTGGTAACTGCCTGACGCTTTGCAGGCTCACCTACCAGACGCTCGCCGTTCTTTGTAAATGCCACAACAGAAGGGGTTGTACGCGCGCCTTCAGCATTACTGATGACTGTAGGCTGTCCGCCTTCCATAACTGCTACGCAACTGTTTGTTGTTCCTAAATCGATACCTATGATCTTTCCCATAACTGTGTCCTCCTTTTATTATGAGTTTATTTACTGATTATACTTTTTAATGATTTAGTTTTTTGAAATGCTTTATACCGTCAAGATCCTTCGCTTCGCTCAGGATGACGCTGCCTGGGGGCTATTGCTTACACTCATCAGGTGCTTCAACCTCGCTTAGGATGACGCTGCCGGGGGCTAGTTGGCCACCTTAACCATTGAGTGTCTGATCACCGATTCCCTGTAGGTGTAGCCTTTCTGGAATTCTTCAACCACGGTGTTCTCGCCGGCTTCTTCGTCTTCCACATGCATTACAGCATTGTGGAGATTGGGATCGAATTCCTTTCCCACAGCCTCGATAGGTTTCACTTCCAGTTTTGAAAGCTCCTCCATCAGCTGTTTGTATACCATCTCGATGCCCTTGGCGAATCCTCCCTGCGCTTCCTCTTCGGAAAGGCTTGCCAGACCTCTTTCAAAATTATCCACTATCGGGAGGAGCTTTTCTATCACGCTCTTTGCTCCTACCTCGAACATCGACTGCTTCTCTTTTTCGGTGCGCTTGCGGTAGTTTTCGAATTCCGCCATCTGGCGCATCACCTTATCGTTCAGCTCATCTATCTTAGCCTTGGCCTTGTCGCTTACTCCGGCTGTATCATCCGCTGAGGCTTCTTTTGCTTCCTCTGCTGCCGGCTGTGCTTCAGGCTTTGGAGCGCTTTCTGCCGCTTTCTCTTCGGCCTTCTTTTCTTCTTTATCTTCTTTCGCTTTTGCTTCCGCTTCTTTTTCCTTTTCCGCGGCTTCCTTCAGACCGTTTAGCTTTTTTATGGTCTCTTCCCTGGAATTTCTCTTGTCCTTCTTGCCCATTAAGATCAGATCCTTTCTATTCCTTTTTATATACACGTTCAAGCTCTTTCATCATGGTCTTGAGCGAACTTACAACCTTATCATAATCCATACGCTTGGGGCCTATTATCGCGATGCTTCCGCGCATGCCTTCCTCCAGTTCGTACGTGGCCGTTACCACGCTGCAGTCCTTCATGGACTCTATCGGAGCTTCCTCTCCTATATAAACCTGTATGCCGTTGTTGCCTTCCTCGGAAAGCTTATCTGTTGCCAGCTTTGCCAGAGCTTTCTTTTCCTCAAAGGTGTGTATCAGCTCGCTGGCTCTCTGCTGGTCGGCCAGCTCGGGATATTTGAAGATATTATTGGCTCCGCTGGTGTAGACCTCCAGGTCTTCCTCGCCCTTGATGGCCGTCGCCAGGGCATCTATCACATTTCCTATGATCCCGCTGTGGATGCCGGCCTGTTCCTTGAGCGCCGTTATCCTGCCAAGGCTTATCTCTTCAAGCGCCAGTCCGTTTAAGTGCGTATTGAGAAGGATGTTGAGCTTGAGCATGTTCTCGTCGCTGACGGGCTCGTCGATCTGTATCATCTCGTTGCGGATCACATTTCCTTCCATTACTATGACCACCAGTATGTGGCTGTCATCAACCTTGGAAAGCTGCAGGAACTTGAGCCTGTTCCCTTTTATCTGGGGAGCGCTTACCACCGTCGCGTAATTGGTATTGGTGGCAAGGAGGTTAGCCACATTCTTGAGCACCTTGTCCATTTTATCCTCGGTGCGCTGCAGCATGCCTTTGAGTTCCTCGATCTCCCGGTCCTTCTCCTCCATCATGCTGTCTACATACAGTCTGTAGGCCATATCGGTCGGGATGCGTCCTGCGGAGGTATGGGGCTGTACGATATAGCCCATTTCCTCAAGATCGCTCATCTCATTCCTTATGGTGGCGGAGCTTAAATTCAGATCCGTATACTTCGATATGGTACGGCTGCCAACAGGCTCACCGGTTTCAAGGTAGTTGCGAATGACCGCGTGCAGGATCTTCTTTTTTCTCTCATCCAATTCTTCCTGCATTCTGATCACCCCCCTTTCAGTTATTAGCACTCAATTTATTAGAGTGCTAACATCTATGGATAAGATACCACCCTGTTTGATAAATGTCAACTGTTTTTCATAAAAAAATGACCGGCCTGATGCCGGTCATTAAATCTTATGCTGTTTTACAGTTCAAAACTTCCTTTTCTCTTGCCGTTGAATACGTAATATACGGTGTTCTCCTGAGGCTTGACATAGAGTTCCATATTGTGGAGCTCAGAGCGTCCCCTCTTTAATTTGCTGGTCCAGATCTTCAGCGCTCTGTTCACCAGATCATCCTTTGAATAGGAACAGCCGCCGTATTCTATATTGATCTCTTCCTCGGGACCTGCCTTAACTTCCGCTTTGGGAGCCTTCTTTGCTTCGGGCTCTTTGTCCTTCACAGGCGCTGCTTCTTTCTTTGTGCTTTCTTTTACAGCTTCTTTCTTAACAGGTTCCTTTTTAGCTGTTTCCTTCTTTGCGGGAGCCGCTTTCTTTTCGGATTCTTTTTCCTTTACGGAAGCAGCCTTCTTTTCG